>JAPPKG010000112.1:0-3925 GCA_026914085.1 Caldilineaceae bacterium | reverse complement strand
CACCAGCAGGACCCGTTCTTTCTCTTCCTCTCCTATATCGAGCCGCATCATCAGAACCATCTTGACGACTATCCCCCGCCCGACGGCTACCGCGAACGCTACGCCGGCCGCTGGACGCCGCCGGACCTGCTCGCCCTGGGCGGCTCCTCCCAACAGCATCTGGGCGGCTATTGGGGCATGATCAAGCGGCTGGACGAGGCGTTGGGCCGCCTGCTCGACGCCCTGAAGAGCCTGGGGCTGGACGAGAACACAATCGTCCTCTACACGACCGACCACGGCTGCCATTTCAAGACGCGCAACGACGAATACAAACGCTCCTGCCATGAAGCGTCAGTGCGCCTGCCCACCGCTATAACCGGCCCCGGCTTCTTCGGCGGCGGCGAAGTGCGCGAGATCGTCAGCCTGGTCGACCTGCCGCCGACACTCCTGGACGCAGCCGGCCTCGAACTGCCGCAGCAGATGCAGGGCCGTTCACTGGTACCGCTTGTCAGCCGCCAGTCCTCCGACTGGCCGCAGGATGCCTTGATTCAGATCAGCGAATCCCAGGTGGGGCGGGCGGTGCGCACGCAGCGCTGGAAATACTGCGTCACCGCGCCGGACAAGGATGGCCGAAAAGATGCTAGCTCTGACCGTTACGAAGAGCAGTATCTGTACGATCTGCAGGCGGACCCGTACGAGCTGACCAATCTCGTCGGCCTGGAGTCCCATCGCCGCGCCGCCGACGTGCTGCAGGAGCGGCTGCTCCGCCTTATGCACGAAGCGGGCGAGGCGCCGGCCGCGATCGACCCGGCTCCGCCAAAGCCAAGCAGGCAACGGATTGTGACAGAGGAGGAGGCTCTTTCCTAGAGGGGGTAAGCAGCCGCGAGCCGCTGAAGTTTCAATCGATTTCAACCCGGCCGCGCTGGCTGCCGGGTTTTTCTTTCTGCCGCGCCGCATCCGCCTCGCAGCGCGCCAGCGCCGCGTCGACCAGCGCACGGCAGGCCAGCAGCCCCTCCCGCCGCGCCGCGTAGGCATGCGTCCAGAACTCCGGCGGCAGACCCAGATCGTTATGCCGCAGCTCCTCACACAATCCGGCCATCCCTTCCAGCAGCCACGAGGAGAAGGTGAAGGCGTCCGCACGCTCGGCACGCGGTTGTCGGGGAGGAGGCTCCGTCTGCGGCTCCGCGTCCGGCCCCGAACCCGTCCCGTTCTGGTCGCTGCCGTCACTGATTGGAACTGATCCGTTCTCTGCCATCACTCCATCCCTGCACAGCCGCGCCCCGTCAAGCCGGAGCCGCCGTGCCTATCTTCCCGCCCGCCGGCGCCCGTTCTGCTCCTTCCACCGGCTCATTCATGATCAAAGTACGCATGACCCGGTAGTCGTGGCCGCCGAAGCGGTACTTGTACTCCTCGTCGCCCTGCAGAAAGTCGAATACCTCGATGCCGCGCGCGATCGCGTGTTGGATCACATAGCCCAGCAACACCCAACCGGGGCTGTATCCGGCCCACTTTTCAGTATCGTAGCCGGAATTGTAAAGCAGCAGCTCCTTCTTGTATTCGAACGCCAACAGCGCTGCCGCGTTCTCACCGTTCAGAGAGAGAAAACTGAGATGGAGATGCCCCGTTTCGAGCATGCGGCCCGCCATGACGCGGAAAAAGCGTTCCATGTGCGGCGTCATGAACGACTCCTTGTCCGGGCGGCTCATACGCTGCAAACGCAGGAACTCATCCATCGCCCCCTGCAACTCGTCCATCGACTGGATCAACGTAAAGCCGACATCCAGCTCCCGTTCCACCCGGCGCTGCTTGCGGCGAATCTCGTGGCGCTGCTTCTTGTCGATCTGCATCAGATAGTTTTCATAGCGGGCCGGGAGATGCACGTGCGGCGCCACATCCTCCTGGTCGACCTCCACCCGCAGACCCGCGTTCCGGAAAATCGAGGGCAGCGCCTTGTAGCTCAGACTGTCCTCCGGCAGATTGCACAGGTCCAGATAGTCCCACGCCGGCGCCTCCTCGCTCTGCAGCCAGTCCAGCAGACAGTAGTAGACCTCCTTCTCCCAGCCGGCGGCGATGATGATGTCCAGGAAGTCGCTCACCTCCACACAGCCAACCAGTTTCAGACTGCGCTTCCCCGCCCATTCGCCCTCCTTGTGTTCACTCAGATAGAAGGGCGCTATCCCAACCAGCCCGGACGAATCGGGAGTGGAGTGTGAAAGGTCAGCCGGATCTTCACTCTCTCCTCGATAAAACGCCAGTATCCACAGATCGCCCGCCCCCAACTGCTGCCACCAGACCGACTGCCATTCGTGCGTCAGGAAAAAAGTGTCGTAGCGGCTGCGGGCCAGCAGATCGTTCCATCCCGCCGCCAGCGCGCTGAAACCATTGGGATAGGTGGTTGGACCATAAATGGTTACGTTAAGCGAACATGGTGGGACTGCATCGCGGTCTGCATCCTGCGCAGACGCTTCCTCCCCTGGGGCAACGCCGTCTCTGTGGTGGCCGTCGCGCCGCAACCGGCGCGCCACCGCAGGCACGTCCGGCGCCGGGGATTTCGTGATAAGCATAAGCTCCTCTATCTGCTTGTCTGAACCTTGTCTTCTGGTATTGAGGGACGCTATATGATCCGCGCATTCCACTACGAATATCGTAGTGAGCACGGCCATTCTAGTCCAATTGGTGGGGATTCGACAAACCCAAGTGACCGGCGCGGGGACTGGAAAGTGGGCGCCGGCCTCTACGGTGGAGGACCTCCGCTCCCGCGAAATCGCAGATAACCGATGGCGACGAGAACGATCAGCAGAAGGAAGACAAACGTCTGCCCCTGCGCAGTCTGCGAGATGCGCACGAACCGCTGCCACACGGTTACGTCCACGACCTGCGCCGGCGCCGCCGATGGACTGGACCGTTGGATGATCGATGAAGGCGTTGACACGCCGACCGCGATCATCGTGCCGCGCGCGGCCAGTGCCGGCGTCGCGCTCGCCTCCACTTCAGGTGTGCTTTCCGCAGCCGGAGTCTGTGGGCCGGAACCGGGCTGCGCGGGCGCGCTCTCCTCTGGCGGCGCACTGGTTGCGGCGGGGGCCGGCGAGCCCGGCGGTTGCGTATTGGACGCGCCGCCCGCGTTTGGCGCGGCCGCGTTCCCGTAGCAGACCAGCAGCTGCACGTCGTCCAGGAACATCCACGTGCGCCTGCCATTGCCGTCGTTAAAGACATTGAAATAGAGATAGTACGACCCGTCCAGGTAGGGGGTCAGATCGACCGTCATCGTCTCCCAGGCCGCGTTCTCCGCCCGGTTGCGATAGAGGATCGCCTCGGTCGCCAGAGACGGTGTCAGCAGGATCAGCTCCTGGCGGTCGGACGCCAGCGCCGGGCTCAGCGTCGCCGGCTCCTGGCTGCGCGAAAGATGGTTCCAGCGCAACGACGCGCTCGACGCGCCCGCCGGCAGCTGGATCAGCTGCCGCACCGAGGAATAGGACTGGATGTTCTGCGTGCCGCTTCCCGGCGGGTTGCCCAGCCGCAATGACAAGGCCCCCCCGGACGGTTGGTTGGCGAGAACTGGAGGGTTCGGCGACTCGCCCACGGCCCAGTTGGAAAAGCCGTCCAGCACGCTTTCGAAGTCGCCGTTGGTCAGCGAATCGCTCGCGACACAGCCCCCCGGCACAGGCGTCGTCACCGGTTGCGGCGTGGCGGCCGGCGGTGGTGTACCGCTGGGCGGGGGCGCCGCGGTCGCCGGCGGCGTCACAAACGGCGTCGCGTCCGGTTCACACGCCAGCAGGCTCACCTCGTCCAGGTAGAGCGCGGTGCGGCCGCCGCCGCCGTCATTATGCACGCCGAATTCGACGCGCAGCGTGCGTCCCCGGAAATGAGTCAGATCGATCAGTTCGAACTGCCACGACTGCTCGTTGGAGAGCCGCGCCCACGGCTGCGCCAGCCGTACCCCGGTTGT
>JAPPKG010000006.1:0-3933 GCA_026914085.1 Caldilineaceae bacterium | reverse complement strand
GAGCCTTCGTGCGCGACGCCGCACTGGTGATCCTCGACGAGCCGACCGCCGCGCTTGACGCCGAGGCCGAATTCCGCCTGTTTGAACGCTTCCGCCAACTCGTCGCTGGCAAGACTGCCCTGATAATCAGCCACCGCTTCTCCACCGTGCGTATGGCCGACCACATCCTGGTGCTCGAAGAGGGCCACATCACCGAATCCGGCAGCCACGATGACTTGATATCGCTAGGCGGCCGCTATGCCGAACTGTTCGAAATGCAGGCCGGCCGCTACAGGCCTTAGGCGCCTGTGGAGGTGGCTTGCTTTCTCGCGCACGGCAGTCCAGATAGTCCGCGAAGAGAGGAATTCAAGAATTCCCGGGCCACGAATTGCTCTAGGCACTGGCGCGTAGCAAAGCATATGAGCTTTCTCGCACCTGAATCTACCGACCACTTTCAGCAGACATTTGGAAAGTGCACCTCAAAAAGTGATAATATCGGAAGGTGCAGGCGTTTTGAAGGTCATCGAGATGGTGGATGCGTTTCTCCAGGCAAGCCGTAGGGCCGCAGGATGAGTTCGCTAGAGGATTCGGTATCCGCTCCTTCATTCGACTCACCGACTTCATCCGTCGAGAGAAAGTACCGTGGATGCAAAGAGTTTTCTGGTCCTGAAAACTGATGTAGAAGTTCAGCTCGCTGTCATCGACGAGGTTTGTGCAAAGATCGATGACAGGGCGCGAGGCTTCAAATCCGATGACGCCGGTCTGATACAGGTAGAGAGCGTGGCCTATCAGATTCACAATTCGTACAGTGCCATCAAGGCCCTACTCCGCGTGCTCGCTGCCCACTTTGAGTACCAGATCAGCGATGCAATTCACTGGAAATCCGCACTTCTCCTGCGCATGACCCAACCCATACCTGGCGTGCGTCCGGCCCCTCTGACTAAAGAAACTTTCGCACTCCTCGACGCGTTGCGCGGTTTCCATTACTTTTTCCGTCATGCTTATGCTACGACCATTGATCCCGTTCTGCTTGAGTCCAATCTCCAACTTTCACGCCAGGCGCACAGTTTACTGCACCGAGACATAACTGAATTCTTGGATCAATTGGATCCTTCCGAGGCCAGCTGAGTGAGAACCGGAGAGTTGGAATTGAGCGACAACAGCGCGCACTCATCCTCCCACTCCTCACTCCTCGCCGCTCTCTCCTCACCTTACCGCCCATGACCACATTCACCCACGAGTCCTACCTCTCCCCCCTGACCTGGCGCTACGGCAGCGAGACCATGCGCAGGACATGGAGCGAGACCGAAAAACGCAGACTCATGCGCCGCGTCTGGGTCGCGCTGGCAGAGGCCCAATACGAGGCCGGTCTGGTCACAGACATGCAGGTGGCCGACCTGCGCGCGCGCCAGGACCACATCGACATTGAACGCGCCCAGCAGATCGAAGAAGAGATCGGTCACGATCTCATGGCCGAGATCCATACCTACGCCGAGCAGTGCCCCACCGGCGGCCCCATCATCCACCTCGGCGCCACGTCGATGGACGTGCTCGACAACGTAGATGCCCTGCGCCTGCGTACGGCCCTCGACCAGATTATCGAACGACTCAAGCGCTCTCTTGCCACACTGGCCGCGCGCATCGCCGAAGAAGCCGACACCCCCGCCATCGCCTTCACCCACATCCAGCCCGCCGAACCCACCACCGTCGGCTACCGCTTCGCCCAGCACGGCCAGGACCTGCTCGCCGACCTCGAAGAACTGCAGCGCGTCCGCAACAATATCCGCGGCAAAGGGATCAAAGGCGCGGTCGGTACCAGCGCCAGCTACGACCAGCTTCTCTCAGACAGCGAGTTCACGCCCCGCCAGCTCGAAGAACGCGTGATGTCGAAACTGGACCTGCCCGCTTACGAGGCCGCCACCCAGACCTACCCCCGCAAGCAGGACTGGCTCGTCGTCAACGCCCTCGCCGGGCTCTGCGCCAGCCTCCACAAGTTCGCCTTCGACCTCCGAATCCTCCAATCGCCCCCCTTCGGCGAATGGAGCGAACCTTTTGGCTCCAAACAGGTCGGGTCCAGTGCCATGCCTTTCAAGCGCAACCCCATCGCCGCCGAAAACATCGACAGCCTCACGCGCCAGGTCGCGGCCCTGCCCCGCATCGCCTGGGACAACAGCGCACTCAATCTGCTTGAGCGCACGCTCGACGACTCCGCCAACCGGCGCCTCTACCTGCCCGAAGCCTTCCTTCTGACCGATGAGGTCCTGATTCGCTGCCAGCGTCTCTTCGAAGGCATGACCGTATGGCCCGGTCCTACCGCCCGCAACCTGCGCGACTACGGCGTCTTCGCCGCCACCGAACGCCTGCTCATGGAAGCGGTCAAGGCCGGCGGCGACCGCCAGGATCTCCACGAGCTGATCCGCGAACAGAGCCTGGTGGCCTGGAAAGCCCTGCAGGAAGGTAAGCCCAATCCCCTGGTCGACAATCTGATGGCGGACCCGCGCATCACCGACCTGATACCGCCGCAGCGCACCCACAGCCTGTTGCAGGCATCCGCCTATGTGGGCGACGCGCCCCAACGCGCCCGGAATATCGCCGCTGCCATCCACGCCTCGGTGGGCTGAGATGCCGCAGCTGCTCCTCTCTGCAGACCCCGGCTTCATGCACCTCGCCCTCGAGGAGTTCCGCCGCGACAGCCGTAACGGCCAAACGCTCGACGAACTCGCCCCCAGCGTCTACCTCCTTGACTGCGACGAAGGCTTCTGGGGTCTGGCCGAAACATGGATCGATGATCCCCCTGTTTTCGTACGCCACATCTGCCCCGTCGACCTCACCTATCCCCTCGTCGCCACGCCCAGAGACCTCTCCCGCCTCAGCGATGCCGCCGTAGACGAGTACGCCGACCTGCTCGACCCCGACGTCAGCTTCTCCGTCCAGAGCCGCATCCTCCTCGACCTTCCCTACAAGCCCTTCGACGTCAACCGGGCCGTCTCCGCCGCCCTCGCCCGCGCCGCCAGCTCCCCTCTGGACGTTAAGCAGCCTTTTCAGATTCTGTCAGTTGTCTGCGCAGCCGCCAACCGGGGTCTGGAACTGGAAAAGCCAGCCGCCCAGGGCGATGGGCAACTGGCCTTCTTGGGTCTCTCGCTCGCTTCCCACAACATATCCGACTGGGCCGGAGGCGTGCGCCGCTTCCGCCGCGAAAAGGAGCAAGTAAGCCGCGCCGAGTTCAAAATGCTGGAGGCCTTGGAGGCTTTTCGCATCGACCTGCCCGCCGGCGGCGTCGCCCTCGACCTCGGCGCCGCGCCGGGAGGATGGACTCGTGTCCTGCGTCAGAATGGGCAGTTCGTAACCGCCGTCGACCCTGCCGAGCTGCATCCTCTCCTCGTCGCCGACCGCGGCGTGCGCCACAAAAAGATGACCGCCGAAGCCTATCTGCGTGAAGGGCCTGACGCTTTCGACCTCCTTGTCAACGACATGCGCATGGATGCGCGTGCCTCAGCGAATCTGATGAACGCCTTCTCCGACTTCCTTTATCCCCACGCCGAAGCCCTGATGACGCTCAAGCTCGGCAAGACCGCCGCGGCACTCGAGCCTGCCTGCACCATTCTGCGCGAATGCTACACCATCCTGCACATGCGCCAGCTCTTTCACAACCGCAACGAAGTGACCATCCACCTCATGCCCAAACTGGCCTGAGACCAGGACGCCAAAACCGCCAAACTCCTTAAAACGTCATGGATCCGGTCCGGCCGGCAAACCATAAAGATACCAATACTCCTGGCTCGGGTAGACATGCGCAACCGATGACTCCCAAATGAAGTCGCCGCTCGTCAGCATACTCTGCAACCGCTGGTCTATCGACGCCACCTGTGTTGCCACTGCGTCCGCGCTGGCTGCGTCCAAAGCCTTGTGAATCTCCGCGATCCGCTGACGGTTGCGAATCTCAAACGGGTACTG
>JAPPKG010000596.1:0-3933 GCA_026914085.1 Caldilineaceae bacterium | reverse complement strand
CGGCTTTGATCATGGTGGGGTAGTTGCCGATGTAGGAGGTGCAGTGGAGCTGGACTTCGGCGCCGCTGCCCTGCGGCTTGTTGGGAAGAGCGCCGCGCCAGCGCCAGGGCAGCTGTGTGTGGGAGTGGATTTCTTCGATCACGTCGTGGCTGCCAGCGTTGACGAGATGGGAAGCACCGAGCTGGCGGGCGAGGTCCAGGCGCTGCTCGACGAGATCGACGCCGATGAGGGGTTGGGCGCCGACGAGGCGGCAGAGCTGAAGGGCGAGCAGGCCGACGACGCCGAGGCCGTGGACTGCGACCGATTCGCCGATCTGGATCTGGGCGCGGCGCACGCCGTGGAGGGCCACGTCACCGAGAACGCAGAATGCGATCTCGACGTCGGTGAGATCATCGGGCAGTTTTTGAACGTTGTACTGTTGGGGGATGACGACTTCGCTGGCTTCGAGCTCGGGCGTCACGAGCCAGTGGGTGGAGTGGTTGCCGCTGCAGAGGACGCGGTCGCCGACGGCGACTTTCTTTATCTCGCTGCCGGCGGCCTCGACGACGCCGATGGCGGTGTAGCCGAGTCCTGCGGGCTTGAATGCGGCCTGCTCGGCGGGGCTGGCGTTGCGGCGGGCGCGGATGCCGTTCATTTCGGAGCCGGCGCTGACCTGGGTGAGGCTAGTGCGTACGAGCAGTTGATTGGACGCGGGGACAGGCACCTCGAACTCTTCGATTTCAATCTGGCCCGCAGGGGTGAGGACCAAGCGTTTTCCCTTTGTCACGTGGGTTTCCTTTGGGTGGTGACACTATGTCGATAGACAGGAGTACAGGGTCAAGTGTACAATCATTTGCAGTCTGTTTCCAATAGGAATTTTACATGGGCCGGGTGCCAAGAACCAGTGCCAGGGGAGGCGTACTATGACCAGCCAACGCACAGTTTACGTCAGCGGATCGTTCGTTCCCGAAAGCGAGGCGGGGTTTTCGATTTTCGACTCTGCGCTCATGTACGGCGACGTGATATTTGAGACGACGCGTACGTTTAACGGGCAGCCGTTCCGCCTGTGGGAGCATATAGAGAGGCTGTATGTGGGGCTGCGGACGCTGGAGATCGACTGCGGTTTGACGGCGGAGGAGATGGAGGCAGCGACGCTGGAAACGATTGAGAGGAACCGGCCCAGTTTTGAGGACGGCAGGGACTTTCAGATCGTTCACAACGTGTCGCGCGGGCCGATGGGGCTATATAAGACGGTCTTCGCGGGAGAGGTGGGGCCGAAGGTTACGATCAACTGCTGGCCGTTGACGTGGCACCTGGCCGCATTCGCTGAGGCGTATGAGACGGGCGTACATGCGGTGGTCCCGGCGCAGCGTTCGGTGCCGTCGCGGCTGATCGATCCGAAGATCAAGAATCGCAGCCGGATCTACTATCAGATGGCCAACTTGCAGGCGCAGAAGGTGGACCCGGAGGCGTGGGCCCTGCTGACGGATGAGGACGGGTTCCTGACGGAGGGGACGGGGTCGAACTTTTTTGTGGTGAAGGACGGCGGTCTGCTGACGGCTGAGCCGCGCAATATACTGCGGGGGGTGACGCGGCAGGCGGTGCTGGAGCTGGCAGAGAGCCTGGGATTGTCTTGTCGGGAGTGCAATCTGGAGCCGTATGACGTGATGACGGCGGATGAGGCGTTTTTCACTTCGACGCCGTTCACGATCATGCCGGCGACGCGCTTTAACGGACATGACGTGGGTACGGGTGAACCGGGGCCGGTTACGCGGCGGCTGATGTCGGCGTGGAACCAGATGGTTGAGGTGGATATGGTGGGGCAGGCGCGGGGGTTTGCGGAGGAGGTGGGGGATGGCAGTGGTTTGTAGTTCTTAGGATTCGTTGACGTTTTGGGGTTGTGGGAAACAAAACCAATCGATCCGCGAAGTCACGCGAAGGGTCGCGAAGAACACCTTTTTATCCACAAAGGGCCACAAAGGGCCGCGAAAAACAGATTTTTGTCCGCGGAGGACGCGGAGAACACCTTTCATTGGTCCGCGAAGTCACGCGAAGTGCCCGGAGGAGGGCACCCACAAGGGGTGCCCCTACGGTAGGGGTAGCTGGTGGAAATGTCAACGGGCCCTAGCAGATAGTGGCGGTGCGGGAGTTAGTCTCGCGCTAGGGGCCAGTGGATTTTTTCGACGCCCTGGGCCTGGGAGCGCATGATGGCGATCATGATTTCGAGGCTGTGGAGGGCGCGGCGGCCGCTGGAGATGCTTTCGCCGCCGTTTTCGATGAGGTGGATCAGCTCGTCGACGGCGTTGACCATGGCGCTGCGGTAGTCCACAGAGCCGCCGAGCTGGCGGCTGGTAACCTCGTACGGGCGCTCCGCCGAGGTCAGGTAGACAAGGGCTTCGGTGTTGCTGATGCGGATGCGGCCGTTGGTGCAGAGGAGGTCGAGCTCGAAGTTGACGAGTGTGCGCTGCGAGACTTCGATGTGGGCGCGGACGCCGTTGGTGAAGTAAACGAAGGCGGAGGCGCCGGGATCGGTTTTGGGGTCGTGGCCCCCGTCGCCGAGGTATTCGGTGCGGTCCTCGTAGCCCTCCTCCATGCCGCCGATGAGCCAGTCGGGCGCGGCGTCGGCGTACATGCAGACGGTGTCGACGAGGTGGGTACCGTTGCGGAAGAGCATGGCGCGTTCGCCGCCGAGATGGGCATTGATGCGGGTGAGGGAGCCAATGCGGCCTTCTTCGATGATGGAGAGGGCCTGGCGCCAGAAGGGATCCCAGCGGCGGCCGTGGTCGACGCAAATGACGGTGCCGTTCTTTTCGACGGCGGCCAACATGCGGTCGGCGTCGGAAAGGGTGGTGGCGAGGGGTTTTTCGCAGAAGATGGCGGGGACGCCGGCCTCGGCGGCGTCGACGACCATTTGGGCGTGGAGGTGGTCTGAGGTGACGACGCTGAGGATGTCGAGGTTTTCGCGTTCCAGCATGGCGCGGTAGTCGTTGTAGTGCGCGGCAGGGCCCCAGTTTTTTTCGTATTGGGTCAGGAGCTCGGGCACGAGTTCGCAGACGGCGACCACTTGGGCGCGGGGATGAGCGGCGTAGGCGGAAGCGTGCGAGTGGGGCTGCGGGTGGCGGGTGGACCAGAGGTCGTAGCGCGGCGGCGACTGGCCGATGCCGGTGAGGCCGATGATGCCGGCCCGGTAGACCTTGTCATTAGATTGATTGGTAACGGTCATGATAGCCCCTTGTTTGCTCTTGTTTGCCGCCATTGAAGATGCCGGCAGTTGTTCGCTTGGTGCCGGTTACGGGTTTTCCTGCTCCGCTTCACTTCTCCAGACAACGTAGGGATTCTCGCGATTCTGCAGCGGGAAGTCGACGCGGGCGCGCAGGCGCTGCGATTCGTGGATGGCCATGATCATTTCGAGGACGGCGCGGGCGTCACGGCCGTTGGTTACGGCTGTCACGGGGCGGTCTTCCTCGATGGCGCGGATCAACTCTTCGACGAATACGCGGTTGTTCAGCTGAAATTTCTCGGAAACGGAACGGGGTTGGCCGTCAGCGTTCAGGTCCCAGTCGGGCAGGGTGATGCGTTCCCAGGCGCCGTCGCGGTCGCCGGGGAGCCAGAGGCGGTAGGGGTAGTGGTAGAGCTCGCCAAGGGGGGCGAGGCGGAGGGAGAGGATGCCGGCGGAGCCGTGGATTTCAAGGCCGAGCCAGTTGACCTGCTCGCGGGTGTCGGTGTCGTCGCTGCGGTAGGAGTCGAAGTGGGCGGTGACTCCGTTGCGGAATACGAAGTAGGCGGCCAGGCCGTTGCCGGCGATGGGGCCGACGCCTTCGTCGCCTTCATGGATGTCGGCGATTGTGAGCTCGCGGCCGTCCTGGGTGACGTGGGCGTGGGCCCAGGCGACTTCGGACGCGGCGAAGAAACGGATATTGTCGAGGAGATGGGGGCCGAGAACGACGAGGTCCA
>JAPPKG010000451.1:0-3958 GCA_026914085.1 Caldilineaceae bacterium | reverse complement strand
TCTTCGTCGACGCCGGCGACCAGGGTCTGGCGTCCCAGTCCTCGGAGGCACTGATGTTGGATAGCCTGCTCAGGACAAGATCAGGCAAACCTCTGGCAGACCTGAAACAGCTCGGCGAACGACTTCAGAAAGGGGACGTCGATCAGGCCTATCTGAGACAACTCGGCGAACTCGCCCAGGGATTGGAGCAGGAGCGGGCCGATACTGCCCGCCGGCTGCGCAAACGCTGGTGAAGAAACTCGAGGCCTTGGGCACAACCCTCGACCCTGGCCGCGGCGCTGGAGAGTGCGGCCAGAGCGCGTCTTATCGCGCCGAGCGGGGCCGACTCTACACAAGACTGATCGAGACTATTGACAAAGGAAGGAAGAAAGATGACTCGAAGTTCATATCAGGAAGTGAGGGAATTGGTAGAGGAAATGGGTGGGGTAATGAAGTGGGTGCAACACAGAGCAGGTCAGAGGGGAACTTGGGTAATCTGCGTGGGCAAACTAATCGGTATTTTCCCATATGACAAGGAGCTTGGCGATTTCCCAGGTATCTATGGCCTTTACCTTTATCACCCGGACGGGTCTTTTAAGTTGCGCCCTGACGCCAGAGAACGGATTGTCAAGCTCCTTGAATAGAATGAAACACTGTCCGCGCGCCCTTCCACCGTCCTGAATTCCGGCGTACTTTCGCGTGTAGGGCCTCTCACGGCCTCGGCGCTTCTGCTATACTGTGACCTATGGCGAGCTGGATGCCGTTTTCCCTCTGTTTTCTGTTTGTAGTTCCACTGGTCAGACAAGGCGTCTGCCCGACCAGCCTCGCGTAGTCAAACGTAACCATCCTCCAATACAATACACTATCGCACACAAAGCTGCTGGAGAAGGGCGAACGGACGCCCGGACACAAGACCTTGACGGAATTGCCAAAGCCTTGAGAATGCGCATCTCGGAACTGCCGGTCGAACCGGAGCCGCTCGATCGCGAACGACCGCAAAAAGTCCGACAACGCAATGGTGTGACGCGGCGGATAACCGTCGCGTCCCGGTCGCCGCCACGCCACAGGGAGAAGCGACAATGCCCAACATCGTATACGTGTTGACCAATCCCGCGATGCCGGGAATCGTGAAGATCGGCATGACCGACGGGCCGGATGTTCTGCAAAGGATGGGAGCCCTGTACACGACGGGTCTGCCGTTTCCTTTTGACTGCGTCATCGCCCGCGAAATCGAGGAAAGGAAAGCCGCTGAGATTGAGCGCGCACTGCACGCGGCCTTCGAGCCATACCGGGTAAACCCCTCTCGAGAGTTTTTCCAGGTGGAACCCGAGCAGGTCGAGGTTCTGTTGCGGGTGATGCCGGGCCGGGATGTAACGCCGCAGGACACCGACCGGTCGGCCGAACTCCAGAACGATGACAGGGAGGCCTCGTCAGAGTTCAAGAGGCGTCAGAGCCAGACCAACGAACTGGAATTCATCGAGTCTCTTAACGAGAATGGGAGAACTGTCTACGAGGAAGTCCTGGCCCTTGGAAAACGGGGCGGAATGAGAATCAAGTGGGGCAGAAAGGGGTTCTCATTCAATGCGGTATCCGGCAGGGACCTGATCGCGGTCTGCTACGGCTACCCGCCGCTGACACGGTTCAACCAGAACATTTACACTGACTTCGACTTAGTGTTAAGGAAGTCAAACGTCCCGCGGGAGGCGGTGGAAGGAATGAGAAGCGATGCGCTGGAAACGGGCCTGTTTGAGCCTGCCGGCAGCGGCAACAATCTTGTGTGTCGCACTGACCGGAGTTGGGGCGAACCCGAGCTGTCTGCACTGACGAATTGGTTGGCAAAGGTCGTAGAGCGCATTCGCGAATTCGAAAATGAGAACGCGTAACATCCCCAGGAGCAGTTACGCCAACCACCGCCCCGACCGCACCGCCTCCTCCGACCACGTATACACCTCCGCCATCCGCGCCGTCTTCCAGCGCCCCTGCGTCACTGTCTCAGGCATACAGCGCGGCGACCAAGACAGCCTCACCCGCGCCGGCCGGTGCGGATCTCATCGTTCATTCAATTCAGCCGGACCCTGCCGCCTAACGAACAGCCTTCACTTCCAGCTGCACTCCCTCATACCGCTGAATGCAACTGATGACCTCGAACAGGTTGCGGGCGTGGGGATTGCCGGACGGTCCGAACATGCGCATCAGACTCTTTGGCGGCTTGTTCGTGAGAGAGCCCAACTCCTCGAATCCGATGGTGGCGTTGATGTAATCTCGCAGCACGATCTTGCCCGTATCCACCTCCCCTGCAAGCAGGCACTCAACGCCTTCCTTCAGCAACGCTTCTCGAAATGCCGGGTCGCGTTCGGCGCGGACTTGCACGGTCTCTTTGAAGTCACGGGTGAGCGGCATCTTTCACACCTCCTGCTGCTTGCGACGCCTGTACTCCTGCCAGAGTTCACGGGCGTCTTCAATATCCCTCTGCTGGCGGGCTTTTGTGCCGCCACCGAGCAGGATGATCAATCTGTCCCCGTCTCGTCCGAAATAAACTCTGTAGCCTGGACCGACGTTTATGCGGCACTCCAACACACCGCTGCCAACACCTCTGACGTTGGACAGGTTGCCGGCCTCCATGCGGGCGAGGGACGTCCTCACTCTTGCCGCTGCCCCGGCGTCGAGACCGTCGAACCAACGACCGAATGGACTGCGCCCCCGGTCGTTTACGTATTCTCTGAGCTCGATCATGCCGACATGGTAACAATATTGTTACCATAATGCAAGGTTATGTCTTGGGCTCGTCGACGTTTGGCTGAACACGATCTGCAGGAGCAAAGTGCGGCTGAACCGCGCATTCACGCAAGGAAAATCCCAGTAGCCTTCGGCGTTCTTCGCGCCCCTTCGCGTGACTTCGCGGATCGATTAGCTCTGCCATTCAATACATCCGAGCGAGAACCATCCCCAACAGGCCTGCAGCCTCTCCGTTCCCGTAGTCCCCAGGCCTTTCCCCGCCCCCGACCCAAACTGAAACGAGCGCCCCTAACCCCTAGCCCCTGGCCCCTGCTGTCTGCCCTTCCCCCAGTACCCGCTTCCACTCAATCTGCCGCCACTCGCACCCAGACAATCCCCTCAACATGCTCGAAATGACCGTCCGCCGAGACCAGATCTGCACCGGTCTCCATCGCATGGGCCGCTATCCACACGTCGTTCGTCGGAATCGGCCGGCCCTTCGCCCGCAATGCAGCCGCTATCCTGGCGTAGCGGTCCGCGGTGACCGGTCCCACCTCTACAAAGGACGAGTAGGGGCTGTCGAGAAATGTGCGTAGGTCGGCCGCGTTCCGCTCGAAGTGCGTGCCTCGCCGGAAACCGTACATCAATTCGCCGACCACGACCGCGGAAAACAGCACCTCCTCGGCCCTCCGCACCAGTCCCGCAACCTCCTCCTGTCCCCGCATGAGCAGAGAGTAAGCGTTGGAGTCCAGCAGAACCCTCATCGCCAAACCGCCTCGTCAACGGTCTCGAAATCCTCCAGCGCAGCCTCCATCTCATCCGCATCCGCCTGCGTCCAGCTCCCTATCAGCCGGTCAAATGAACTGCCCACCGTATCCGCCCCGTCTGCACCTTCTGCCAGCCCGGCCCCTCGCCGCAGCAGCCTGAGCGCCGCCTGGTTCAGAGAGATCCCCTCCCGCTTCGCCAGGCGCCGCAGCCTCGCGCTCAGTTCGTCGTCAAACCCTCTTACCGTGATCTGGTTCAAAGCCCCAACTCCTCTGATGCAAAATTGACTCTTCTTGCATCATTCTATGCCGCACCCCCCGCCCGGTCAAGCCTGACCCATGCCTGGGCTACATCCCAAAACGGGGGCGAGTTCTCCCACACCTCTGGCAGCAACTAAACCATGACCGTTCCACGACCAACTTTGAGGCAGGGGAAACGCCGTCTCTGACCACTGACCACTAACCACTGACCACTGCAGTTGGGCGGTCGGGCCTATTCG
>JAPPKG010000428.1:0-3959 GCA_026914085.1 Caldilineaceae bacterium | reverse complement strand
GACGGAACCGTTCTCGCGACTTACGAGGCCGATTCCCCGGGTTACGGCAAGCTTTCCTATCCGCCTAATACCTTAATTCTAACACCTAAAGACATCGAGACCTGGACGCCCATTCTCCGTCCACTCGCCGTCTTCGATCATATACTCGCACAACGAAAGAAGACAAAAATCGAAGAGGGCGGGGGCATCAGATACCACGGCGATCTCTTCACCATGGACGGCGAACCTGTTCAGCTCGCGATCGAACTCCCCATGCAGTTCTATGCTGCTGATGGCAATCTCCTCTACGGCATCGACACGACGCCCGTGGATGAGGGGGAGGACAACCCGCATATCGTGGTTTATCGGTTGGTTGATGGATCTGATCGCTGATTGAAAGGTAGTTAGGAGATCGACCCATGAAATTAGTTACTGCTGTCCTTGTTACCTGGATGGCTTTGATACCCGTTTCAGGCGTTTCGGCCCAGACTATTGCCATAGAGAAAACCGGCGAAATACCTTTGGATCTGGGCGATGAGATCGTTGGACGTATCGTTGACGTGACTATTGACGATACTGGACGTTTTTTCCTGGCCGACGAGCAACAACACACGATCTGGTTCGTAGAACGCAATGGCAAACTAATCCGTCGTATCGGCCAGGAGGGCTCGGGACCAGATGACCTGATGAACCCCAGTGGTACGGCCTTCATGAATGGCACGGTTTTCGTTCTTGATGCCGGCAATGCCAGGATCTCGGTCTTTGCGGAAGAAGGCGGAATCCTGCACAATTTCCGCATAGACGGTCGGGCAGGAGGCATTGTGAGCGACGGAAACCGATACGTCGCCATGAAGAATCCAGGAGACGCAACCCTGGTAACAGTTTACGAAATAGACGGAAACGAGAAGGCGAAGTGGGGCGATCATTCCGGGGACAACTGGGGCCTGCCCCTGGGCAGGCGCTACATCACAACGGCACCTGGCGGACAGGTTTTGACTTCCAATCCCATGCGGTACAGTGTACTCCGGATGGACTGGAACGGCAACGTACTCAGTAGATACCATGCGAACCCGCCCGGATTCGGCGTATTTGAAAAACCACCAGGCAATAATATCATGATAGACCTGCCGGAAGTCCTGAAGACCTGGACACCCATGTATCGACCACTTGCAGTCAGCGGTTATGTCCTCGCCCAGTGGGGGAAGATCAGCATCCCCGATAGATCGAGATTCACCACGAGGTACTTCGGAGACCTCTTCACCATGGACGGCGAACCTGTTCAGCTCGCGATCGAACTCCCCATGCAGTTCTATGCCGCCGATGGAGATCTCCTATATGGTATCGACACCGCGCCCGTGGATGAAGGAGCGGACAATCCGTACATCGTGGTGTTCCGGCTGACGGAAGAGATGGACTGATAATCCACTGCGGCTTTGCTTGCTGCTGATTTCCATATGGATACGCTGGCTGCCAATTTTCCAACCATACACTTACGCAGGAAACCGTTCCCAATTGGTCAGCACGAATAGGAAGGTAATGCAATGAGACAAATCGCGGCCTTCGCCATCGCATACCTTTTACTTGCTTCAGCAGGTCAATCCATTGGACAGACCTACACCGTTGAAAAGGTGCGTGATATCCCACTGCTCATGGATGATGACATAGTCGGCGGTGTTTCGGACATGGTCATGGACGCCGATGGCCGGTTTTTTCTCGCAGACTACGTGCAACAAACGATCTGGGTAGCTGAGTCGTCGGGTCTGATCTCCCGACGTTTGGGTCGAGAAGGAACCGGACCTGGAGAGTTGGTGGAACCAAGAAGTGTGGCCGTTTTCGAGGATAAGGTTGTCGTCCTCGATACGGGCGACAACCGCGTGAAGATCTTCACAAAGGACGGAACGCACCTGTCGGACTTCCGCATCGCCCCTGTATTGCCACCCAGCGGACTGCTGATCGGCGGCGGTGGTTTGATCGCTGTGAGTTATGCAACGGACAAACCACATTTAACGATTTTTGACATGGCCGGTACAGTTATACGTGAATTCGGCACGCCCGATACCGGCGTCGGTGGCCTGATGATCATGCCCATTCGAATGAACTTTCATCATGTGTCGCAAGCGCCTGATGGCCTCATCCTCAATGCTACGGTCAAGAGATACGAGGTGTTTCGCCTCGATTGGGATGGCTCGATACGCAATACATACAGTGCGGACCCTGACGGTTATAGTCCGTTTCCTGACGTACCTCCTCAAGAGCTGGTTACCTTTACGCCGTTGTTCCGGCCCCTGTATGTCAGCGGTCATGTTCTCGTCCAAAGACAGGGGAAAGCCACAAGCGGTGTATACGGACTGTTTGGAGATCTATTCACCGAAGACGGAGCTATCGTACAGACGGGTATCGAAATCCCCCTGTTGTTTTTCTATTCCGATGGCGACGAGTGTTATGGGATCGATACAACGCCCGTAGACGAAGGTGAGGACAACCCGCACATCGTAGTGTACCGGCTGAGGGAAGAGGACGGCCGATAACCCATCTCGGCGATTCTGGCTGAAGTGATCGATGCAGCTACTCCCGGTACCGGGATCGTGAACCGGCGCAAGTGTATCGCTTCGAACCTGTGTTCGTCAGGAGGATCCGACATGAAACACGCTGTCACCCTTGCCTTTGCATGCTCTTTGCTCACGCTGTCTGGTCAGGCCAATGCACAGGATTACACGTTTGAAAAAGGACGCGGCATCGTTCTGAAACTTGACGATGACATCATCGGCCGCGTCGTGGATTTGGCCCTGGACGCGGATGGCCGTTTCATTCTGGCAGACGACAGGCAGCACACGATCTGGGTAGTCGAATCATCCGGGGTGGTTTCCCATCGTATTGGTAGGGAAGGCGCAGGTCCAGGTGAGCTTAATCGACCCCTGGGTGTGGCCCTATCCGATGAGAAACTCGCTGTACTTGATTCGGGAAACAACCGTGTCACGATCTTCTCAAAGGACGGGACGCACCTTTCGGACTTTCGCATCGAGAATCTGTTGCCACCCAGCGGGATTCTGGCCGGGAACGAGGGTAAGATCGCGGTTACTTCCATATGGGACGAACCGAACATCACGGTATACGAAACGAACGGCACGCTTGGTTACGAAATCGGCAAGATCGTTTTGGGCGGTAAACCGATCATGCCCATGCGAACTAACTTCCATCACGTTTCCCAAACGCCTGAAGGCCGTATTCTATATTCTCCTGTCAAGCGGTACGAGATCTACCAGCTCGATTGGGATGGAACGATTCTCCACACCTACATTGCCGAACCCGACGGCTACTTTCCCTTTCCCGACGCGCCCCCGTCCCGTCCAGGGCCCATGAACGTTACACCGTTGTTCCGGCCGCTGAAGGTAAGTGGTCATGTCGTCGTACAGAGAGCGGGGAAAACCGCCGATGGCGAATCCGGAGTGTTTGGAGATCTCTTCACAGATGACGGAGCGATCGTACAGACGGGCATCGAACTGCCAATGGTGTTTTTCAATTCCGATGGCGAAGAGTGTTATGGGATCGATACAGCGCCCGTAGACGAAGGCGAAGACAACCCGCACATCGTGGTCTACCGTTTAGTCGGGGGCGAGTAGGATTTACAAGAATAACCAGCCTCGAAATGTGAATGAGGTATGTCAATGAAAAATATAGTACTTACATTGCTCTTTTACCTCGTCCGGGCATTTTGTGTTGATGTTTCCGCACAAGAATTCATTATCGAAAAGGAATCGGAGATTCCGCTCAATCTGGGTGATGAAATCGTTGGCGAAATCGCCGATCTGGCCCGGGACGCCGAGGGTAGTTTCTACCTGCCCGACTGGCAGCAGCACACGATCTGGGTGGTGGACTCACAGGGCAGGTTGATCCGGAAAATCGGGCAGGCGGGAAGGGGTCCGGGTGAACTGACCAATCCCCGCAGTGTGGCGTTGCACGACGGTAAGGTTTTCGTGCTC
>JAPPKG010000133.1:0-3976 GCA_026914085.1 Caldilineaceae bacterium | reverse complement strand
GCGCTTCGTTCGCAACGAAGAGGCCACGGGTTCAAATCCCGTCACCTCCACCAGCCACGAGTTTCGTCGTTTTTCTTTCCAGAAGGTCCCTGACGGTTTCGCAAGGTTTCATATGGTCTTGTTATCCCAGCTAAAAGGCCATATTACTAGGGTGAGAGTGCGGACATCCGGCTGTCTGGGAGAGTTCTTGACTTCCCCAGCAGTTTCATGTAGTCTCAACGAAGTGTGGGATATAATGTGGGATAGAATAGTTCAATTCCCTACCTGCAGCGGTGCTCAAGAAAGGCAGGCAAATGGCAAAACTCACCGTCCAGCGGATCCGCTCGCTGAAAGAACCCGGCAAATACGGTGATCAACACGGTCTGATACTGCGGGTAACGTCAACCGGATCAAAACAATGGATATGGAGAGGCACCATTGAAGGCAAACGCCGCGACCTCGGCCTCGGCGGATATCCATACGTCACCCTCCGAGAAGCCCGAACCAAAGCGTTCGAATACCGAAGGATCGCCCGCCAGGGAGGAGACCCCACCGCGGGCCAGTCAACAGTGCCAACCTTCCGAGAGGCCACCGAGAGAGTCATCCAGCTCCACGCTCCCAAATGGAAGCCAGGAGGCCTCTCCGAGAACCACTGGCGCTCAACACTCGAAACCTATGCCTTTCCCCAACTGGGTGACAAGGCAGTCAACCACATCACAGGCGCCGATGTGATGGCCTGCCTTGCTCCAATCTGGAACCGCAAAGAGGAAACAGCCCGGCGAGTTCTGCAGCGCATCTCGGCCATCATGCGCTGGGCCGTGGCTCAGGGTTTCAGAGAGGACAACCCGGCCGACCGGAGGATCAAAGCAGCATTGGGCAGCAACAGCGCCAAGGCGCAACATTTCAAAGCCCTTCACCACAGCGAAGTCGCCCAGGCATTAGCCACCATCCGAGCCACCAACGCGTGGAAATCCACGGTCCTCTGTTTCGAGTTTCTGACACTGTGTGCAGTTCGTAGCGGTGAAGCCAGGCTCGCTACGTGGGATGAGATCGATCTTGCCGCAGCAACTTGGACCATTTCCGCAACTCGCACCAAGACCAGCAAACCCCACCGGGTGCCCTTAAGCACCCCAGCGCTAGCCGTATTGGAGGAGGCCAGGGGACAAACCGGCGGCGTTGGGCTGATCTTTCCGTCAGCGAAAGGAAAGCCAATCTCCAATGCCACAATGAGCAAACTCTGCAAAGAGAACAACATCGGATGCGTGCCCCACGGTATGCGATCATCGTTTCGGGATTGGTGCGGAGAGACCGGTGTCTCCCGCGAACTAGCCGAAGCGGCGCTAGCTCACACGGTTAAGGGCGTCGAGGGTGCATATGCTCGAAGCGATCTCCTTGAGAGACGCCGCGAGCTCATGGAGAAGTGGGGCCGCTACTTAGGGCTCTGATGGGCCGGATTGCGAGTTTTTGCTTGGCTGGTTGTCAAATAGTGGAATCCTGTCAGCCTAACCACTCGCTCTTGGCCTTTTCCCAAAGCTTTCGGCGGACGCGGATCTCCTCCGCAACTGTTGGGCCTGACTAATGGGCCGTCTTCATTGTGGATTATGTAGCAGTCCCCTTGTCAGTGGCTATCTACCTGCCAGCAGTTTGGGCGGCTGCTTTAGTGGGGTAACCCTGTCTCAGACTGTGCTGTACCGTGAGAGGCCCTGGATGGAGGAGGCGGAATTCCTGGTGTTGTGGCCTCCAAATCCCTCTGGTGCAATAGGGGGACAGTGGTTACACTGATGTTGTTTGCAAACAGGGAATTGCCTTGCCACATGCCTCCTGCATCCTTCTCAGCTACCTCCTACATCAACACTTAGCCGTGAGGGGCTGAGTCGCAACGAGGTTTCGTAGGCGGGGTGACATGGAGGTAGAAGTGGTTACATCTGCACACAGACAATTGGTCGCTCGACTCACTGAGGCCGATAAGGCTCCAAATGACTCTGAGGCCTTCGGAGAGTGGATACGGGGTAGTGGCCATTTGGAAATGCTGACCCAGAATGCTGCAGAGGACGAGATTATTGTTGCCGCACTCTCGCCAGGGACTTGCATTAATTCGTTCATCGCAGACGGCGACCATCCAGACTTGCATGGTGATATTCTGGCACTCAGCCGCTGGTCCCCTAATCCCCTCCATCACGAGGCTACGTCATTCTCCTGGAGTTGGAGTTTGGCAACCGACGGGGTAGAAGCGACGAAACACGACGGCAGTTGGCCCCATGACCTCCCTGCTGATGCGCATCCACTTGTCTTTGGTCGCACCATTGAGGGGGTGACTGATCGAAGCGGTATGTATTTTGAAGTCCTCCAAGAGTACGTTCACGCGGCTGAAATTCACTGGCGGCCGGAACGGGAGGCGTATTCTCGCATCGACTTTCGTGGAGACTGGATGGATGTTATCTCCGTGTCAGGTCCCGAGGGGCCACACTCCACTGACTTGGTTTCATTTCGGCGTGAAAGCCTGGATCTATACCTCATTGCGATGAGTGCCGTGCTTGTTCGGACGTTCGATGTGACATTACTTCGACGCCCACCGTCGGAGCGATATAACTACGGCGAACATGTTGATCGGCTAGTACGTATCGGTTCAGGTCTCTGTTACAAGGAGATGGTCAATGAGGGTCGATTCGGGTTCATTAGGGGTGTGCAGGTCATTAGGCCCACATTGACGCCGGTTGAGGTTGAGCAGTTGGTCAAAGGCGGCCGCATAGCCGATCCGGCAGAAGAGATACCAGTAGGGTTTTCGATCTGGGACTGGCGGAATGACCGAATTGCGACCGTCACTACCGATCCGTCCACCACCACCAGCTATTTCGATGCCGACCAGAACGATTTGCCGTTTGAAACATCGCCTGCATCATTTCGACCCGAAGTTCTCTCCAGATACAAGGCGGACACTGAAAAGTACACCGTGAGGGAGGGAAGAATCACCTGTCGGGCAAGTTGGGACCTCAGGAGCTATTGGACAAATGGTGCCGGGCAGGTGTGTGCGTACATTTGCGATCTTCGCCATCTGCCGCGCGAGGAGCAAGTGTATTGGTCTCTCTTCAACGAGGAGCCACGAGCAGGGTTACCAGGCCACGTTATCAAAACCGACTTTCGCGGGGAGTGGCTTGAAGAAGATGACCTTCCACCCATCGCCTCACTAATCCACCTATTGAGTCGATGGATCAGGCGCGGTTTCACGTGGTGGAGATGGGCTGATGAGGGTTCGCCAGATGGTCTTACCGTCCCTCGCACGGGGAGCCGGAAGGAGTGGTTGGATGCATGCCTATCCCTGTCAAGTGGACTTATTGAGGGATTCAATCTAAAGGCTGTCCGCGAGCGGTTGCGAGAAGTGGGAGGCAAATACGAGAAGGGTGACCGGAGTCTGCTCTTGCTGGAGCGTCTGCTGCACGCCCTTGGTTTGATTGACACGACGGAGCGTATTGCCGCCCTATGGGAGGTTAATGAGCTTCGGGTGGTAAGAGCTCATGCGGCAAGGAGTAAGGTCCGACGTTTTTCGCATGAAGCTCTGACAGCGCACGGGAGCTACGGAGGGCATTTTGAAGACCTATGCATCAGATTGGTTGCCGAACTGGAACTGATCGAGACAGCGTTCGGCACCCCGCAATAGTGTGGCTTTTGTTCCGCCCATTGGGATTATGTGGGCTGCCGTAGCGGCCTGTGGATGGGGGATAGTGCTGGACCCTGGTGGAGCGTTTTATCAATCGGCTTTGCTGTGGCCAGAGAGTGGTTGTCCCCGGAACGCATTCGGTGCGTCAATAGCTACTCGGGTGCAATCGTCGCACTCCTCCTCTTCCACACCCGTGTAGGAAGGGCTGCTCTGTGACACGTCGCGACAAGGCCGCCACAGTGGGCATTCAGTGATGGTCAACAGGCTACGTGTTGGCAATCATTGATATTCCCCAGTCTCGATCACTGAAATTCCCCACCTCCTGGGGGCAAATACCCGTAG
>JAPPKG010000501.1:0-3979 GCA_026914085.1 Caldilineaceae bacterium | reverse complement strand
ACCTGGTGTCGATATTCGTAACAGGTGCCTAATCGAAGGTGTCTAGCCAGACCACATCCCGCCTGTCCCGTCAAATCCCCGTAGGGGCACCCCTTGTGGGTGCCCTCCCCCGCACCCCATTCCGGACCGCACACCCTGCTGACAAAGATTGCGAACTGAAGAACCAATATAGTAGAGTACTCCCTACGCAAACCCGATTCAATCTCGCAGGAGACCAGCCCCATGCGCCGTCCCAACTTCCTCATCATCTACACCGACCAGCAGCGCTGGGACGGCCTCGGCGTCAACGGCAATCCCGACATCCACACGCCCCACCTCGACAGACTGGCAAACCAGAGCGTCAACTTCGACCGCTGCTTCGTGCAGAATCCCGTATGCATGCCCAGCCGCCTCAGCTTCCTCACCGGACAATATCCCTCCACCCTCGGCATCACCCACATGGGCGTGCCCGTGCCCGAAGATACCGTCACCCTGCCCCGCCTCCTCGCCCCCTACGGCTACCGTTCCGCCAACATCGGCAAACTCCATTTCCAGCCCCACGCCAACCGCGATCACCGTACCCATCACCCGCCCTACGGCTTCGACCACCTGGAAATCTCCGACGAGCCCGGCTCCTACGAAGATGCCTACCGCGCCTGGGTCCGCCGCCTTGCCCCCGACCAGCTCCCCCACGTCAGCCTCGGCCAGGCCCCCATGTCCGAAATCTGGCAGGCGGCCATGGGAATCGAGGACGGCATCGAACACCCGGCCGAACGCTTTCCCATAAAACCTCTCGCCTCCCGCTGCCGCGACGACATGACCCACACCGCCTTCGTCGCCGAGCAGTCCATCGAGTTTATGCGCCACCAGGCCCGCACCGGCCAGCCCTTCCTCTGCGTCGCCGGCATCTACTCCCCCCACTCCCCCTGGGTCGCGCCCCAGCACTACTTCGACCTCTACGATCGCGACTCCCTCCAGCTCCCGACCTTCCCACAGGAGATCGAGTCGCAACGCGGGCCGCAGAACTTCCCCGATGACGAATTGCGGCTCGCCCGGCAGGGCTACTACGGCCAGATCAGCGAGGTGGACCTTCACGTCGGCCGTATGCTCAGCTCGCTTGATGAGCTGGGCATCGCCGACGACACCGTCGTTATATTCACCTCCGACCACGGCGAATGGCTCGGCGAACACCTTCGCTACGGCAAAGGCTACCCCGCCCACGACCAGTGCAGCCGCGTCCCACTCCTCATCCGGCCGCCCGGCGACACCTTCACCGCCCGCAGAGATTCAGGCCTCACCGAAGCGCTCGACGTCCTGCCCACCATCCTCGACCTCGCCGGCATCCAGGTTCCCCCCCACCTGCAGGGCAGCTCACTCCTGCCCCGCCTGCACGGCGACGCGCCCGGCGGCGCCTCCGCCCTCACCGAGCATACCGGCTGGAAATCACTCCGCACCGAGAGCTTTCGCTACCTTCTCCACGCCGACGGCACAGAAGACCTCTACGATCTTTCAGTCGAGTGGGGCGACTACCGCGATGTGTCCGCCGACCCCGCCTACGCCTCCGACCTCGCCGCGTCCCGTCACGAACTGGGCCGCAAACTTCTGGCCGCAGAGAGGCCGCTGCCCCGTGCCTGGCCCTACTGAGGTGACCGCCACCGGAGAGAATATGTCGAGTCAGAGTCCGCAGCGAATCCCACAGCCGTCCCCCAGCAATACACCCCGTCGCGCCGGCACCAGGCCCAATCCCATCTGCCGCGTCAGCGACCTGCCCCCCGGCGAACGCAAAATCGTCGAAGTGCGCAGCCGCTCAATCGGCGTCTTCAACGTCCACGGCGAATACTACGCCCTGCGCAGCCTCTGCCCCCACCAGGGCGCCCCCCTCTGCCGCGGCACCATCACCGGCACCGCCCGCTCCACCGCCCCCGGTGAGATCATCTGGGAACGCGACGGCCAAATCCTCCGCTGTCCCTGGCACGGTTGGGAATTCGACATCGCCACCGGCCGCTCCGTCTTCAACCCCCACCGCCTGCGCGTCCGCACCTACGATGTCACCGTCGAGCAACCCGAGCCCGAAGAAGAAGACCCCTCCGTCGAAAGCTTCGAAGTAACCGTCGAAGACGGCTGGGTCGTGCTGCACGCATAGCAGCACCTGTTTGAAGGCACCTCCAACCATGCAAAGCTTTCCCCGAGAACGAAAAGGGCTGGCGGGTAGCCTTGCCTCAGTCCTCTGTAGAACCACCGAATTCCTCACTGAGACGAAGATTGGCGGAATCACTGTTGGGGCTGCGCTGTTTATTGCTGCCTTGTTCGCGGCCTTCATGGCCTACAGATATTTCGACACCCTACTGTTCCTGTATCTCTTCATCATCGCGACCATTCCCGGGCACCTCGCCTATATTCTGGTCTGCAAGAAGGATGGTCTTGGTGACTACCTCTTAGAGCCTGGTCTCAGATATGCGGGCCTTGGAGTCGGGTGGTTGATTACCTACGCTTTTTTTGAAATGAATTCTCTTTTGGGGGTTTTGCCCATCATTATTGGGCCATTCGTCGGCGATGGAATATGTGCCCTGTACCGCAAATGGTATCGCAAGGCATAGCCCAGCCCGAACACACCTTCGCCACTGACGTTCGTTGTTCAGCCTGCCGGCAGACGCCCTGAAACCTGCCTTCTGCCCCGGCAAGAACTCTGTTTGTCGACAGAATTGCCTTTCAGACTAGACATAAACTCACACGACTAATGATTCGCAATTGGAAGGAAACACCCGGCAAGCTCGCTCTATTCTTAGGGATGTTTGCAAGTGTTGCTATCGCGATGTGGATTCACTCTGCCTTCTTTTCCAGGTCCGACGATCGGCTGGAACTTATCTTCGTAGCAAGCGCGGTAATGGCAACCACATACGCGCATATCCTTATCTACAGACGAGAAATGTTGCGCAGTCTTCGCGACGAACTCCTCTCGTGGGGAATCGCCGCTGCAGGTTTCGGTGCTGGGATATGGGTCTCCTTTGCCTATTTGGACGGCAATTCTTTCCTGGGCGATCTTCCCATTGTTGCTGGACTTTTCGCTGCATGGGGAGTTGATTCCATGGTTCGCAAAAGGTTTCGCGAAGCATGACAATCTCCCCACGCGTCGGGACTTCCTCCAGTCGGGGACGGGCTTCGCCAAAGAGGTAGGGAGCCAATCTTCGTCACGCATCATTTCCAATGCATCGCCCTATACTATGGGATGAATGGGAGGCACATCCGATTATGGACAGAATACTGGCCAGATGGCGAAAAGTCCCTTACCTGCACTCAAGCCTCATCTGGACACTCGCAATCCTTCTCCTCGGCGACTGGATTGGCGGCTCCTATTTCCAATCCGACTTCCGCCTGCGCTACGCCTTCATGTGTATCGCCGTCTCCGCCGTCTACTTCATCCACGTACTGATCTACAAACGCAAGACCCCTGCCGAAGTGCGGGCCTCGCTCACCATCTTCATCCCCGTCATCGGCCTTTCCGTATGGCTGTCCTTCACCCTCTTCACCGCCGACTCCCCCTACAACTTCTTTCCCCTCCTCGTCGGCATGTTTGCCGCCTTCGGCCTGGACCTCTGGTTCCAAAAACGACAACGCCAGCCATAACTCCCCAACCGCAGCCATCCGTAGGGGCACCCCTTGTGGGTGCCCTCGTACATTCCTCAATCTTGAACTTCAACTCTCAAAGTTAGGAGACTCGCAGATCGAAAAGATCTGTGGTACCAATGGAGCAGGAACATGGTCTGTTCCCGGCGAAAAAGGTGTCCTGATTACTGCTGACGAAGTCAGCACAGTAGAATTCTGGGACTATTCCCCCGAGGAGAAACAACATGCAAAAGCATGACCGCAGACACTGGAATGGAAAGGGATATCAGCCAAAAGGAAGCAAAGATTCCCCAAAGAGTCCCCCTACCAATACGCCAAACCAGTTGAGCAGCGGATTCAGGCTAGTGCAAACCCAAACACCGACTCCTCCTTCTGA
>JAPPKG010000273.1:0-3984 GCA_026914085.1 Caldilineaceae bacterium | reverse complement strand
CGGAATGGTTCCTGAAGGTGTCCGAAACCTGTGGCGGCCGGTACGGCGCGTTGGTGGTGCAGAGTCAGTTGTAGCCGTTGCGGTGTCTGTGCTTCAGATGGCTCTTGTCAACACCCTCACAAAGTCATGGGTGAAGTCATCCAGATCTGCGGCTGGGGAAACCTCCCTCGTCGTTATTCTCTCCGCTCGACTATGTCCCGGTATCATCATCGGCGTCCTGTTCGCCCTCTGCGGGGAGGATGTCGGCGAGTGCCGCGAGAATCCAGAAACCGTTTTCGAGTTGTAACCACTCTTCGTCGTCGGACCGGCTGACGATGGTCAACTGGGTACCAGCGGGGGCGAAGTCGACGATTGTTGCATCGAGGCCGGGGCCATCGCGCAGGGTGGCATCGGTGTTTACGGTTGCGAACAGGACCGGTGTGATCTCTTCCAGGGTATCCTGTTGTTCCTCGTCGGTCTGCTCGTCCTGCTCGTCTTCCTCGGTTTGCGTGTCCTGTTCGTCCTGCTCGTCTTCGTCGGTTTGCGCGTCCTGCGCGTCCTGCTCGTCTTCGTCAGGCTGTGCATCCTGCTCGTCCTCGGTTACTTCGGCGGAGGCCACGGGCAGGTCAGCGGGGACATTAGCTACAAGCGCGGCGGAGATCCAGGAACCATCTTCAAGTTGCAGCCATGCGCTTGTTTCATCCTGGGCCACAATTGTCAGCACCTTGCCTTCTTCGGCGCCGTCCACGCGTTCAAAATCGACTCCCGGCCCGGCGCGCAGGTTGGCGCCGAGGGGGGCGATAACGACCGGTTGCGGTTGCTCTGCGTCGGCGTCTGTCTGCTCAGTATCGGTCGCTGTCTCCTGGTCGTCCGTTTCCGGCTGCTCGGCAGCGGGTTGTTCGGAGTCTTCCTGTGTTTGTTCGGTCGCTGCCTGTTCCTCGTCGGTGCCGGTCTGCTCAGTTTCCTGTTGCTCTGTGCCAGCAGCCGCCATCTGATCCAACTGGCCATCCTCATTGACGACAGGTACGTCAACGGCTTCTGTAACGAGGGCGGCGAAAAGCCAAAGTCCACTTTCAAGCCGGTACCATTCACCATCTGAGGAGATACCGACGATGGATGCTTCCTCGCCGAAATTGATACCATCTATACGGTCGAATTCGACGCCGGGGCCGGCGCGCAGATTGGAGTCGGCATTGACGGCGGCGAGGACAGGAACGAGCTCGGTCGGTGGCGCATCCGTTTCTGTGTCAGATGGCGGCGAAGCCTCTTGCGTGTCTTCAGGGGGTTGCTGCGTCTCGACGACTACGATAGGGACCTGGTCGAGCGGGGCTTCGACGAGGTCATCGGCGTTAATCCAAGTACCGTCTTCCAAGCGATACCAATCCCCGGTGGGGTCGCGGCCGGTTACATTGATCCTTCCGCCTGCGGCTACGAGCCCAATGACGTCTGCGTCTTCGCTGGGGGCGGAGCGCAGGTCGGCTTGCCCAGCCTCTGAGACCAAGAGAGAGACGGAGGTTTCGAGAGAGGGGGGTTCTTCATCTTCGTCGGGGCTCACTGCCGGCGCGGTAGTGGGTGTCGGTGAAGGCAAAGGAGGCGGCGTCGGGGTAGAGGGCTCGGGCTCGGGTGTGGCGGTAGGTGCGGTGGACAGCGCGGCATCCGGGGTAGGCGTTTCTGAAGCAACGGGTTCAGCTGGAGGCTGCACGCCGATTCCTGTCACCAGAGAATCGGTGAAGGTTTGCCACCGTTCACGCAGCACTTGCGGGTCTGTGAATTCTCTGACTGGTGCTGGCAGAAGCTGGTGCAGATTGGGCGCGAGGAAACCGGCCAGCAGTGCGAGAATGAGACTGAGCCAGACGATACTTACGAGAACCGCGATGATTCTCTTTAAGATTCCTGCCATTAAGCTTTTCTCGTTGCGTGATTAGAGTGAAATGAATGGAAGAGACCATTCTTCGACCCGACCGATTCGGCCGTCGACATTACGGGTCGGGGTGCGAAGGAATTTGGCATGAGAAAAGCTTCATTACGGTGCTTACGATATGGAGAAGAAAGAGCCGCGGAAAATGAAGAGCGACTTTCAGATGACGGGCGTTTTTAGCAGAAATTTAGTGTAGCATAACACGATATTGTCTACAATTGCACTATTTTGGCGGAAATTGTCCCAGATATAGTGCAGCTTTTGAAGGCGTGGTTGCGCGGGCGGGCACGGGTGGAAGGTTTCCTCAGAGATTTCATATTGGTTGGAATCGTGGGCGCTGTCTGCATCGGCGAGGCAGCCGTCTGCGTACTGAAAAGCTGGATAGGATTGAAGGGAGGGAAAGCATCGCGCCCTGTTGCCAGGGGCAGACCCAATTGGGGGGGAACAGTTCTGTCGAGGTGCAATGCACATGAAATGCTAACCATACTGCAACAAAAACGCAACTTTTCAGTGTTAGACTGAAATCGAGGGAAGAGCCTCGTATGCAGTGTCTATAAGAATTCCGTAAGGACGGAAAGTGTAGAAATCGTTGACGAAAACTGCTATACTCTAGGCAGTGTACAGTTACTGAATGAATTGTGGGACGAACCGGAGCAGTTTTTGGAAGATGTGCCTATTGCGACACAAGTTTTGTACAGGTTTGGTGTAAGCATTGGTTTTTCTCCGGCGGAAGTGTCCGTTTTAGCCGCCCTAGCTGGCGCCCGCGTATGAGCCCGTTTTTGCGGTGCGGCCAGAAAGGATGTGATATATGTTCGATAATCCCTATCGACACACCGTTGCCGACGATGTTCTGGGCCGAAAACCTGAGCTTTTACAGACTTTGATGGATCTTCACAACGACGATCCTTCTTTTGGGAAGCATGTGCGCATGCGCTCGTATCGACCGCACGAGGTTGTTGCGGATGCGACTGCTCTGAAGAGAGAGATGTTCGTACTCATGCAGGGCAAAATCAACCTGGTGTGCCCGAATCACGAGGGGCGCCGGCTGGTGATTGGCAGTTTGGAGCCGGCAGCCATATTTGGCGAGGGCGCATTGAGCAGGCCGCAGGAGGCCAACGTTTTCGCGGAGGCGGACACTGAAGTGGTGGTCTGGTCGATTCCGGCTGCCGAGGCGCGAAACATGACGCTTCAGTATCCAATTCTGGGATGGGGAATGCTGCAGACTTACGGCAGGCGGCTTCTTCAGGTAGAAGACAGGTTGGAAGATGTGGCTTACAAGAAGTTGCCGGAACGGTTGGCGGCCCTGTTGGTTGAGCTGTGCAGCGACACTGAAGAGACGATTCAGGGCGTCAGCCATCAGGTTCTTGCGGATCGACTGGGAACATACCGAGAGACTGTCAGCGCCATATTGCGGGATTTCAAGCGGCAGGGCCTGGTGGAGTTGGGTTACCGCCGAATAGGGATCCTTGACATTGAGACGTTGAAGGATATCGCCGGCATCTGGGAGTGGTAGAGGGGTCAGGCGAGGGCAGCGTCGACGCCTGGTTGGCGCTGCCCTCGCGGCTGCCGGCGTTCAGCGGCGGGCGGGCAGTGTGACGACGGCGAGCTGAACGACAGTATTCCTCGTATTGCAGGTTCCTCCATTGGGGTCAGAAGGTCTGTCCGGTGAGTGCGCCGGTCGGGCCCCGGTCTCCAGTTGAATGTACCCCGGGGTTTACATCAGAATCTGAATTGGGTGGCGATTTGCTATTGTGCGGCCCGAACTGCAGCGGCCAGCGGTCCGTGGTCAGTGGTTTGAGACGGTGCTGCCTCTGACTCAGAGTTGATCGTGGAAGGGCCAGGCATAGTTGCTGCCAGAGATTTACGTGAGCTGGCCCCCCGTTTGGGACTGAGACCAGCGAGAAGGGTGCAACCCAGATTTGGGGCATTAGGGGTCAGACGGGGAATGCGCGGCGGCGGTGGGCGATATTGTGTTCCGGCTCTTGGCGGGGCACAGGGCAGGCACGCACGGGGATCTGATGGGACAGGCGGAACGTGGTCGGGCTGGACACCTTCGATTAGGCACCTGTTACGAATATCGACACCCG
>JAPPKG010000605.1:0-3988 GCA_026914085.1 Caldilineaceae bacterium | reverse complement strand
CGATCTCGTGCCTATGCCACCGGTCGCTCACCCACCCTGGTGCCGCGTTTCGATCACGTGCCCATGCCACCGTTCGCTCACCCACCTTGGCGCCGCGTTTCAACCACGTGCCCATGCCACTGGTCGCTCACCCACCTTGGCGCCGCGTTTCAACCACGTGCCCATGCCACGGTTCGCTCACCCACCCTGGTGCCGCGTTTCAACCACGTGCCTATGCCATCGTTCGCTCACCCACCTTGGCGCCGCCCCTAACGGTAGGGGCAGGCCTTGTGCCTGCCCTTTCTCGCCCCAATATTGGATTGCACCCGCGCACCCCCTCTAACGGTCCTCGCATGCGTTCTGCGGCTCATATCCGATCACCCGGCGCCCGTGTTCCATGTCATACAGCGGCCAGTCGCCGCCGGATACACCGAAAACCACCTCGTACTCGACGTCCGGGTGGATCACCGCCCTCTCAAAAACGCGCACCAGGTCGACGTGGCTGAGGTGGTGCGGATGTTCCGCCTGTGGCCGGTCCGCGCGCACGTTGCCGATGCGCACCGATACGCACTCCAGACCGAACCGGTTGGCATACATATAGCACAGGTTCTCGCCAAAAACCTTGCTTATCGAATAGTAGCTCTCCGGGCGGGGTGGCATGTCGATCGTGCGCGTAATATCCTCTGGGTAGTGAGCCAGCAGCCCCGCGCGGCTAGCAAAGACAACGCGCCGAACGTTTTTCTGCCGCGCCGCCTCGAACAGGTTGTAGGTCCCGATGATATTGCTGTTCAGTATCTCTTCCCACGGCGCCGAACCCAACGGGTTGCCTGCCAGGTGGACGACCGCTTCCATCCCCTCCGTCGCCCTGGCCACCGCCTCGAAATCGGTCAGTTCACCGACGACAACGTCTTCAAGATCAGGAACCGGCACGCGGTCGAAGGCCCGCAAAGTATAGCGGTCGCGCAGACCGTTCACCAGCACCGTGCCGACTGCGCCCGCGGCGCCCGTAATCAGAATTCTCATCAACTTCTCCCTATCTCGCAGCGACAATCAAGTAGGTCAGCCACGTCTCGTCACTGTTGGTCAAATGGTAGGTCGTTCCCGGCAGCAGGTGAATGGCGTCACCTTCTCGGACGGCTGTCGCTTTGCCATTGGCAACCAGTGTGCCTTCCCCGGCCAGGATGTAGTAAATCTGGTCAAGGTCCTGCGAGTTGCGTTCGGCGGACCGCCGCCGCGGCTGCACCATCTCCCGATCGATAAAGGCCAGCCCGCGCAGGCAACCGCCTTCCCCCTCCGTCTCGGGCTCCAGCAGATGCCAGCGCACCGCCCCCAGGCCGTCGCTGACCGGTGCCACATCGCGCCAGTTGCGACTCACGAACCGTCCGCCGTCCCCGTCAACAGGCATATTGATCACGTGGTGCAGCAGCCAGCCTTCCGCCGGGTTGAACAGCTGGTGGTACTGCCCCGATGGCAGGTAGATAATGTCGCCCTCCTCCACTGGCGACAGAATATCACCGCACAAAATCTGACCCGCGCCCTCGATGATGTAGTAGAGCTGCTCGCGACTCTCGTGTTTGTGGTAGTCCGACTGCTTGCGCCCCTGCACCGCGTGCACGGTGAATACCCCCAGCTTCTCCAGCGTCCCGTGTTGCGAAGGCTGCCCGGCGCCGTCCCCGCCCGCCTGCCTGGGCTGCAGGCAACTCCAGACGATCGCGCTGTCATGGGCGACAACCGGCTGCGCCTCGCGCCAGTTTACAACTGTTGGCATGGTTCAGGCTCCCGTCTGAGCATAGGATCCCCCCGGACCCATTACGGCCAGTCCTCGGCCGGCAGCAGTTCGGTCATCTGCCGGATGCGCGGTCGTTCCTTATCCACAAACGACCGGTGAAAAGAAAAGGCGCCGTGCTTCTTCAACGCCTCAAAATGACGCGCCACCGCCGGCCTCTCGGCATACTTCAGCGCAATGAAACGCCGGTCGGTTTGCTTGCCAAAAACGGCATGATACAAGTACTGATTAAAGAAGACCGCGTCGCCCGGCTCGACCTCCAGCGCGCAACCGGGCAGTTCCGGTCCGGGCACGCCAAAGGGCATCACCTCTGGCCAGGACTGAATGTGGTTGAGCCTCTCGAGCTGATCATAGAACGGCGGACAGTGCGAACCCGGCATCACGCGCAGCGCCCCCGCCTCCTTCTTCGTCGGCGTGAGGTACAGCATCACCTTGATGCGCACATAGTCCGGCTCCTCTTCCCCGGGCCTGTCGCAATGCCACGCGTGGCTCTGCGTCTCATTAAAGCTGCCCTTGTTGCCCTCGGAGCCGCCCCACACGAAGCCCGCGCCCAGCAGCTGTTCAATCGTCAGGTAGATGCGGTCGTCTTCCACGAGCCCGGAGAGATCCTGGCTCGACTCGATGAACGGTGCGATATGCTGGTACTCGCCCTGGTCTGGACCGCCTCCCCGCTCTTCGCGCCAAAGTTCATCTGCCGCGCGACGAATTTCACCGATCTCGTCGGCAGAGAAGAGCTGCGGCAACAGGAGAAATCCGAACGTTCTGAAGTGATCGATCTGTTGGTCGCTGAGCATGAGTCACCCCCCTTTACGGCCCCGCCTCAATCCCGCTCAAACTTCTGCAGCCGGTTGTCGAGAAAGGGCACCTCCGCCACATACAGGTCCCCGTGCGAATCCAGCCACAGTCCATGCGGGCCGTTGGCAAATTGGCCAGGCGCATCGCCCTGCTCGCCCCAGCGCGCCAGCAGCTCGCCGTCCAGGTCAAGAACGCTGATACGGTACCTGCCCTCAGCCATATAGACGTTGTCGTCGCCGTCGATATACAGATCGTTGGGCCCGTCCAGGTCGGACCACTCGCCTTGGTACGTGCCCTCCGCATCGAAAATCTGCATGCGCCTGTTCGTGCGGTCCAGCACCAGCACACGCCCGCGGCTGTCCACCCGAATGCCATGCGGCAATGCGAACTGCCCCGGCCCCGTGCCTTCCTCGCCCCACGACTGCAGCAGCGTCCCATCCGCAGAGAAGCGGTGCACGCGAAACTGTCCGTAACCGTCCGATACGTAGATATCGCCCCACGACGCCTCAACCGCCCACGTCGGCCCGTTGAACGGCTGCCCCGGCGCGCCGACCGCGTCCGCCGTGCCCAGCGTCAGCAACACATTCCCCTCGGTGTCCAACTTTCGCACCGTGTGGTCGTCGACGTCGGCCACGTACATCTGGTCCTGCTCGTTGAACCACACACTGTGCGGATTCTTGAATAGATCCTCGCCCAAAGTAAAGAGAAAACTGCCCTCACGATCGTAGACCAGAATGGCCGGAGGATCGCGCCGGGCGATGTAAACACGGTCCTGTGAATCGGTCGCCACCGCCGGCGTCACCCCACCGAAAACCCGTCCGCCCGCTCCCTGGCCCCACCCTTCCACGACCTCGAAACTTAAATCCCCACTACGCGCTGCCATCTTTCCTCCCCATATTCTCTCTTGGCGTACAGCCGCCAGCCTGCGCGAGCATCGAATTCATACTCCCACTGGCGGCAGGAACCACCGCCCGATTCAAAGTTGGAGTCTTGACCGCTGTGCTTGCCTTTACCTTCTACGCAATACGCATTACGGCCTCGGGCTTTCCATCAGCACAGTTACGCCCATATCAATGTACTTGTTGCGCTGGTCCGGCGAATAGTTTCTGAAACTTATCTTGGCGTCCGCGCCTTCCAGCTGCTTGAGCGCGTGGCGTACGCAGTCGTCAACGGTCTTGAACGGATGCTCCGGATGCGCTTCCAGGTCAAAGAGCAGATCGTTCGGCCCCCAGGTCAGGCAATCAACGCCCGGCTTGGCCAGTTTGTGCACAGTGGTCACCGCCCGCACCGACTCCATCTGCAGGCACAGAATCCCAGTACGGTTCCACCAGTCGGCATACTCCAGACGATCATCCCGCCCCTCGATGCCATAGCGCGCCGCGCCGCCCCAGCTCCTCCTGCCGACCTGGGGATAGTAGAAGGCTTCGA
>JAPPKG010000407.1:0-4002 GCA_026914085.1 Caldilineaceae bacterium | reverse complement strand
AATCGGTACAGTTCAGGGGCAGCGAGAATGGGCGAGGATGTAACGGCAGCAGCGGCGAGGGGAGACGAGGCAGCTGTACGTGTTGTCCGTAGCGCGGGTGAAGCGCTCGGCAACAGTGTTGCGTTTCTCATCAACGTGATGGACCCAGAGGCGATCGTGGTTGGCGGCGGGCTTGGATCGTCAGGGGGGCTTTACTGGGACAGCTTCGTCGCTTCGACACGGGCTCACATTTGGGCTGAGAACAGCCGCGGTTTGCCCATTCACCCGGCGGCAATGGGGGCGGATTCGGGACTGATTGGGGCTGCCGCATCGATCTTTGAGAGAGCAGGACTGTGAGACCCGGCAGCGCCTGGATAATGCACAAACCAGACATGAGAGTGGCGACCAGGGCTCGAACTATGGGCCACTAATGGGATGCCATAACATGAATGTATTGGAGACTCTGAACACATTTCAGGAGGAGAAGATGAGCAAGCGTTTCACTCGACGTAGTTTTCTGCAACTGTCGGCGATGACTGCCGGCGGCGGGCTGCTTGCGGCCTGCGTTGCTCCTGCCCCGGCCACGGATGATGCGGGGGCCGGCATGGCCGAGGAGCCAGTGGAGATTAGACTGGCGGAGGGAAGTTGGGTGGGTCCTGAAGGGATTGCATTCTGGACCGATGAGATCATCCCGGCGTTTGAGGAAGGTCATCCGGGCATCAGCGTGACCTTCGAGAACGCGGAGTCGCCCGACTATGCGGACAAGCTGTATACGCAGTCGGTGGCCGGAGACGCGCCGGACGTGATGTTCGTCTGGGGCGGTGTCAACTATAACCTGATGCAGAAGGGCCAGTTCCTCCAGTTGGACGACTATTTCGCCCCGGCGGACCTGGAGGACTTCTATCCGGCCAAACTGGACGCTCATCTGCTGGACGGGAAGTTGTACGGTATGCCCAAGTATGTATCGACAGTGGCGATGGCCTATAACAAGGACATCCTTGACGAGGCCGGTGTCGATTATCCTGACGGCTCATGGACATGGGACGACTACGTGGTCGCCTACGAGGCGACGACCAAGCGTGATGACAGCGGCGAAATCGTCCAGTGGGGCAGATATGTAGCACAGCAGTATATGGAACATTACGTCTGGATGAACGGGGGCGAATGGATGAACGCGCCGCTGTTCGGTACAAAGTGCCTTCTTGACGGCGAAGAAGCCATTGCGGCCCTAAAGTATAACTACGACCTGATCTACGGCAATAATCAGGTCGCGCCGATTGCAGGTTCAGTTCCAGAAGTCGGCTGGCACAACATCTTCTCGACAGGGAAGATCGCGTTTGCTGAATCCCACAGTTGGACTGTGACCAATTATGTACGCGAGAACGATTTCAACTGGGACTTCACCGACCTGCCGGTTTCCAATGACGGTGGGAAGGCAGGCCTGACGTTTGCCGACGGCTACGGCGTCGCAAGAGCGACGCAGGAACCGGACGCGGCGGTGGCGATGGTAAGGTTCCTCACGGGGCCTGAAGCGCAGAAGGCGATGGCGCTGAGCATCGTGGGGCTGCAGCCGACGCGGCGCAGTGTTGCAGGCGAGGTCTGGGATGTAGATTCGATGGGGGCGCAGGCCGGTTATGATGTGGCTGCATTCTCTCGCATCATGGACGATGCCCGACTTGACCCGGCGTTCCAGGAGAATGAGAAGGTCAACTCTGAGGTCTTCAGCCCGATCTGGGACCAAATCTGGATTACTGCTGAGATTGGCCTGGAAGAAGGCATTAACCTGATCGTTGAACGCATCGACGAGATTTTCGCCTGATAGCCGTGCAGATGGTCAGCCCGGACAGACGTTGAATCCGGGCGCATTGGACCCTGTCCAGACTTGAACCTTGACGGCGCCAGGCCGGCGTGCTTCCTGCTGCGTTCTTGTTCGAAAGATACGCGAAAGAAAGCACGCTGGCCTGACCTGAGGAATGGGGGCGGACTTCTCCCTGGAAGTGAGGAGGAAGCTTTCTCACCGCTCACGTCCTACTCCAGGAGACCGGCAGGAGCCGTAAGGATTCAAGAATCGACCTTTAGCGGCAACAAGAGATGGAGGTGGACTGATAGGGATTGCATCACAACCATCAAGAGACTGTCCCAATTCTGCATCAGGAGGAATCATGGCAATTCGAATGAACCGACGCGATTTTCTGAGCCTGTCCGTGGCGACGGCGGGCGGCGGGCTGCTTGCGGCCTGCGTTGCCCCGGCGGCCGCCCCTGAAGATTCGGGGGCGTCGATGGCCGAGGAGCCTATCGAGATCAGACTGGCGGAGGGTAGTTGGGTTGGTCCTGAGGGGATCGCATTCTGGACGGATGAAATCATTCCCAGTTTTGAGGAAGAGAATCCCGGTATCAACGTCACCTTTGAGAATGCCGAATCGCCCGACTATGCCGACAAGCTCTATACGCAGGCGGTGGCCGGCGATTCACCTGATGTCATGTTCGTATGGGACAACATCAATTATAACCTGTTGCAGAAGGGACAGCTGCTGCAGCTGGACGATTATTTCGAGAGCGAATATCTGGAGGACTTCTATCCAGCTCTGGTCAATGCCCATCTGTTGGACGGGCAGCTGTTCGGTATGCCCAAGTACGTATCAACGGTCGTGATGGCCTACAACAAGGACCTCCTGGATGAGGCAGGAGTCAACCATCCGGACGGTAGCTGGAAATGGGACGACTACCTGTCGGCCTACGAGGCAACGACCAAGCGCGATGACAGCGGGAACATCGTCCAGTGGGGAAACTACGTAGCCCAGGAGTTCATACAACACTACGTCTGGATGAACGGCGGCGAGTGGATGAATACCGAGATTTTCGGTACGAAGTGCCTACTGGACAGTGAAGAGGCGGTGGAGGCTCTCAAATTCAACCACGATCAGATCTATGGTGACAATCCAGTGGCGCCGATAGCCGGGTCTATTCCAGAAATGGGATGGTGGAACGTCTTTTCGACCGGCAGAGTGGCGTTCATGGAATCTCACAGCTGGACCGTGACCAACTACATTCGTGAGAACGACTTCGCGTGGGACTTCATAGATCTACCCGTGGCACGTGACGGCACCAAGGCAGGCCTTACCTTCTGCAATGGGTATGTGATAGCAAAGAAGACGAAGGAGCCTGACGCGTCCGTTCAGCTGGTGAGATTCCTGACCTCGCCGGAGGCTGAGGAGGTCATGGCGTTGAGTATTGTCGGACTGCAGCCGGCGCGGCGCAGCGTGGCCGGTGATGCCTGGGACGTGCGATCAATGGGCGCGGAGGCGGGCTACGACGTGGCTGCATTCTCACGTATTATGGAGCATACACGGTTGAACCCGGCTTTCCAGGAGAACGATAAGGTCAACTCCGAGGCGTTCGGTCCGATCTGGGAACAGATCTGGGTGACCGGTGAAATTGGCCTCGAAGAGGGCGTCAATCTGATCGTGGAGCGCATAGACGAGATTTTCGCCTGAGCAAGCTGGAATTGAAGGGATGAAGGAAGAGGAGTAGGTGAGGCCCCAAGACGAGGTAGAATAGTGCCTTTCCTTCTCCTTTTCCTCTTCTCCCTACGCGCTCCTTTCTTGTAACTCGGGATTGGAAGGCAGGCCCAAAACATGAGTGCCGAAATTCAGAGCAGCCAGACTCCGTGGGCCAGATTGCTCGCATCGAATGCCTGGTCGCGCCGTACATTGCGTCAGAGAGAAGAGCTAATCGCCTATCTCCTGGTCTCGCCTTGGGTGATAGGTTTTCTGGCGTTTATTCTCGGCCCCATGCTGACTTCGCTGGGCCTGAGCTTTACTGAGACCGACCTGTTCACGCTGGAGTTTGTGGGGTTGGAGAACTACACCAAACTTCTCTCCTTTGACACGACGCGTACGCTCTTCTGGACGACGCTTTACAACACGGCCTATTACGTCTTCCTCAGTATCCCTCTGACGATAAGCGTCGGGTTCTTCATCGCGATGCTGCTCAACCAGAACATTTCCGGGCAGCCCACCTACC
>JAPPKG010000178.1:0-4013 GCA_026914085.1 Caldilineaceae bacterium | reverse complement strand
ACTAACTAACGGATTACGTGTCCGGCTGGGGTGCAAAGGAGTAGGCAATGAACGACCGCGAGAAATTCATGTTCGACCTGCAAGGTTTTCTTAAGGTCGAAAACTTCCTCACTCTTCTTGAAGTACAGGAACTCAACAATGCCTTCGACGCCAACTGGGACAAAGCGATTCCTGACCCCAATTCGCACCCCGATGGGGACATGGCTGGAGACATCCCGCGCGACTTCTTCAGCGGAATGCTGACATGGGACAAGCCCTGGTGCCAGCCCTTCCGCGAGCTGCTGGCCCATCCCAAACTGCTCCCCTATCTGAACACAATGTTCGGCCGCGGCTGGAAGATGGACCATGCACCCTTTATGCTGGCTGCAACGACTGGGACGGAAGGACTTCGCCTGCACGGGTCAACCAGCCGTGTATTCGACGGCACGCAGCACTACAGCTATGCCAATGGCCAGATGCGTTGCGGCATGGTCGTCTGCCAATTTCAGTTGGCGGACGTGAACGAAGGCGACGGCGGGCTCTGCATGATTCCCGGAAGCCATAAGGCCAACTTCCCCATGCCTGAGGATATTGCACGCTACGAGAAAAACCGGGAGCTTGTCTACAATGTGCCCTGCAAAGCCGGCGACATGGTCATCTTCAACGAAGCCACCATTCACGGCACCCTCCCATGGAGGGCCAAGCAGCAGCGTCGCTCGCTCCTCTACCGCTTCTCGCCCAACTACCTGCACTTTGCCGGCGGCGTCTATGAGACCTCAATGCCCGACTGGGTGGCCGAGTTGACGCCTGCCCAGCAGGCGGTCCTCGAGCCCCCTTATATCTACGACCGCCCAATCATCGAAGATGACAGCGTTACTATAATTCGGCCAAAGCGCGTGCGTCCGGATGGCACCATCAGGGAAGAGTGAACGATCCGCTCCCGACGCTCTACGTTTCGTGCCATGACATTCCTTCGCCGCGCACAAGTGTTGCCCGGCGTTCGTACTCACCTGGCCACTCCGCCTCCAGTTCCCCCGTCTCGACCATAAGCCTGAGTGGATTGACACGCGTCTTCAGCGGCAGGTAGATCCGCTGCCTCTTTCGCGCCGACTCATACATCGCCATCATCACCTCCTGCACAGCCCTCCCTCGCTCCCCGCTGCTGATGGGGTCTTCCACTCGCCCTTCAACCCAGTCAATCGCCTCCCGGCACTGCTGTGACCAGCAATCGCGCCAGGTCTCGGTCACCTCTTCCCATCCGTCCGTTGCCCCGTTCATGTAGCGGACTGTACCAATCTCGAAATTGTAGCGGGCCGAAAGCCCCTCGGGCATGTGCATCGGCGCATCGGACGGGACCATCTCGTGAGGATGATAAGTCGTGCTGAGTTCCATGATCCCCTCCGTCCCGATCACGCGACATCCCTGGCCCAGGCCCTGAATCAGGTCCCCCATGATGAGGATCGTGGCGCCATTGTCACAGGCGGCCACCCCAAGGCAGGCATCCTCCGCCGGCAACCCGCGCTCCAGCAATTCTGTCGTGCGTTCCACCGCGCCCATCACCCACTCAACCTTAGTTTCATCCATGAGGAATAGGGCCAGGCGGATATTGTGCGAGTTGGTATTGAGTAGATTTCCTCCCGCCTCCAGCTGTATCTGGACAACGCGGCCAATTGCCCCCTCCCGCAACAGTTCTCTCGCCTTCAACCACGTTGCGTGGTGAGGTCGCTGATACGCGATCACCAACTTGACGCCGTTCCGCTGGCACGCCGTCAAAATCGCCTCCGCCTCCCCCAGGTCCACGGCCATCGGCTTCTGGCAGATGATCGCTTTCGGCTGGCGCGCCGCGGCTGCAATGACCATCTCCGCGTGCAACTGGTGCCAGGAGCACACGTCGACGAAATCGAGCCTTTCGCTGTCCAGCATCTCCCGGTAGTCGGAGTACCGATTTCCCTCGGGTACCCCGAAGAATTCGCCAAACTCCCTCAGTGCGTCCGCATTCGAGTCTGCGATCGCCCCAATCTCGGTTGGTCTGCCCTCAACGCCTAGCCAGGCCCGGGCATGAACTCGGGCGATAATGCCGCAGGCGATGATTCCGGTTCGGTAAGTTGCCATGGGATGCTCCAATTTGGGGGCCGGTGAACCTTGTCAACTTGCAGTGAGACAGGCCCACCTTCGTGTCCGCCTCACTGTCCCAAGAGCACGTCTTGGTCTAACGGGTTGATCCCAGTTCATCTCCATCTGTCTGCAATGCCTTCTCCAGGTCGGCCAAACTCGTAAACCAGCGTACCTGACCAAAAAAGTGGGACAAACTGTCACTCTCCTCGCGAAGCTGCTCCAACATAGGGCCTATAGGGTTGGAGGATGCCACGCCGGTCCCATAGCTGCCGTTGAAAGCAAAGTAAGCCTGATTCAACACCCGCAAGCGGTATCCCTGTGCCACAAAATATCGCCTGCGCCCTTCCATGTACACCTCCGCGGTCTCCACGTGCCCGGCTTTCAGTAACCTGTCCACATGCAGCCGTGTCTCCCGCATTTCCCGCCGGAAGTCGAACGCAAGAGGCCGCCCGTACCGCTCCCAGCGGCCCTGCTCCAACTCGTATGTCTGCGCCCAAAGATCGGCCGTGCTGCAGGCGCAGGGAATGTCGTCGTCTGACCCTGCCGCAGGATCCGCAGACGGGGCCGAAGTGTCGTAAAACCGCTGCCATACCCGTTCCCCGATTTCCACGCCAACAATTTCCGCAACCGTTTCATTGAGTGTTGTCGCCTCGTCACTGCTGGCGTAACGCAAACCCAAAGGGAAAAGAAACAGATAGTGGTGCACCCACTCATGCGCAACAGTCTCCAGTACCCATTTGAGCGAACTGCTATCCACAACCATCGCCGGGAAGACGGCCATGCCCCCAATCTGTGAAATATGCGCGCTCAGGCCCGTGCGGGCCTCGATGTCATGTTCGCTCTCCTCCAGCGTAACAGGATCATAATCGGCCTGCAGAACGCGTGAGTGGAGCGTGGAGATTCGGTCGCGCGGGCTTACGGTCAGCTTCAGCGGGGGTTCGATGAAGGCGAACTGCACAGGGGGCCATACGAAGCCAAGCAGTCCCAGGTCAACTTCAAGTATCTCTTCGCGAATCTGGTTCTGCAGGATAGCTTCTACCAACGAACGATCCGCTGACTGCTGGCGCCGCAAACCGGCCAGTTCCAGACGCGCCTCTTCAACCATCATCCCGCGTCCCGGGACAGCGGCGGAATTACCAGCTTGACCCGCCCACTGTTTTTCCCTATCGGATACCTGAACTGTATCTGATTCAGCGTCACCGGTTGCCGCCGAAGCCTCTTCCGAAACCAACCCGTCTAGTTCCGCCTCCTTTTCCGAGATCAGCTTTGCCCGTTCAAAATAGGCTCGCACCAGCCCTACCTGGGCGTCTTCATCAAGCCCGTCTTTCAGCGGACTCTCGCCGCCAAAGACTGCCCTTCCCAACGCATTCAACTCCCAGGCAAAAAAGTTGAAATCAGGTAGGGCTACCGCTGACTTGATTATGTGGGCACGCGTGGGGATCGAGCGTGGAACGCTGCCCCCGATAAGAAACAGGGCCGCGAGCAGCGCGATCGCCTTCCAGGAACTACGCCGCAAAAGGGCCGGGTTGAGGAAATTGTAGGAGCCCGGAAGATTCAGGGACGACACTATGAAGTCGAGTCTTTCCATGACGCCGTCCATCAAGAGAACGATGTCCTCACCATATTTCCCCCTGGCCTCGAAGCCAGGAGGCGGCCTGTCAGGGCCTACTTTACCCTTACAAGCCCTCTTATCCTCAATGCAGCCCGACCCAACTGCCTTGCCTCGGGTTGACCCACCAAGAGTAAGAAACCAGCGTAAGTCAGCACGCCGCCGCCACCGCAGACAACGATCCGCAAAACGTCATTCGACAACGAGGTCTCTCCTCCCGGGTCCAGCAGCGACAACAACCACGCTATCACAACGACCATAGCACCCGCCGCCCCGATGACCGACCCGAAAGACCGTACGGTCGGTCCGA
>JAPPKG010000086.1:0-4023 GCA_026914085.1 Caldilineaceae bacterium | reverse complement strand
GGTCAGGTCGTGGGGCCAGTCGGTGTGGAAGTTGCGCCATTCGGGCGGGTTTCTGAAGGGAGGCACGCTCTTGAATTCGGTCTGGGAGATTTTCACCTTGGCATGGTTGAAGGCAGTGCGGGCGATTTTGAGGAGACGCGGGTTGGCGAAGTAGGGAGCCAGGGACAACATGTGGGTGACGGCAGACCAGTCATGCTTGTTGTACGCTTCGAGGCCGGCTTGCATGTTGTTGTCAATGTCCTGACGGACCTGGCCAACTTTGTCCGCGGGAATGACGCCTTTCAGAAGGCAGTAGCCCTCCAGTCGAAGTTGCGTGATCTCTTCCATTTTGCCTCTTCCTTCGGGGCGGCTTTGCGGCGACTGGGCCGGCCGCCCAGTGGTAGGGACCTGGCAGGTCGTTCAGAACCGGTACGGATTAGAGACTAAGGGGCAGGACAGGTGGAAAGAAGGATTGCTCCACTTGCCCTGCCTGTTTTTTGTTCTGGTTGACCTCGCTTTGCGCCGTTCGATGCCATCCTCTCGATTTGGGAGCGAATGGCATCAAGCGTACCGGGCCTTGACTTACTTAGCGCCAGTCATCAACCGAAGCTGTGCCGGCGTAGTTGCAGCCCATGATGCGCCAGTAGCCGTTGGTCTCGCCGCCGACGACTACGACGTGGATTTCGTCTTCCCTGTAGATGGGAATCAGCTCATCGCTGGCGGCCTTGAGCTTGGTGGCGTAGGGCTCTACACCGTTGAGGGCATGGGGGTAGACGTAGTTTTCGATCAGCTGATAGTCCCAGTAGATGCCGGCGGGCATGGTGGCGTTTTCGTAAACCCACTGGATCAGCTTCTCTTTGGTATCGAAGCCGCCGCGGTCGATGAACTGCTGTGCGGTGATTGGGTCGAGTATGAAGGTGGGCGGGTTGTGCGGGTTGAGACCGCGCAGCATGTTGCGGACATGGTCCTGCCAGTGCTTGGCGCGCAGGCCGAGGTTGAAGGCCGTGGAGCGGCAGCCGCCGAAGACGCTGACGGCGCTCTGGTCGGCTTCGAATCCGTGCTGGACGTGGAAAGGGACCCAGGGGCTGCGCTCTTCATTTTCGGCGAAGGTCACGCTGTTGTAGGCGTAGTTGTTTCCCTGTGAGCCGAGGTATGTCTCTGCGGGGACGGAGCCGCCCTGGAGGTTTTGCGAGAGCAGACCATAGGCGCGGCCGATGGTGGCGTTGGCGTGATTGTAGGGTCCCATTGCGCCGGTGCCCCAGTTCATGTCAATTTCTTCACGGACGGGTCCGTTGACGACGGCCATGGAGGCGGCGGAACTGGTGGTGCTGGCCCGCGCTGAGGCGCATGTTGCGGCCAGCGCCAGTATAACAGGGAAATACTCAGGCTTGGCGCCGGCCATAACGGCGTTGACGGCGACCTTTTCGACGGTGTACTCCCAGGCTTCGCGTGTGCCCGTGGGGCGCATTTGGCCGACTACGGTGTCCGGGCTGCGGCTGGTGCCCTCTAACATGGCGGCGACGCGCTCCTCTGTAGGGAGGATGAACGGCAGCATGTCGGTCCAGAGATTTTCGACGAAGAGCTGGTGCAGGTTCTCTTCCGTGTCCGGCTCAACGAAGCGAGGCGTAGAACGGTCGAAATTGTGTTGACGGGTCTCTTCTTCCGACTTGGGCCGGGTGAGTGCGGCGATGACCTCGCTCATGAAGGGACGGCCGGTAATGTCGTCGGGACCATCGACGTAGGCCCTCAGTTGGTCCGGAGAGCGGCCCATCACCGGCTGGGGCACAAAGGCGTGGCGCAGGTAGGGAATGCCCTGCTGCAGGGTGGAGGCCTTCACCAGTTCGAGGAAGATCCCGGTCTGGATGGAGGCTGTGGGGACGTTGTACTCAGTTTCCAGAATAATGCATTGGTCGGCGACCGCCGGCGCGCAGGTACTTCAATGGCCGACGGCCATGACGGCCCCTGCTCCTTTCTGCTGGATTTCCTCGTAGAGGTTCTCGTCGCGTTCGGTATAGACGCCGGACTTGCGGCGCACCTCTATGTTGATGTCGGGCCGGTTGTCGCGGAACCAGTTGGCCATCTGCTCGACGAGGATATCGCCGTCGTCGAAGCGGCAGTCGACGAGATAGACGGTCTTGCCGGCCAGGTCGTTGGCGCGCGGAGCGAGGTGCTTCTGGTCGATCTGGGGCGGGTAGCCCATTGGGTTGTGGACCTTCTGATGTGATCCCATATTTGGCTCCTTTGGGTTCATTTGGGACATGAGTGCTTGTTTGGGGTCATTCTGGCATGGAATGGAAAAACTGGAAAGCGTAGATACTGGCTTCACGGATGGTGAAGCGGATGCGGACGGGCTTGTTCCAGAGAGTGCGCAGGTCGGTCTTGCCTTGCCAACTGACCGTGTGCCAGATCTGGTCCGGTGGGCCGATGAGCGGGTCGCAGAGTTCGGCTGAAAACCCTGCATAGGGCGTGAAGGTGGGGTCGAGGAGTTCGACCTGCACGTAGCCGTAGCTGCAGTCGGCGTTGACGCGCAGGGCGTCGCCTTCGAAAACGAACTGTTTGGTGAAGACGTGGCCGGTCTCGTATTCGGGGACGAGCTTTGCCCAGCCGTCCTCGCGCAGGATGAGTCCGGCCACGGCGCGCTTGAGACGGGAGTCGCCCTGCAGCGCCTGGCGGGCGTGCCAGGCGTCGTGTTGAAGCTTGTATTTCTCTCGTGGATAAAGGGGACTGGGAGGCTCCTGAGTGTGCCAGCTCTGCTTCTGGGGATTGCCGCTGTAGGGGATCACCATCTTGCCGTTGTGGACCAACTCACCGGCGGGAGTGAAGCAGATGAAGCCGTAGTCCTGGTCGCCGGGCGAGCCGGTGTCTACCCAAGGGCCGGGGCCGCCGACGCGGTGCCAGCGTTTGCCGTCGCGGCTGGTGTAGAGGCCGAGGCGGGAGAAGGCCTGGTCGCGCCAGTTGTGGCCGGCCCGCTCCTGCCAGAAGGGCTCGGCCATGAATTCACTGGTAAGACCGATGTAGAGACCGCCGACAATGCGCACGGACATGTCGTGCATCTCGAGGTCCGGCGGGAGGTTGGCGTCCCAGTCGGCGGAGAGGACCAATTCTTTAGGTGACCAGTTGATGAAGTCCGGGCTTTCCTGGCGGCCGATCTGGCGTTTGCGGTAGAGGAAGTTCTGATGGTGGGAGTACTGGCTGTAGCCTATGTAGCGCTGGATGCTTTCGTCCCAGATGATTTTCTGCTCATGGTGGTGGGGAAGGGGGGACTCCTCACTGATGTTGTGCCAGTGGATGCCGTCGGGGGAGGCGTCGACGCTGGAGAGGCGGGGGCTGCCGGGGGGTCGTTGGGCGGCAGTCTTGGGGGGCCAGTTTACTAAAAGGTATTTTCGATCGCTGTCGCTGCGGTCGTGGTTCAGTGCGAGGCCGGACTGGGAGATGTCGGGGTGGACGATGTTGGTGGCGGTATGGTCCTGGAAGGGGAGGCAGTCATCGCGAAGGGGCTTCTCCCAGTGGAGGGCGTCCTTTGACTGGGCGTAGCAGAGGACCTGGCTGGTGTTGAAGGGTTCACCGGCCAGGCCCTGCCAGTACCACATCTTGAACAGGCCGTCGTCGGGATCGTGGATGACGCCGGCGGTGCCGGGGTTGAACTGTACCCGCTCCCATGGAAGGTCGGTAAAGGAGAGGAGAGGTTCGGGGGCCTTGTGCGGGGCGCACAGCTCTCGCTTGACTCCGTTGAGATGATCGAGAATGAAGTTGTCGAGAAACAGTTGTCGGTCCGTGCCGACGTGGGGGAAGGGTACTTTGTAGTCGGGCGGAATGTAGGGGTAGTCCTTGTCGACGGGCCGGCTGCCGCTCAGGATGGCATCGGTCTTCTGCCGGATGTCGAGTTGCTCGGTGCGGCTCTTGGGCTCGGGGACTGTCATGGCGGTATGGAATCCTTATGGGAGGCGTTGTTGCAGCCTATGATTTCGGGTTCATATGCCCCACTTTTGGCGCATTTCGGCCATGGTCTTGCGGTTTTCGGCCTTGGGAATCTGGTCGGGGTGG
>JAPPKG010000077.1:0-4026 GCA_026914085.1 Caldilineaceae bacterium | reverse complement strand
TGTCCGAACCGGACCCGGCTAAGCGCAAAGAGATGCTCTATCAGGCCACCGAGATCATCACCGGAGAAGCAGGTGAGATCCCAGTCTTCAGACCGACGCGCTTCTCGGCCTTCAGCGCAAACGTCTGCAACAACATCAACCGCCAGCTCGATGAGCCATTTGCCGAACGCTACCCCGGAAACTGGTATCTCGCCGGCGAGTAAGAACAGCTAAAGTCTGAGATTCAGAGAGTGAGGAGAGGGCGTCAATCTTCTCTCCTCACTCCTCTCTTCTCTCATCTGCTTTAACCCATGAATCGCTACATTCTTCGTCGCATCGTCCAGATGCTGCCCGTACTGTTCGGGATCACAATCCTTACATTCACCTTCACCGAACTGGCGCCGGGCGACGCCGTTTCCGCCATGATCCTCATGGACTTTGAATCGGGAGCCGGCGGTGACGAAGGCTCCAACGCCGACAAACTGCGCGAAAAGTACGGCCTCGACAAGTCCCCTCCCGTTCGCTACCTCCAGTGGATGGGAGGCCTCCTCCAAGGCAATCTGGGCGTCCGCATCCGTAGCAAAATCCCCGTCGGCGAAGAAATCGCACGCCGTCTGCCCGCTACCCTTCGCCTCATGGCCGCTGCCATTGTAATCTCTATTCTCTTGGGCATTCCCCTGGGCATCTTCTCCGCTCTCAATCAGTACACGCCCCCGGACTATGTGCTCACATTCCTTGCATTTATAGGTATCTCCATTCCAGGCTTCTTTGCTGCAATTGGCGCCATCTATCTCTTTTCGCTCAAATTGGGGTGGGTGCCCACCAGCGGCTACTCCACCATCGGCCGAGATCTCGGCTTGTGGGACACCATGCTCGACCGGGCGCGCTACCTGGTGCTCCCTGCCATCGTGCTGGGGCTGGACTCGACCGCCGGCATCATGCGCTATACACGTTCCAGTGTCCTCGAGGTTGTGCGGCTCGACTATATCACCGTCGCCCGCAGCAAAGGGCTGAACGATCCCGTTGTCATCTTCCGCCACATTCTTCGCAATGCCCTGCTTCCCGTCATCACTATCATCGGTCTGCGCCTCCCCAGCCTTTTCGGCGGCTCCATCATTATCGAGACCATCTTCAACTGGCCTGGAATGGGCATCCTTTATCTGGATGGGGTTGCCACGCGCGATTACCCCCTGATCATGGGCATGGTCCTGGTCTCGGCACTGACTATCGTCTTTAGCAACCTTATTACCGACTTGACCTATGGGGCCATTGACCCCCGAATTCGCTACGAGTAGCATTTCCAAACACCTGACCGGAGCCGGCTCCAACTGCCAGACGCCTGCTACCGCCCCTATTCCGCTACCGCGAGCCCAGACTGTCCCATGACTGCTGAATCAAAACCCGAAGGACTCCAGGAAATATCCGACGCCCTCCACGCCGACGAGGGTGGTGCAGCCGCGCAGCGCCGCCGCGCTTGGCGCCGTTTCCGCCGTCACAAACTTGCCCTCGCCAGCGCCATCCTGATGTTCCTCCTCATCATCGTTGCCTTCCCCCTTGCCCCCGTCGTCGCACCCATTCATCCCCACAAGATCGAAATTAGAGAGATTGGCCTCTCTCCAGGCGAGGAAGGCCATCTGCTGGGTACCGATCTTACCGGTCGCGACATCTGGAGCCGCGTGGTCTACGGAGGACGCGTCTCCATGTCCGTGGGCATCGTCGCCGTCTCCCTGTACATCACCATTGGCACTATCCTGGGTAGCGTTTCCGGCTACTACGGCGGCACCGTTGATGCCGTGATTATGCGCATAACTGACACCGTCATGGCCTTCCCGATCCTGATCATTCTCATCGCGCTCGTATCCATCCTCGGCCCGGGTATATTCAACTCCATGCTGGCGATCGGTCTTATCGGCTGGACCGGCGTAACCCGCCTTGTCCGCAGCCTCATTCTCTCTATTCGTGAAACCGACTATATCATGGCCGCACAGGCTGTTGGCGTCGAAGAGAGATGGATCATCGTGCGTCATATCCTGCCCAATGTGGTCGCGCCCATCACCGTCGCCGCCAGCTTCGGTATCGCCGGCGCTATACTCACCGAGGCCGGACTCAGCTTCCTCGGCCTTGGCGTTCAGGTCCCGACCCCCAGCTGGGGCAACATGCTCAACGAGGCCCAGAACATTCAGATCATCGAAAACATGCCCTGGTACTGGGTACCGCCCGGCCTCATGATCACCGTCTGCGTCCTCGCCATCAACTTCATCGGCGACGGCCTGCGCGATGCCCTTGACCCCCGCATGAGCCTCGACTAAGATTGTTTGGAGCCATACAGCTCTGTTACCCAGTCACGATGGAGGAAAAAATGATACTGACGCCGGAGCAAAAGGCGGCATTCTGGCAGGAAGGCTTCCTGCCATACCCCACCCTCCTCGAACCGGAAGAACTGGCACAACTCCAACAGTTGACCGAGGACATCGCCTTCGGCCGCGTCCAGGTGCCCGCCGACATCAAAGGAATCCCTGTCCTGGAAAAAGAGATGGTTATCGCGCGCGGCGAAGTGCAGGCCGACAGCGCGCTCGACGAACTGCGTAAAATCAACTTTCCCGCCTCTATCCACGAAACCTTTCTCGCCGTCGCCAGAAAACCCAAACTCGTCGACCTCATCTCTGAACTCTTCGATGAACCCGACATAAAACTACTGGGCGATCAGATATTCATGAGGCCGCCTGGACACGGCTCGGTCAAGGAATATCACCAGGACTCAGCCTCCTGGCCCTTCCTCATCCCCCAGAACCAAATCACCTGCTGGATCGCGCTCGATGACGCCACCCTCGAAAACGGCTGCATCCGCTGCCTTCCCGGCAGCCATCACTATGGCTTGCTTCATCTCAGGCACCTCCCGCAACTGCTGACCGAGGAAATGAAGGCGCGCGAAGTCCCGGTCCCCATCCCCGCCGGCGGCTGCCTCCTCTTCCACAGCCTCAACCTGCACTATTCCAGCCCCAACACCTCCACCAAGAGGCGACGGGCTTGGGCCCTGCACTATATGATGGCAAAAACAAGAGACCTGAGTACAGATGAAGAGGTCCATGTTGACTATATATCGGTGCGGGGCAAATCCCATGCAGGGTTTGTCTGATTAATCCTACAGCCTTGCCGCGTGTTGCACGTACCCTCCTCTATGTCCTTGGTCTCACAGCCCTGGCGGCCACTTGGCAGGCCGTGTCCAACTATGTTGGATCACTCGAATCTGTGCGCGGCCTCGAACTGGAACTTACAGAGGTGCGCCGAGTCGATTCCGATACTGCACAACTCGTTGTGCGACTCAGGCTCCACAACCGGTCGGAGCTCCCTGTCCACCTGAATAACTACTTCTTTGACCTGTATCTGGACGGAGTCCGCATCGGCGGCAGTAGCAGCACTTGGCGCGACGATATTCCCGATGTCGACCGCTCCCTTTACACCCGCGCTTCTACTATCGAACAGACCCTGGCCCCTTATGAACGTCTGGATATGGAATTCCTCCTGCACGTCTTTGACTTGGAAAACTTCCTCGGAGCGTCCCAGGAGAATTCTGAGCCGCTGAACTGGTCCGTTAAGGCCGGTTTTCGCCTCATCCATCCCCACTCGCAAGACGAGCGTCTCCTGCGCCTTCAGGCTACCCTGCAGGAGCCGGTGCCGTGAGGTCGCTCATCCGACAAAGCGCAGCCGTCTTGGCGGTCGCCTCAATCTTGGCCTACGTCGGGCTGATCTCTCTTTCTCACATTCAGAATTATGTCCCTTGGCCGGCCGATATGCTCGCACTCAGCCTGGTCGCCGCCATTTGCGGTGCGTTGCTGGCCGCGGCAGAAAGCCGAGCGATCTTGCTCTTCACTTTAGCCGCGATCTTGAGCGTTCTCCTTTTTGGCGGCTTCTGGGCCTACGCCTCCTGGGCGCTCTTGCGCGGCCAGCTCCCAGCCCTCGACCTCCTGTTCTCCGACTACGTCTTCACCTACACCGTTCAACGCGGCTTCATCCTGGTCGCACCCAGTATCGTGTTTGGACTGTTAG
>JAPPKG010000132.1:0-4043 GCA_026914085.1 Caldilineaceae bacterium | reverse complement strand
CAGTACACACAGAACATGGCTTAGTGGTTACGAAGAGAAAGCAAAAGGGGAGCGAGCCGTGTGCCGCTCGGGCGGGCGCACGGCGCAGAATATCGAATCCCGTTTCCTCTACAGCGCCAACTCCGCCATCATGCGTACAGTATCGATGCTGTCGGTCATCACCGTCAGAGTCGTGATCGGCGCCGTACGCCAGAGCTGCAATCGGTCCGCGACGCGGGCGCGGCTGCCGCACAGGGAGACCGCGTCCACCAGCACATCCGGCACAGCCTGCACCGCGCCGGCCCGGTCGCCGGCCAGATAGCTCGTCTGGATCCTGTCAGCCGCCTCTTCAAAGCCGTAGCGGCAGGCCAGATTGTAGTAGAAGTTTCTGCCCCTGCTCCCCATCCCGCCGATGTACAGGGCCAGCATCGGCTTGAGCTGCATCCAGCAACCCGCCAGATCATCCCCCACCACGACCGCCGCCGACGGTGCGATGTCGAACCCGTCCGGCCTGCCTGCCTCCCCTGCCCGCGCCCGCCCGGCAGCCACTGCCTCGGCGAACGTCGCCTCGTAATGCTCCGGCGCGAAGAAGATCGGCAGCCAGCCGTCAGCCAGCTCTGCCGCCAGCGCCACATTCTTAGGGCCAATCGCAGCCAGGTAGATCGGCAGATCAGCCCGCCCGTGCAGGATGCTTTTCAGCGGTTTGCCCAGCTCCAACGAGCCGGGGCCGCGGTAGGGCAACTGGTAAAACTCGCCCTCGAATGTCAGCGGCTCCTTACGCGCGAAAATGCGCCGCAAAACTTCGATATACTCGCGTGTTCGGGTCAAGGGCCTGGCATACCCGACCCCATGCCAGCCCTCCACCACCTGCGGGCCCGACACGCCCAGACCCAACAGCATGCGCCCGCCCGACAGCTGGTCCAGCGTCATCGCGGTCATCGCCGTCATCGCCGGCGAGCGCGCCGCCATCTGCAGGATCGCCGTGCCCAAATGAATCCGCTCAGTCTGCGCGCCGATCCACGCCAGAGGCGACACCGCGTCAGAGCCGTACGCCTCAGCCGTCCACACCGCGTAGTAGCCCAGCCTGTCCGCCTCGCGTATCAGCTCCATCGGCAGTGCAATCTTCCCGCCGGAATAACCTGTGTTGAGTCCCAGTCGCATCAAAGCCTCCGCAGGCCGGTTTAAGAACTCGGCCAACGCCTGTCCGGACAGCCTTCTTGCTAACTCTCTCTACATCCCTATCCCCGCTCCTGGCTGCGTACGCTATCCCACCAGCTGTCGCAGGGTCTCCACCAGCAGCCGGTGCTCCACCGCGTGGATGCGTTCCGCCAGCGTTGCATGTGTATCGCCGGGACGGATCGGAACCGCCTCCTGCGCCAGCACCGGCCCCTCATCCACGCGCGCATCCGGCACCAGATGGACCATCACGCCCGTATGGTCGATTTCGCCGCGCCCAAAGGCCGCCAGCGCGTCTTCGATGGCGTGCGCGCCGGGGAACTGCCCGGGCAGCGCCGGGTGCAGGTTCACGACCCGGTTGGGAAAGCGGCCCAGAAACTCTTCGCTGAGTATGTGCATCCACCCGGCCAGTACCACCCAGTCCGGCGCGTACTCGCTCACCAGCGCCGCCAGGTCGGCGTCGTACTCCGCGCGGCTGCGCTGCCCGTCGCGGTAGGGTTTCAGTGGAAAGTAACGGTCGGGGATCCCCGCCTGCCGCGCCCGTGCCAGTCCGTATGCCCCCTTGCGGTTGGAGACAACGACCACAATCTGTGCGTCCAGGCTGCCCGCCGCCACCGCATCAATGATGGCCTGCAGATTCGATCCGTTCCCCGAAATGAGAACCGCCAGCTTGGCTTTCATAGCGTCCCGAAAACAGGTGACATGGCCCCGTGATAAGGTCTACAGTATAATCGATCTCCATACCCGGCGAACTATTCTTGTCCCCGGAGAACGGCGCCCTTCTCAGTTTCACGTAACTCCCTGCCCCGTGCACCAGTCTATGGGCCGGGTATAGTTTTCCCTTCACATGAATCCCTGCCGAATTCTGATTCTGATGAGCGATACCGGGGGCGGCCACCGTGCCAGCGCCCAGGCCCTGCAGGCCGCCTTTGCCGCCCGCTATCCCGACCGGTTTCAGGTGGAGATCGTCGATCTGTGGACCGACTACACCCCCTGGCCCATCAATCAGATGCCCTACCTGTACAGCCCGATCATTGCCCGCGTCCTCTGGTTCTGGAAGCTGCTCTGGGCCGTTTTCGAAAACGAGCGCGCGTTCTCTGCCGCCCTGCGCCTGGTCTATCTGATCAGCCGCAACGAGCTGCGCAAGGTCCTGCAAGCCCACCGCCCGCATCTGATCATCTCCGTACACCCGTTCATGCAGCATATCTTCCTGCGTCTTCTTGAGCAGGAGGGCGCCGCGATTCCATTCATGACGGTCGTCACCGATCTGGCATCCTTTCATCACGGCTGGTTTCATGCGCGGGCCGGGCGCTGTTTTGTCGCCAGCGAGCCCGCGGCCGCGGCAGCCCGCCGCCACGGCCTTCACGCCGGTCAGGTCCGCCTGCTCGGTCTGCCCGTCCGGCCCCCCTTTGCCGGCGCCTTGCCGGATCAAGAGACGGCGCGCGCCCGGCTGGGGCTGGCGGACACCGCGTTTACCGTCCTGCTGCTCGGCGGTGGCGAGGGCATGGGCCCGGTCGCGGCGACCGCGCACGCGGTAGCACGCCGTCTGGCCGCGACGGGGAAGGCCGCGCAACTGGTCGTCATCTGCGGCCGCAACGAGCGCCTGCGCCAGTCGTTACAGCGGTCAGATTGGCCGGTTCCGGTGCAGGTGCGCGGCTTTGTAGACAACATGCAGGAATGGATGGCCGCCAGCGACTGCGTCATCACCAAGGCCGGGCCGGGCACAATCGCCGAGGCGCTCATCTGCGGGCTCCCCATCCTCCTGAGCGGATTCATCCCCGGCCAGGAGGAGGGCAACGTGTCGTATGTGGTGCAGAACGGCGTCGGCGCCTACCGCGATTCACCCGAAGACATCGCCGCCACTGTCAGCGACTGGGCTGGCGGCAATCAACTGTCCCAGATGTCCGCCCGCGCCCGCGCACTGGCCCGCCCCCGCGCCGCCTATGACATCGTCGATGAGATTGTGGAGCTTCTGGACGGGGAGGCCGCCGAGGAGCGTGATAGTTGACAGGAGGCTATGATAGATGCAAAGTCTTGATGTGATACAGGAATGAGAGGTACACATGCCGCGAACAGCCAGGACTATCACCTTCTCTCTGCCTATTGAGATGGCCGACCGGGTGGAAGAGTTGGCGAAGCAAGAAGGCCGTTCCCGGAGCGCGCTCTTGCGCGAAGCTCTATCCCGATATTTGGAGGAGAATGAGTGGCGAACGCTCCTTCGCTACGGCGAACAGCAGATACGTGACCTGCAGATCACACCTGAGGATGTCAGCTGCTTGGTGGAAGAGTACCGGGCGGGCATAGGTTCATCGCCGGTATGAGGGTTATTTTCGATACCAATGACATCGATTCCGGATGTTGTGAATGAGACTGTGGGAATCCCAGGCGAGGCGCAATGCCCCGGTGCGTGGCACAGTGGATTCCGTCACTCTATTCCCCCTTCGCGACGAGTGCGCTCTTCTTTGAGTATCGTTGCCGCATCTACGCCAAGATCGGTCTCGGGGCGTTGAGCCAAACGCTTCCGCCACTCCCAGCGAGCCAACTCCCGTTCTATCGCGTTGAGCGCCACCGCGCGCATGGTGCTGTTGCTCTCCCGCGCGTATCGGCGTAGCCGGTCATGCAGTGTATCCGGCATGTTCCTGATCTGTAGATTAGCCATGAAGAGATACTAGCAAGATGCTGGCACGAAATCAAGGTATCGGACTGCAAGGTAGGGCTTCTATTTCCATCAGTTCTTGCCGCTTACACAGTTGAGCGCGACAATGGCACCATGATTTACGCCTATCCGTGTGAACTCGCCCCTGACGAAGATGGAAGTCTTATGGTCGCTTTTCCCGATGTTCCAGAAGCTATCACGGGCGGCAAAGACCGGACCGAAGCGCTAACAA
>JAPPKG010000357.1:0-4061 GCA_026914085.1 Caldilineaceae bacterium | reverse complement strand
GTGCGGACCGGCGCGAGGTGCACTGGAAGTATTTCGACCCGGAGGAGGCGCCGCCGCTGGTGCTGGACACGACGCCGACCCCGGACCGCAGCTACAACAGCGAGACGTTACCGTGGAAAGAAGAGAGCTTCACGCCGGAGTTCAATTTCTTCACGGGGATGTTCACGCTGTACGAGGACATCTACAAGACGATCCGCACGGGAGAACCGGCAGCGATATCGGCGGCCAGTGTGCGGCGCCAGGTGGAGATATTGGAGCGCTGCCGGGAGATCAGCCCGGTCTGAGGCAGAGCTGATCAGTGGCCGAAAGCGGCCATGTAGAGTTTGGTGCGCTGGTTGAGGACGCCGTAGAAGGCCCGGGTCTCGTCGTCCGGATGGTCGCGCCACAGGGTGGCGGGAATGCCGGAGTCGTTGGCGAGGTGAGCATGGTCACGGTGTCCGTAATAGATTTGAACTGTCTTGCGTTCTGAGCTGGTTGGGCGGGTTGTGGCGGTGTGCAGGGCAGCGACGTTGAAGAGGGCGCAGGTACCGGCTGGTCCGTGGAGGTCATAGATGCCACCGCGGGCCAGTTGCGCCTCCTGGTCCTTGAGAACGGGCTGGTCGACCGACTCGGGCGAGAAGGAGATGCAGTGTGTGCTCTCGTCGACGTCGGTCAGGTAGACCATGAGCTGAATGTAGTCCATGCGCAGTGGGTGGTCGGGCCAGTGCGGTTTGTCGCGATGCCAACCGCGGTGGAGTTTGCCGTCGTAGGGGCCCATGTAGCGCAGGCCAATCTCGCCGAAGCAGACCGGGCCACCCATGAGATCTTCGATGACGGGCAGGATACGGGGATGGCGAATCAACTCGTCGAACTGAGGGGTGGTGATCAGGGCATCGTAGTTGGCGTGCTGGTGATGGCCGTAGCGATGCCAGAAGTAGCGATAGTCGGAGCGGTCGGTGTCGAACATGTTGCGAAAATAGTCCAGCTCCTCACCCTCCAGTACCTGACCCAGATTCAGTACGGCGGTTTCCTCGATCTGTTTACGCCACTCTTGATTCATCGTTCTCCTTCCTTGGCTACCTGTTTGCCACCCATTTGAGGATGTGTTGGGCTACGGCAACTAACTCGCCGGACTGATTGGTGACGCGTATGTCGGATACGGACCGTCTGCGATCTTCGTCAACAGAGACGATCTGGTAGTGAACGGTGATGGTATCGCCCAGAAAGACGGGCGCGAGGAAGCGGATGCGGTCGTATCCCAGGGAGACAGGCGTTTCTGCGTCGCTGGTGCGGGAGCCGGCGATGGCCATTGAGGAGGCGGTGGACATGTAGCCGATGAGGAGCGCGCCGTGGGCGATGCGGGTGCCGTAGCTGGAGCGCTTCATGTATTCTTCGTCGACATGGTTGGGGGCCAGGTCGCCGGTGATGCCGGCGAAGAGATAGACGTCGCTCTCGCCGACGGTCTTGCTGAAGGATACGCTGTCGCCTATCTCCACGTAGAAACCGCTCATTTGTAGCATCCTCTCGTATCGGACCACCCCGGCTCAGCTTGCGCCATTGCCGTTGCCATGGATCGCCTGCCAAATCTTCTCAGGCGTCAGGGGCATGTCGAGATGGTGTACGCCCAGCGGCTTAAGGGCGTCCATGACGGCGTTAGCGATGGCCGGCGTGGAGCCGATGGTTGCGGCCTCACCGATGCCTTTGGCGCCGAGCGGGTTGTGGGGGGTATGCGTTACGGTTGAGTCGGTCACGAAGGTGGGAAACTGGGCTGCCTTGGGAATGGCATAGTCCATCAGGGTACCGGTCAAGAGCTGCCCTTCCTCGCTGTAGACCACTTCTTCCAACAGAGCCTGGGCGATGCCTTGCGCGAGGCCGCCATGGACCTGGCCGTCGACCAGTTTGGGGCTGATGCGAGGGCCGCAGTCGTCGACGGAGTAGTATTCGCGGATGGTGACGCGGCCGGTGGACTGCTCGACTTCGACGACGGCGACGTGGGTGCCAAACGGGTAGACGAGGTCGGGCCGAAAGTAGTCGGTGCCTTCGAGGCCGGTGTCGATGGCGTCGGGAAGGTCATCGCTGTAGGCGCGTGCGGCGATGTCGGCGAGGGTCACGGCATTGTCGGGGACGCCGCGCACCTGGTATTGCCCTTCGGTCAGCTCGATGTCTTCGGCGGCGGCTTCGAGGATGTGCCCTGCTATCTGTTTGGCCTTGTCGCGCACTTTGCCGGTGGCGCGGACGAGGGCGGTGCCGCCGACGGCGAGGCCGCGGCTGCCCATCGTGCCGATGCCCATTGGCGTGTTGGCGGTGTCGCCGTGTTTGACGACGATCTGGTCGTAGTCAGCTCCAAGCTGGTCAGCCACGATCTGGGCGAAGGTCGTTTCCTGGCCCTGGCCGTGCGGCGAGATTCCCGTGAAGACGGTGACGGTGCCGCTGGGCTCGACGCGTACTTCGGCGCTCTCGTAGGGGCCAAAGCCGCAGATCTCGACGTAGCTGGCAATGCCAATTCCGAGCAGGTTGCCGTTGCTCTGGCTGCGGCGTTGCTCCTGTTCTGCACGCAGCGAGGCGTAGCCGGAAACGTCCAGGGCCTTGGCCAGCGACTTCTCGTATTCGCCGCTGTCGTAGGTTAGCGTGGTACCCGTGTCGTAGGGGAAGGCGTCGGGAGGGATAAAGTTTTTGCGTCGCACTTCGGTCGGATCCAGGCCCAACTCATTTGCCACCAGATCTACCATTCGTTCAATGTAGTAGGCGGCTTCCGGCCGGCCGGCGCCGCGGTAGGCGGCGATGGGGGTAGTATTGGTGAAGACGCAGTCGATTTCTATGTCAAATGAGGGAATGTCATAGACGCCGACGGCCATCCAGCCGGTCAGCTCGGGGATGATGAGCACGATGGGATAGGCGCCCATGTCGGCGACGACGCGCATCTTCATGCCGGTGATGCGGCCGTCTTGGGTGACGGCGAGGGCGTAGTCGGCAATCTGGCCGCGGCCGTGCGTGGTGGTGAGCAGGTGCTCGCTGCGGCCTTCGACCCAGCTCAGCGGGAGTTGATAGCGCATGGCGAGGCTGGCTATCACCACTTCTTCGGGATAGATGCCGATCTTGACGCCGAAGCCGCCGCCGACTTCGGGGGCGATGACGCGGATGGCATTCTCGGACACGCGCAGGACGCCGGCAAGCTGGCCCCGTATCAGGTGGGGGGCTTGGGTGCTGGTCCAGACGGTCAGTCCTGACGTGGTCGGATCGGGCGCGGCGACGATGCTGCGGCCTTCCATGGGGACGGCGGCGAGACGCTGGCTGGTGATGTGCTGGCTGACGACTTTGTGGGCACCGGCGAAGGCGGCATCGACGTCGCCGACTTTCTGCCGCCATACTTCCTGGACGTTGCTGTCCATGTCGTCGAATAGAACGGCAGCGTCTTCTTCGAGCGCCTGTTCGATCCCTGCGACGGCGGGGAGCGGTTCCCAGTCGACGAAGACTTCCTCGGCGGCATCTGCGGCGGTGGGGGCGTCTGTGGCGATGACTGCGGCCACGCACTCGCCCATGTGGAGCACTTTCCCGGTTGTCAGGGCGTGGTGCGTGCGTTTGCTGTTGGCTTCGCCGTCGGCGGATCCGACCTCAAAGGGGAAGGGCATGGGCTCGGTGTGCGCGGCGAGGTCCTGGCCGGTGACAACGGCGACGACGCCGTCCATGGCGAGCGCGGCGGAGGCGTCAATATCGCCGATGCGGGCGTGGGCGTAGGGGCTGCGTACGAAGGCGACGTAGTGCATGCCGGGCAGCTTGAGATCGCCGACGTAGGAGCCGCTTCCGGTGATGAGACGGGGATCTTCCTTGCGCTTGACGTGTGCGCCCATGAAGGTTGCGTATGCCATCGGGAGTCTCCTTTGCTTTTGTGTCGGACCAGTCACTTTCATTGACGTGTAGAGAGAACGGTACCTGGAACCGTTTTTCATCCGCGAAGTCACGCGAAGGATCGCGAAAAACACCTTTTATCCACGAAGGGCCACGAAGGACCACGAAGAACACCTTTTCGTCCGCGAAGTCACGCGAAGGGTCGCGAAGAACACCTTTTTATCCACGAAGGGCCA
>JAPPKG010000286.1:0-4075 GCA_026914085.1 Caldilineaceae bacterium | reverse complement strand
CCCCCAACCCCGCGTCTTGGCACATTCAGAGTATGTGCCAGCGCAGGCAAGCCAGACGAGGTAACTCCCATACATACCCAAGGTTGGCCGCCATGACCTTCCAGAGCCCGTTACAGAAATACTGACGGTTCATTCCACCCAGACAGACCGGGCACAGTACATACACAGAACAAGGCTCAGTAGCTACATCATGTCAAACTATCTACACTTGGCGCAATTTCATGTCCGCTAGCTTCTGCGACAGCTGCTCCATCTGTTCATCAGTCAGCGAATGATATGGCGGCCGCCGCCAGCGCTCTGCCAGTCCGAACAGTTCGTACGTCCCGTGCAGCGCCGCGTCAAAGCTTCCTTCCACGCCGAGCACATAGTCAAAGTAAGGCATGTCGTATTCGCGAATAATACCCGCAGCCGCCCCCCACTCCCCTGCCCGCACAGCCCGCCAGTAAGCCTGCGTAATCTGCGGCGCAAACGTCAACAACGTCGACAAGTAGCCGTCGCACCCGTACTGTATCAGGTCGAAATGGTTCTGCTTCTGCCCGCCGGAAATGATTGCCCAGTGGCCGTGAAGCAACAGCGCCATCTTCCGCGCAAACACGCCAACCAGGTCGTCCTTGATCGCCACCACCCCAGGCACTTCGTCCCGCAACCGCCGCAGCACCTCCAGCCCCAGCGCATGCGAACGGCTGAACACATTCGTCACCACCATCACCGGAATCTCCGCCGCCGCCGCCCCGTAGTGCGCAACAAAACTGTCAGCCGTACACGAACCGGCCCAATCCGGCGGCAGGACCATCAGCAGGTCAGCCCCCACTTCCCGCGCATAGCGGGCGAAAGCAACCGTCTTGCCCGTCCACCAGATGCGGTCTGCCGCAATGACCGCAGCCCGCCCCGCCGTATGTTCAGCCACCACCTTCGTAACCTCGGCCACCTCACTGTCCGTGAGCAGCGAGAAGAGACTGTCCCCGTACGTCAACATCATCGTCGTGCTGCCGGCTTCGATACCCCGGTCCACCAGCCCCCGCAGACTCCCATAGTCAATCTCGCCGTCCCGAAAGAACGGCGTGTGCAGCGACGTCACCGGCCCGGTCAACAACGAACGCAACTCCTGTGAAGAACGCATGTAACTGACCCTACTCGTGGCGTATGCGCGGATCGGCCACCGCATACAGGATATCCGCGGTCAGATTACTGAACAGGACAAGCACCGCCGCGATAAACGTCAGCCCCATCAGCACAGGATAGTCGCGCTGCGAAATCGCCTGGATCGCCATGCGCCCCATGCCCGGCCACTGGAACATCGTCTCGATGATAACCGTGCCCCCAAACAGAATCGGCAGCCGCAATGTAATGATCGTGATGACCGGCAGCAGCGCGTTGCGCAGCGCATGCCCGACAACGACTCGCGTCTCCTTCAGACCCTTCGCCCGCGCCGTCGTCACATACTCCTGCCCCAATACCTCCAGCATGCCCGACCGCATATACCGCGTCAGCCCTGCCGTCAAATCCAGCGAAAGAATCACACCTGGCAGCACCAGGTGATGCAGATTGTCCAGCAGCGCCGGCGGCGCGTCAAACGCCACCGAACGCATGCCAAACGTTGGAAACCACTCCAGTTTGAGCGCAAAGACATACAGGGCCAGAAGAGCCAGGAAAAACGATGGGATCGAAATCGAGAGCAACGCAAACAGGGTCAGCACGTAGTCCCAGATCGTATACTGCTTCAATGCTGCCAGTACCCCCAGACTGATGCCCAGGACCGAGGACGCCACCAGGGCGAAACCCATCAGCTCCAGCGTGGCCGGCAATCGGACCGCGATGCGGCGTAGTACCGGCTCCCCAGTATGATACGAGTACCCAAAATTGCCCTGCACCAGCTGCCCCAGCCAGATCGCGTATCGCACCGGGATCGGCCTGTTCAATCCCAGCTCCTCCTTCAGCCGCTCCAGGTTGGCCGCCGACATGTCCTCTTCCGGGTTGATCATCGCCATCACCGGGTCGCCCGGCGCCACGTTGATAAAGCTGAACGTGATCAGCGTAATCCCCAGAATAAGCGGAATGGCCAGCAGCAGCCGGTTGGCAATATACGTAGCCATCAATAAGCCCAATGCGGCGGGTACTTGTCCAGCACGTACCCGCCTACGCTCCGTAGCGGAACAGTCCTGTACAGTATCCCATCGCCGTCATCCCAACTCGCCAACCTGTCCCTGTGACCCAGGCGTCGAATCATGCTCCACTCTTTGAACCTCTGATGACGCCCGTTCGTATCCCAGAAACACAGGCCGTCGGCCCCCGCCGCGTAGTACTGGAGAGCGCGTACGCGGAAATCCTCCGCTGGCATCGTCCGCGGCATGATCTCAGGATAATACTGGACCGGCGAACCGGCCGTCAGTTGCCCGAAGTAGCCAACGTCGATCTCTTCATCACGCCATGGATAGGAGATCAGATTGTCGATCAATCCCCCCTCTACCCAGGCCGGAACGTCCAATCCATAGAATAAATTGGTTTCGGCGTTGTTCAGCACGTGAGCCGAAATCTCAAGTGGTCGCCCTCGAGCACCGCCAATCTCATCCATCGCCCGGCGCAGTTCAGCCATAAACGCCGTCATCACCCCCGCCCGGTACCGCAAGTACCGCTCGTCGTCCTCCGCCAACTGCGTCGCCTCCAGACCCGTCTCCTCCCGGAACCCGTCCACAAGCGGGCCCTCATAGAGAACAAAAGGCGCCCCCCGATTGAAAATCGGGTTGATGCCGTCAATGTCGTACCGCGTCGCCAGTTCCTGAAAAACCCGTATCAGCAGCTCCCGTACCTCCGGGAACGCATAGCTCATCCTCGCGATCTCGCGCCCGTCAATGTCCACGCAGCGCCATTCAGGGTGATCACGGTAGAAATCACCCGTAAAATAGTCCTCATACGGAGGACAGCACTGAAACGCCTCCATCCGCTGGCTGATGTGGACCTCCAACCCTACACTGTGACCGTACTCCACCACCGTCTCGATAGTGTCGATCCCCGCCCCTGCCAGAATCTGCATCGACTCACCAATGTGGCGGTCAACAATCCTTGGGTAATCCCTCGTCTTGCTCCCCGTCAAACTCCCGATCGCCGAAGGATAAGTGAGGACATCCCCGCCTGCACCTGGGCACCAGAACATCTTCTGAAAATCAGTGTCCCTGAATGGCTCAAGCCACTCCCAGATCTCCTCCCGGCTCGTAGGCCGGAAGCGGCCAAAGTCGCTGAAGCCGTCATTCATGCAGATCAGGCGCCTGTTGCTGCCTTCGCCCCGATCGGCAAGGAGCCTGGCAACCTGCTCGTCGTCCAGCGGCACAAGCTTAACGTAGGCAATGTACGCCGGTTGTGACATGCCGGCCGTCTGCTGGCCAAAAACTACGTCCTGGCCCGTAAGATCGGCCGTCTTCCAATACCTTTCATCCAGGGAATAGTTGTCGGCAAAACTCCCCTGCTCTCTCTCGCGGTTCACTTTGACGAAAGACCGGTCCCCCGACAGTCTGACGCGAACCAGTTCCTCCGTCCAGTTGCTCCACAGGCCCAGGTAAATCCGGTGCCAACCGGACACGCCGAGCGGCAGCGCCACCGGCGGCGCCTCTGTTTCCGGGCCCGCGATCAGCATGTTCCCGCTGAATTCTGCTGTCTCGTAGGGAACCACCTGCCAGTGATACTTCCGTCTGTCGGTCGAAAGCGCTAGCTGAGGCTGGCTCAATCCCAAGTCGGTCAAATAGATCGGCTCATGCGCAGACATATGAGGTTCCTCCCGATGTTTCTGGCGATTCGGCTTTCGAGGATCCTGAGGAGGGACGGCGCGGACGCAAGCGCGAACGCCGTCCGCCCAGAATATAACCCATCTCTCAAAAAAAGTGCAACCCCCCATTTCGAGTCTCGTTGCACCCCAAAATACTGGCAAGCTTTTCCATTCCTAGGCAGCAACCCAGTCGCGCCCGTCCCCCGATCAACTCTCAATCAGCGGTAGCCCCGTCACTAACTACTGACCACTGACCACTGACTACTGCAGTTCCGGGCGGTCGGGCCTAGTCGGCCCTCCCTTGTGCGGGGGCTCCGC
>JAPPKG010000503.1:0-4094 GCA_026914085.1 Caldilineaceae bacterium | reverse complement strand
GTGCCTGCTCCGCATCCTCCCCCCACAGCTTGACCACCTGCGCCCGCCCGTGCAACGGGCTGTCCGCCGGGTTAACCAACTGCGTCCACGCCTCCGTGTGCGTACTGTCCGCGCCAATCATGCCGATTCGTATCATTTTCTCTTCCTCTGGGAAGGTTTCCCTGCCTTCAGTCTCTGCGCAGCCGGTTTTCTCCGCCTACGCCCAATTCTGATTGACAGCAAATTCACCTGTTGGCTATACTTTACCTGCGATTCAAAACCATGCCAGCCGGTCGTCAGCCCACGACCACGAAAGCCCGAAAACTCGCAAAGGAGTTCTCAACATGGCCCTCACCGACGAACAAAAAGAATTCTTCTGGGATAAAGGCTATCTCCCCTACCACCGCATCCTCTCCGACGAAGACCTCGACGCCTTGCGCCAGCGCAGCGAAGACATCATCAGCGGCAAAGTCAACCACGTCCCGCCCCGCTACATCCAGTTCGAGGCCAAATTCCGCGACGGCCTCCCCGACGATGTCGAGCCGCTCGACGCCGTCCGCAAAATGACCCAGCTCTGCTACTTCGACGACGTATTCGAGAGCACCGCCCGCAAACCCGAGATCGTCGACGTAATCGATGACCTCATCGGCCCCAACATCAAGCTCTACACCGACCAGCTGATGATGAAGCCCCGCTTCCACGGCACCGTAACCGACTGGCATCAGGACTCGATGGCGTGGCATCAATTTGCGCCCCAGGAGCACGTCAGTTGCTGGGTCGCCCTCGACGACGCCACCGTCGAAAATGGCTGCATGACCGTGATTCCCGGCAGCCACAAATGGGGGCCAATCGATCGCGACTATAAGGATCGCTTCCTGGCCAACCCGCTCCTGAATGAACCGCTCCCGGTCGAACTACCAGCCGGCAGCTGTATGTTCCATCACGGCCTGAACTTCCACCGCACCGGGGCCAACTCGACTCCCCATCGCCGCCGCGGCCTTGCTCTCCACTACATCCGCTCCGAAACAATGTACCTCGGCATCGAAGACGAAGAATCCCGCCTCCTCACCGAATGTGAAAAGCCCCGCGGTGAGTTCCGCTTCATGTTGATTCGCGGCAAAGAGTTCCCTGGCCGCGTCTGAGCACAAGTCGTGCGCCGGTGACATCCCCGATGTCACCGGCCGGCAGAGTTTCACGCCGCTCGCAACTACAGGTCCACTCGCCTCCCCGTCCGCGAAGACTCATACGCGGCATCGAATATCTGCAAAATGTGGTGACCGTCATCCATGCTCACCACCGGCCTGCCCCCCTCCCGCACCGCCCGCACAAAATCGGTCACGTACTCAAACCCCCACTGCTCCGCATAAACCGCCCGCGGTGCCGGCGGAAAATCAAACCGCCGCTCCGGCGCCCCTGCCCATTCCGGCGCCGCACTGCTCACCGTCAGCAATCCGTCACCCACCGGCCCCCACGAGGCTGCCCCCAACTGACCCCGCACCGCCATAAACGTATCGTTGCGCGGACCCACCCCGCTCAGCAGATACCCCATGTGCAGGCAGGCATGTACCCCGTTCTCATACTCCAACGCCACCGTCGCCGCATCCTCCACACCCTCTTGACTCGCGTCAGTACGCCGGCTGCACAGCGCCGTCACCGAGCGCACCCTGGCCTGCGCAAACATCTGAAACAGCGTCAGCCAGTGCCCGCCCTCCATGTGCAGAATACCGCCCCCCTCCGTCTCCAGGCGGTACATCCAGTGGTCCGGCTCGCGCAGTCCCGGCGCCACTTGAATCGTCACCAGCCGCGCCTCCATCGCCAGCAACTTCCCCAGCACCCCCTCGTCCAGACACCGCCGGATCTCCTGCGCCACAGGATGCCGCGGCCACGGATACCCGATCTGCACGACCAGGTTCTTCTCCCGGACAAGCTCGCGCACCGGCAGCAGCTCCGGCGCCGTGCGCGCCGCCTGCTTCTCGATAAACATATGCTTGCCGGCCTCCGCCAGCCGTTCCGCGGCCCGCGTCGCCTCGTCCGGCGGCAGCATCACCACCGCCGCATCAAACCCGTCCCACTCAAATAACTCACACAGGTTATCGAAGATCCGCGCCTCCGGATCGTACCGCGCCAGGCTCGCCAGCGCCGCCGCCTCACCCGCATCCCACTCGCAGTAAGCCGTGATCCGGGCCTCTTCCTGCCCGTGAAAAGACTTGATCAACCCGTGATTGCCGTCCGGCTCCAGCCCGCCCGCATGAATCCGCAGGCCCACCACCGCAACGCGCAAAGGATCTGAACTGTTCATAACGAGACCGTCCTCCCCTCCGCTGCCGACGCATGCGCCGCCTCAATGATCTGCAACGACCTGATAATCTCCTCCACCTCGTATCCACTGCTCCCCTCGCCCCGAATCGCCGCCGCAAACGCCTTAATCGACGACCTCCCCTCCGACCCATACCCGGGCACCTGCGCCGAAGGAAATTCAAAGCTGCGAATCGGCGCGCCCGACCACTCCGGATGCTCGCTCTTGATCGTGCACACCCCTCCGTCCACGTCCCACTTGATCCAGCCCAGCGACCCGCGCAGCCCAACCGAGATCTCGCCGTCCCCCGACGTGAAATAACCCGCATGCAGGCTGCCGATCATCCCGTTGTCAAACCCCAACGAGACCGCCGCCGCATCCTCCACGTCGATATCATGCCCCCCAACATTGGCCTCGATCGCCGCAACCCGCGCCACGTCCGCCCCCGTCATATACCGCATCAGGTCGAACCAGTGACAGCCCAGAAAGTTGAGAATCCCTCCGCCCGCATTTTCGCGGCTGAAATACCAGTTCTCCGGGTCCCTCCTCGCCACGCTCGAAGTCAGAAAACGGAACTCAATCGAATACGGCTTCCCCAACAGCCCCGCCGCCCACGTCTTCCTGATGAGGTTCGCAATCGGGTGAAAGCGCCACGTATAGCCGCACGAAAAGTGCAGGTTATTCCGCCGCACAGCCTCGGCCACAGGTTCAAGCTGGCTGGAGTGCACCGCATACGGCTTCTCCCCCCACACGTGCACGCCCGCCTCCGCCACCTGCAACATCCACGCGGGCATATCCTTCAAGTACGTCGAAACCATCACCGCATCGGGCTTGCCCTGCTCGATAAGCTCTCCCAGGCTGTCGTAAAACGGCACGTCCTCAACGTCCGCCTTCAGGTTCGGCTTCACGCCTTCCGGATCGGGATCGTAAAACCCCGCCAACTCTATCTCATCCGATAACAACATCAACGTATCCCGGTACATGTTCGCATGCATCAGCGAAACACCCGCCTGCGCAAATCTCAGCTTTCCCATAGTTGACGTTTTCTCCAGCTGCATTGACCAAACTGCTTGTTCTTGAAACCGATTCTCTCCCCAAACCGCCGCTATCTCATGTCTCAGCCCAGATCTCATCGGCGATCAAACACGAACTGAGCGGCCGCCCCACCAGCGCAATCCAGTCCTGGCGGGCATAAAGTTCCCCGGGCGCCATCTCCCCGTTCACCTCAAGCCCGGCGCCATTGGCCACAACAAAAAGACAATACGTGTACAACCCCGACTTTCCCGCTACGCCGTGATGGACAAACGGTGCCTCCAGCTCGGTCCACGCCGCCCCCACCGTCCCGTCCACGCTGTCAATCGAGTAGCCCAGCCGCTGCCGCATATCCCCGCCCCGGCCAAAACGCGCCGTGATCACCCTGTCGCCGCATGCCGCCAGCGAATTGTCGCTGTCCCGATACATCCTGTCGTAAAGCCACCCCGCCATCTCCGGGTTGTCCGTATACACCGCGCTCGCCGGCGCCGACGGCATGCACCCGCGCTCAATATGCAAAAAGCCCGCATGACCACCCCCCGCCGGGCTGTACTCCGTATCAAACAGGCTGAAGCGCGCACAATCCTCCTCCGCCCCCGCCTCCCGCAAATAAAGCAAATAATGAATCCCACTCCAAATAGGCGTCTGATCACTCTGTTGCCGAGTCACTCCTCTACTCCATTCCTCGAATTCAAGCTCTCATAGTCGATTGTGCAGTTTCTGACCACTGATCACTAACCACTGCAGTTCTGGGCGGTCGGGCCTATTCGGCCCTCCCTTGTGCGGG
>JAPPKG010000587.1:0-4094 GCA_026914085.1 Caldilineaceae bacterium | reverse complement strand
GCCGGTCCACTGTTGGCTGTTCGTTTTGTTTTCATCGTTCTCCCCTACGGTCTGTAATCGGCATCCTCTGTCCCATACTGCGCGCCTATTCTAGGTGTTGGCGCCGGGCTGATTCTCAAGAGTACTGACTGCACTCATTATAGAACATGTGTTCAGTTCATGTCAAAGTGGCTTCGCGGCGGGATGCGTCCCAGTTTTGGGGCAAAAAGGGTCAGGAGGGGAATGCGCGGCGCCGATGTACGATAGTGTGGTCCGGCTCTTAGCAGGGGACAGGGCGGGCACAAGGCCTGCCCCTACCGGTACGTGTGGGAGGGGCCGGTATCGCGACATGACGCGGGTGAGCAACCGGCGGTTTGGACGCAATGGAGGATGCGCGGTACGAGGTTGATCAGCGACCGGCGGCAAAGGGACGGCGCCGGCGTCGCGGCGCGAAGGCGGCGCAGGCTGGTGTCAGGGGAGGGCGTTGCGGGGGGATTCCCCCCGCACAAGGGAGGGCCGAAGGCCCGACCGCCCAAAAACGAGGCGAGAGAAGTGAGAGGGCCCTTGGTTCACCTTAGGACGCGTGGCATATTGGCTAAGGCCCGGTTGATCTGATCCTGGCTGATGCGACTTCCTTACTCGGACGAAGGCGGCCGCGGTTGCGGTGCACTCAGCGCAGAGGCCAAGCGGACTGGAATCGGTCTTTGCGCCCGCAAGTCGAATTCTTTCGCTATCCGATTCTTGTCTTTTGAAGGCATCAGCGACTATAATCCTCGCGCGATTCAGGTCTCCTCATCCGGACTACAGATCTCAGCTACTTCAGACGTGTATCGGAAAACCTCCATTCCCACTTCAGAACTGACGCTGCAACTGTGCCCAACTGTAGCGCGTCATTTGGACCTGGCATGAGTGTAAATCGTCGAAAATTGAACAGAGCCTGGGAAACGCTCCGGTCGCTGCCGATTCCTGCCATCGGCTCGGATCGACTGGTCGATCTGCATGATGACTTGCTGCATTACGACACGGTGATTGCGCAGGAGATGCGGGAGTATCTGCGGGGACGGGTCATCAACCGGATCCGCGTGCAGATCGATTGGGAGTTGGAGGAGACGCTGCGATCTTTCAAGCCGCAGAACTCAGCGGAGATGGAGTGCAGGCGGGAGCTGCTACGCTACAAACGACGCATTGATGACGTAGTGCGTCAGCTTCTCGTCGGGCAGCCGGAAGAACCTCCTCTCGGATAGAAGCGCGTTCTCTTTTTCCTCTTCAGCCCACTAGACAATATCTCGTAGCAGGAGATTATCGACCGTTTCGCGGCGCTGCGCCAGTTGCACGACGCCGTCGTGGAGCATGACGACAGCGGGACGCAACGCCCCGTTGTAGTTGCTTGCCATCATCAGCTGGTAGGCGCCGCTGACCGGTACGGCCAGCAGTTCTCCGGTTTCGATCTCCGGCAACGGCAGGTCCTCGATCAGGAGATCACCGCTCTCGCAGTAAGGGCCGGCCAGCCAGGCGTTTTCCTGGGTCGGCGGCCTGTTCAGCGGGTCGGCGACCGGCAGAGCAGAGTAGCGCGCCTGGTAGAGGGCCGGGCGAATGTTGTCCGCCATTCCGCCATCAAGCAGTAACCAGCGCCGACCCCCCGCACGTTTGACGGTACCTACTTGATAGATGGCAACGCCGGCGCGGGCGACAAGGCTGCGCCCCGGCTCCACTTGCAGACGGGGCAAGGGCAGAGAATAGGAGGACAAGCTCTCTGCGAGAGCTGCCGCGACCGTCGCGACGTAGTCCTCGATAGATTGGTGGGGAAGATCAGCTTCGTGGTAGGCGACGCCCCAGCCGCCGCCGGGGCTGAGCGCCTGGGGCCACCAGTTGCGTTCCTTCTGTAAGCGGCCGATCAGATTGCACACCACATCCAGCGCGGGCAGGACCTGATCGACCGCGTGAAAGTGCGACCCCTGGTGGAAGTGCAGCCCGGTCACGGGCAGCTGATTTCGCTGGCAGAAAGCCACTGCGTCGATACACTCGTCGGCGTCCATCCCGAATTTGCTGTCATGCTGACCTGTTTGGCGGAATTGATGTGTGTCGACGGCGTAACCAGGGCGTACCCGCAACCAGAGGGCTGGCGTAGTGCCGCGGGCATGGACCAGCTGGGCGATGCGCTCTAACTCCGGCAGGTTATCGACGACGAGCGTGCCGGCCTGGGCGAGTCCGGCCTGAAGATCCGCCCAGCTCTTGTTCACGCCGTGCATCAGAATCTGGGCGCGGGGGACACCGGCAGTGCGCGCGATGTGCATCTCGCCGACGCCGGTGCAGTCCACAAGCAGGCCATGGGCCCCCATCAGGCGGGCCATGGCCAGATTCAGAGATGCTTTGCCGGCGTAGGTGATGCCGGTGGGGCCGGGATAGTGGCGACTGAGGGCATCCTGATAGGCCTGAACTGCGTTGTCGATGGTCTGCTGATCATAGATATAGAGGGGTGTGCCGAATTCGGCAGCCAGTTCGTTCAGGTCACGGCCGCCAACATGGAGGGAAGGTTGGCCGCTCTTGTCGGGGCGCAGCGCAACGGTGTCGGGGAAGAGCGAGAGACGGTCGCGATACATGGCAGTAACCTTTGGGTTCAGATAGATTCCGGCGGCGGCCAATATTGTTTCTCATGGCGATTTGACAGACTGAGAACGGCAGCAGGCAGAAACTACAGGAGCACCATGAGGATTCCGCCGATGGTGATCAGTCCGCCGATGATGCCGTTGAATGAAGGGATCTCACGCAACAGGAGCGCGCCCAGAAGCACGCCGCCCAGCACTTCCTGCGTGGCGATGAGATTGACATAGGTGGCGTTCACTCGCCGGAGCGCCGCGTTGTAGAGAGTATGGCCGCAAGCCAGGGGGAAGACGCCCAGGCCGACTATGCTGGCGACGGCGGGCCAGTTGAAGCTGCCGGGGGTATGGGACGCGGCCGCGGCTGGAAGCAGCCAGAGGGCAGCCAGCATGTAGACTGCACCGGCATACACCAGCAGAGGAAACCGTTCGCGCTGGCTGCGGCCGGCTATGCTGTAGACGGCGAAGGTAATGGCACTGCCCAAAGCAAGCAGATCACCGATCAACATGCGGGAAGTGAAGTTGTACGATGCGCTGCCGCCTTGACGAACGAGCGCCAGTACCGGCTCGAACCCGGAGAGAACGGCCACGCCCACGACAGCTACGAGGATGCCCAGCCATTTACGCTTCGGCAGCGGTTCCCGGAGCCAGAAGCGGGACAGCAGGGCGACCCAGATGGGCGCAGTGTACATGATCGCGAGGCTATTGGTGATCGTCGTAAATTCGAGGGAGTAGGCGTAGAAAAAGAAGTGGAGAGCAGCGACCAGCCCGACGAGGACCAGACGGGGCCAGCCCGACGCGAGGAGGCCGCGCCAATTGGGGGCGGCCCAAGGGCCGCGGCTGCGAATCAAGACCGCAACTGACACCACGATACCTGCGACCAGGAGGCGACCGGCTGCGATCTCGAAGGAGGATACCGAGCGGGCGGCCCAACGGACCAGCACGGGGCTGGTGCTGAAGAAGAGAACGGCGATCGCTACCAGGGCCAGCCCACGGCGTTCTTCAACTGTCACGGGATTGGTCCAGACTGAGCGCGGGCGTGTAACCTGCGCTTCCAGGCGTGGAGGTCCGTTGGCCGTTCTATGGAGCGGCGGGCGTAATCGCCACGTAGACCAGGCTCAACACCATGCTGAGCGCAATCAGCAGGCTGAGAAAGTAGAAGATCTTTTCGTTGCGGCTCAAGCGGCGGCGTCTGCCCCGTCTACGGCTCATGCGTTATCCCTTTCAGGCCGAAATTCAAGTAATGGGAGCGATGTACACTTTCATCGAGAATTGGAATGAGTCCTGCGAACCAGATAAATCATAGTCGAAAATGGTCTGTGAATCAAGGCACCCGGGTTTTGGGGTGGCATTCCACAATGGGGGCGAAATCTCCTTTACCTCGAGTTGCAACCGAGCACAGTCCGGTACGCTTTCAACTCTGTTCTTAGCAAAACCCTTCCTCTGACCACCGACCACTGACTACTGACTACTGCAGTTCTGGGCGGTCGGGCCTATTCGGCCCTCCCTTGTGCGGGG
>JAPPKG010000160.1:0-4095 GCA_026914085.1 Caldilineaceae bacterium | reverse complement strand
GACCGCCGGGTTGCGCGAGAGCTGCACCTCCTCGGCGATACTGTTTCTCAGTAAACTGCTGAGCCGTTCCCAGTTCAGCAGGTCGTTCGACTTATAGAACGTGAAACTGGGCTGCTCATAGAGAATCAATCGCCAAGATTGGTCCGGCTTGTACCAGAAGACCTTCGCATCCCGATCGTTCCTGTCCTCATGCCTCGGGATGACGGGGTTGTCCTTGTGGCGGATCCAAGTCTTGCCCGCGTCGCGGCTGAAGGCGATGGAAGTGCCGCGCCCGTAGTCGGTGTAGAAGACCACCAGCGTCTTCTCCACTCCCGACTGCAGACCGAGCGTGTTGTTCCAGTCGACGATTCCACTTCCGCTTCCGGGCGCATTGTCGAGGCGCGTGTTGAGGATCTGCGGTCGCTGCTCCCAGAAGACCAAATCGCTGCTGACGGCGTGGCCCCAGCTCTTGTTGAACCTCCGCCTCCGGGACCACTCGTCGTACATGTAGAACAGGTGGTAGACGCCCTTGTAGAGAATCAGTCCGGTGGCGTCCCCAATCTGCCCGGTGATCGGGGTGTAGTGCACCTGCGGCCGCAGCGGCTGGTCGTAGTGCATGTGGTGGAAGACATCGTCGTAGGCGATGCCGAAACGATCTTCGGGGATCTTCTTGCCCTGGACGGTCGGCTTCTTCGAGGGCGGCGGGGGCTCGAATGAGGGCTTGCGCTGCGCGATCAGCAGGGAGCCGCACACGAGTGCTCCCACGAGGGCTGCGGCCACTGTCTTGACCGAGAGGATGCCACCCTCAGATGGAAGGATCGGGGAGGATCTGAGGCGCTTCATTGGGGAGCCGCATGCAGTGCCCGCGATGGTCGGGCGCGTGCTGCGACTTCCGAATCGTAGTGAAGCCTGTTATTGCAGTCAAGCGATATGTGTTTACTGTCGTGAGCCGTGCCGAACTACGAGGGCGCGCGCTGCCAACTGCCTGAAGCAGGGAGATGGCAAAAAGGTGGCTCTAGGGCCAGTTCGATCCACAAGAACTCCCAAGAATCGAGCACACAGCCTCGCTCCATGGCGAACACTTTGTCGACGATGGGAATGTCCGAACTACGGATCTTGCCTGTTGCCGGCTGGGCCATACTTCACCTCAAGCCCAGTGCAGTCAGCCAAGCCTGGACCTGACCGAATGCGTCCTGCTGCCATTGATCGGCAGTGCGCTCTCCGAGCAATTCGGAAGTCTCAACGAACCGCCTCACGCTGGTCGGCCCGAAGTCATCTACGTGACGAAATTTTTCCGAGATTCCTAGGTAGCCATTCTTGGCAGTTGACACATCCAGAAGCGGAGAAGTCGCCGCGACGAGCGCGTCTAGACCGCCCGGAAAGTTGCGGACGCAGTAGTAGATGTCGTAGGCATCCTTATGTTTCAGGCGATTTCTCACCGCGTGGCCTTTCATGGCAAGGAGCGCAGGAATCGATGCGACCAGGATCCGTACGCGGTTCGCGCCGCCGTCGGGCATGGTTCCCTCGATCTGAATAACCTTGTGGAACCTGAGTGCAAGATCTGCACCATCGGCGCGTTGCACGGCAAAGTCACTCACAAACGGTGTGGTGTTTCTGACGATTTCGGCCTCGCGTGGCATTAGAAAGTCGACGACGACGTCAATGTCGGGCCCGCCGTCACGGGCACTGACGGTCCGCACCAGCTGAAAGCGGCGCAGACTCTCCCGCTGGTGGTAGTCGTGCCTCTGGAGGGCCTCTACAAGCCGAGCGTACTCGCCATCGCCAAGCGCTTCAGCATCAAGGCTGAGATCCACGTCCCCGGTGCCGACATGGGGCATATCGGCCCCCTCTAGCAGAAGCCAGGGCACAGCCCCGCCGATCACCGCAAACTTTCCGTGAAAGCTACCCAGAATCTGACCGATCTCGAGCAGCACAGATCGAACCGCTTCCGTGGTCCGGTCATCATAGTCCGCAGCATTTTGGGGTTCTACTGGAGCCATGGGAAGAACTCCCCGGCTAAATGTGATGCAGCTTCACGCTGTCGCTCATTGCCGTTCCACAGATCGAGATACGTAATGACTGGACTGGTACAGAAGATACCGGGACTCGGCTCGACCGCGTCATCGAACAGAGTGTCATCGATCGGTTCGCACAGTGCGACATTCGGTCCGATTGCTGCGGGCGACAACTCCAACACATCCCGCAGCAACTGCCTCCCCTGTTCATCTGCGTAGAAGGAATGCGTGCCATCCCGCGCAAATGGTGCAAGCCACCCAGCGGCCGAATTCAACGAATAGACTGCTCGCGGAGCGTCTCGATATGGATTGAGCTGTCCCCGCACCAGCTCGTCTAGTTGCCTTCCATGGAAACGGGTGTATCCCCTGTGAAGATGCCCTTGCGGCCGACGATAGTTATCACGCCACATTTTCAGCAGCCCATCCGGATTGATCAGCACGACCCCCTCATCCCGTTTCTCAATCAACTCCCGGGCGAGTAGGGCTTTGCGCACATTGCTAACATGGCCAAGGCTTGCTCGGGCTCTCTCGGCCAACTCGACGACGCGCCAAGGCCGGTCTGGATCACGAAGCATGACGCGCAATATGGCGGCCGCCCTCGGCGTGAAGATCGACCGAAGCGAGCGGGTCTCGGACTTCGGCTCGCCTGCTACGGCTCGATCAATATAGACATCGCCGAAGGCAAGATGCGCGTTTCCTACAAGGTCGAGATACGCAACATCATGATCCATGCAGATCGCTCGCGACTGCGGAGACAGGTAAGGGCTGGCAAACATCGGAATCCAACGCTCTCCCATCTCGGTTTGACCGAGTTGATGTAAATGGGCCACATAGCCCATGAGTTGAAAGACCCCGGAGCGAACATGGCGGGGGGCCCCGTCGGACTTGACTTCAACGATCAGTTGATAGCGCGCCCCGCCATGACTGAATCCGATCCTTCCATCGATCCGAAGATTGTCCGCGATCCTGTGCTCATATTTGACCGACGTTACTTGAACGCTGGGGACATTTCCGAGCAGTTCTTGGATAGAGTCCACGGCTAGGATTTCCAGCTCCTTTGCTCGTTCTGCATATTTCATCAAATACTGAAAATAGCACTTACAGTGAAAAAAGTCAAGTAGTTTCATCAATATTCGATATTTCATCAAATGGTGAAAGCAACGAAATCAGAGAAACTTGTGGAAACTGCTTCGGTACGAATCGAAGACCATGGAGGCGGGACCAGCTTCGTTACACGAAACCGGAAGGCGGATCGAGTAACCGGCTGAGCAAGGACGCACCTGCCGCTAAATGCGCGAAGGATGGGTACGGCCTGTACTCCATTCCCCAGCTAAGCTGGAGCGGAATCAAGTGGCGAGAGCCAGCTTGCGACACCACGCCAAGGGATGATCACGGTGTCCAAGAGGTGGCACCTACGGGACCCGGCAAACTCGGACCTATACTTGCATCTAGGTCAGGAGAGTCATGGCAATGGCCGAGAGCAACCCGGCCCCTCTGAGCCGGAACCCCAAGGTCATGGGCGGCGCGGTCGTGTTCCAAGGGACACGGGTCCCCGTGACTGCGCTGTTCGACTACCTCGACAGCGAAGGATCGCTAGCTGAGTTCCTTCGCGACTTCCCCACAGTCTCTCGCGAGCAGGCCCAGGCAACGCTGCGCCTAGCACGACGGGCGCTCAGTGGGCATGCGGATGAGGATCCTCCTGAATGAACACCTCCCGCAGGCGCCAGCCCACTCGTGACGGGACGACTGGGACATCCGCAGTACCCAGCGCATGGGCTGGCAAGGCGGAGAGAACGGCGAACTCCTGCAACTCGCGGCGGCCCGGGGCTTCGATGCGCTGATCACGGCGGACAGGAACATGCCGCACCAGCAGAACGGGAATATTCTGCTCTGGTAGACTCGGGTCGCACCCACAAGCGACGCTTCGGCCAGCCGACTTGGCGGTCCTCCTATTGATTGGAAATGAATCGATTCGGACTCCTATCCCTCTCGCTAGTGACTCTTGTCGCCTTGGCACCAACCTGTTCGGGAGCCGGCCAGCCCAATATCCTGCTGATCGTCTCCGAGGACAACGGTCCCGAGCTTGGAACCTACGGCGATC
>JAPPKG010000601.1:0-4099 GCA_026914085.1 Caldilineaceae bacterium | reverse complement strand
AGAGGATGACGCGGATCGAGTTGGAATCGGAACTGGTCGCCGAACGCGCCGCCACGCGCCGGAGCAACACGATCATCCTGATGATGACCGCGTTAGCCGTGCTGGGGTTTATGGTAATGGCCGGTACCGTTCAGCCGTTTGCCGGCTGAACCATCCAGCCGGAATAAGGGGCTTGTAACTGTTTTGCTCGCCGGTTGGCGCAGTGTAACTGTTTTGCTTACACAAACCCCTTGGTAACAGTCTGTTTTGTATTGACTTCGTTAGGCTGGAAGATCCTGTGGTTCAGTTCGACGAGACGAACTCGACGATAAAACAACGGCCGGCTCTCCAGACGCAAACAAGCCAGCCACTTCGACTTTCTGACAAACGAAGAGATCGCAGCGATGGAACAGGCAGTGCAATCCGCCTATGGAAACGCAACTTCACCCCGAATCTGACCTACATCCGAACACCTCTCCTCGAGCAGCTTGTCTAACCGTCCTCCCCGTCCCCAATTGGCTGGTGGAAGTAGTAGCAGAGCCCATCCGGGGCGATAACGAAAAAGACCTGTAACTTCTGCCCATCGTTCTCGTCCACGCGCCAGTTCCCGATTTCGATCCCCCTGCCCTCCAGTTCCTGGCGCGCTCTGTGGATATCGGTCACCCGGATCGCCGCGCCATCGTTACTGGCATCACCGCCGTTTACCGCGAATCCGATGCGAACGCCGTCGCGCTCAAGGATAACCGTCGGCACAGGGTCATCACGCCGTTCGACCTCTGTGAGCCCAAACGCGTCTCGGTACCACGCGGAAGCTTGATCGATATCTTCAACCGGCAGTGCCAGGACATCCTCCGCATAGGGAAAAGCAGCTTCATACAGCTTGATTGAGCCCATATCTTGGTCTCCTTTTTGGGCTGGAGTCGAGTTGGAGAGGGCAAAAGCATCTCTGGATCGATGTCAATGTCTGAACTCGGACCAGTTACAACCATACCACGAGGGGATCGCCTGCCGGGGTTACGCCCGCATTGCCGCGTTGCCTGCAATGACGAGTGATGGCAGTTGTCGACAAGGTTCGGAAATCCGCGGTTCTTATGACCGCGAGGAACGCAAGGAAGCGTCCATCCTTGTCAAAGGTTCAGCCCCCGAGAGTTTCTCGGCGCTTGTCGAGTGCTTGCCTGATCAGTGCCTGGACCGCCGGCTGATTGGCGTCATCAACTGAGCGAATCTTCACATGGCGCATTTTGGCGCCCGTCCCCTCCAGCAGACCCGCCGGATCCGCCAGGTCAACACCTTGGTAGAAGCCGAGATTGACCCATTTCTTATGCGGCAGAATATAGGCGTAGCCATCGAGCATCTTCCGTGGACCCACGCCATAGGTCGCAGCTCGGTCGCCGAGGCGAACCACCTCGCATGCATTCTGATCGACTTGGAACACGGTTTCCTGAAGCGCTGTTACAATAGGCCGCATGGTCTCTTCAGAGAGCTGCAGCAACTCTTCGAATGTTCCGAGTTTCGCTTTGGTCATGTTGAATATTCTTCTCTCCTGGTTTCTACCTGGAGCCTCTATCCTATTCCGGCGCTTCCGCCGTTTCTCCGACTTGGGGACGATATTATCCGGACCGCTGTTTCGGTCGATGATTGCTTTCTTCCGGCCGGCGCGCCACTTGTCGGGACCGGAACGGGGCTAGCGCACCGGATTGAGGAGCCTGTGGGAGATGGCCTTCGTCCTCTGAAAAGCGCCAGAAAGGGCGAGGTCCTGAAGTGTAATCCCTTCAGGACCTCGCGTTGGCTATCTAGTCGTCTCGGTTGACGGTCGAATGTTCAGGCTCCTCGGGTTGGATTCGAACCAACAACCCTCCGGTTAACAGCCGGATGCTCTGCCGATTGAGCTACCGAGGATCACACCATTCCTTACGTGGTCGCTTGGGGCCCGCAGATGTCGGAATCCTTCAAGACAACAAGTAGCCAGTATATCAATCTGGCCGGGCAACTGTCAAAATTACGACCTCGCCGAAACGGCTCTGATGCAGGCCATCAGCCCAGATAATCGCGCAACTTCCGGCTCTGCAGAGGATGGCGTAGTTTGCGCAAAGCTCTTGCCTCAATCTGTCGCACACGCTCGCGGGTGATGTTGAACTCCTTACCCACATCCTCCAGCGTCTGGCTTGTACCGTCTTCCAGACCGAAGCGCATACTGAGCACCTTTCGTTCCCGCTCAGGCAAGTCATTCAGAATCTCGCTCATCTGCTCCTGCAGCAACAGGCGGCTGGCGGAATCTACAGGAGCGGGAATGCTTTCGTCTTCGATGAAATCGCCCAAAAAGCTGTTCTCTTCAGTCCCAACCGGCATGTCCAGGCTGATCGGCTCCCGGCTGAGCCGCTGGATGCGCTGCACCTTGGAAACAGCCTGGTCCAGAATGGCCTTAAGATCACCCGTGATCGGCTGCTCCGCCTCCCACGCCTGGCGCACCTCCGCAGCCACATCCGGTTCCAGATAACCCATCTCCAGTGCTATCTTTTCCGGAGTGGGCTCCCCGCCCTTTAGTTCCTGTTGCAGTTCTCTTTCGGCGCGCATCTGGCGGTTGATCGTTTCCACCATATGCACCGGAATGCGAATGGTGCGCGCCTGGTACGCGATTGCCCGACTGATAGCCTGGCGAATCCACCAGGTGGCGTACGTACTGAATTTGAACCCCAGCGTGTGATCGAACTTCTCTACCGCACGCAGCAAGCCGACATTCCCCTCCTGAATGAGGTCCTGAAAGTTCAGGCCGCGGCCAATGTAGCGTTTGGCGACACTGACGACCAGGCGCAGATTGCTCTGGGCCAGCTTGCCCTGCGCCAGTTTGCCATCAGCGACAACTGCTTCCAACTCTTCGATTTCTTCCGGGGTCAGCTCTGCCGCTGGCTCGTCGCCGTCGGCAGTAGCCTGTTCGAGGCGCTCTTCGGCCTGCAGACCGGCCCGGATTCGTATCGCCAGAGCGGTCTGCTGTTCGGTGGTCAGCAGGTCGTGGCGGCCGATCTCGCTCAGATACATACGCATCGGATCCAGTACCTGGCCGACCTCCGGCACATCCTCTATGATCTTTTCTACCGGGATCTGCGTCTCCTGCTCAATCTCTTCTTCCAGCTTCAGGTCGCGTTCAATCGAAGGAAGGGCACTGTTCTCCTGCCTACCGTCTGTCTCCGGATACAGTTCCGTCTCTTCCAGTGATTCTTCAGTCTGTGAATTGTGACCATCAAGCTCGCTGCCGGCACTTGGATAGTTGGCCGAGGCGACGGCAGGCTTCGTCTTTGACGCACTGCGTTTGGGTGCCATTTTTCCACCTGTATTGGGGGATCTCAGGCGATAGCGATGCCTGATTCAACTCGTGTGACTCCGTAGGTGACCTGGGTGCTACGCGCCATTACGTGTTCCAGGTGATGACGGTCACGGCGATTGGCGTTTATGATCGATGAAAATTCCAGAATCGCTTCACGGTTCTCGTTTTCCTGTGCATCGTGCAACAGAAACTGCATTGCCGACAGACTTTCTCGCAGCCGCGCATACCGAAGACGGATCAGCAGTTTAAGCAGCGCATTCTGAATTTCCCCCTGCTCCCGTTCCGGCATCGCCAAAATCTGAGTCGTCAACTGCGATAGGACCGGGTGATAGGCGGGGCTGAGTGTCTCCTGAAACGCTCTGATGTCCCACAGTTCATCACTGGCGATGAAACGCCGCAACGCATTGAAGATCTCCCGGTATTCCATCTGCTGAAAATCATTTCCGCTCAGTGGGGAGATCTCCAGCTCCTGCGATTTCTCCGATAGCCATATCAACAGGTCCGGCTCGTCGATCAACAGGGCCAGCAGAAAGACCTCAAGTTTCGCCTCCGGCACAATAGCTGCCAGGTCCGGTGGCGGCGATGATGGCGTCGCCCCATCCGCTTCGTTGCCTACAGTCAGGCCTGCATCGGCGGCTTCCTCCTGAGGCGCAAAATCCGGGCCCGTCTGTGATTCCGCTCCCGTCTCGGCCTGCCTGTTCTGTGGCCGGGTGAACCGGCGCCGGTGGCGGCCCTCCTGCGGAGGATGCCGTAACTCGCGGGCGTTGGCCTTCACCCGCTGCTCAATCGTCCGTTCTT
>JAPPKG010000289.1:0-4111 GCA_026914085.1 Caldilineaceae bacterium | reverse complement strand
GGGAGGGCCGAATAGGCCCGACCGCCCAGAACTGCAGTGGTCAGTGGTCAGAGGCAGCACTTATTCTGGCGGAGACCAGGACGGGAACTGACCATGGCTTGGGTGGCACCAGAGGTATACGAGAGTTCGCCGCAATAAATTGGGATGCGCCCCTAATCATAGGGTGGATTGATCGCGACTCTGCCCGGTGCTATACTGACAGCATCCCTTCCCTGCATAGTAACGAGTTTTGTGTTCTCCAACACCGTCAGGAGAAAGCTGTTGGGACATCTTCCGGATTTCGATCTTGCGGGCAAAGTGGCGGTGATCACAGGCGCTTCCAGGGGCATTGGCGAGGCGATCAGCCGCTGCTTTGCAGCAAAGGGCGCCGCGGTTGTTTTGAGCAGCCGCAAGCAGGCGGCTCTTGACGAGGTTGCCGGGTCGATACGGGCGGAGGGAGGACGCGCGCTGGCCGCGGCCGCGCATACGGGCGACATGACGGCGGCGGCGGCTCTGGCGGAAAAGGCGGTACGCGAGTTCGGCGGGATCGACATCCTTGTAAACAATGCTGCGACAAACCCTCATTTCGGGCCCGTGCTTTCTGCGGAGGAGAGTCACTGGCACAAGATCCTCGACGTGAACGTGGTAGGCTACTTTCGCATGGCCAAAGTATGCAGTGCGGAGATGTCGAAACGGGGGGGAGGCAAGATCATCAATGTTGCTTCGATTGCCGGGAAAAGGCCGCAGCCGGGGATGGGCGTGTACTGCGTCAGCAAGGCCGGCGTGTTGATGCTTACAGAGGTGCTGGCCGCGGAGTTGGCGGCAGAGGGGATCCAGGTCAACGCGATCGCGCCGGGCTACGTGAGGACCGACTTCAGCCGTGCCATCTGGGAGAACCCGGAGCTCAATCAGACTGTGCTTGGGGTTATTCCCCAGAAGAGAATTGCCGAAACAGAAGAGATAACCGGCATTGCCCTTTACCTGGCGTCGGAAGCGAGTAGTTTCACCACCGGCGGCACGTTTCTTGTCGACGGCGGCCAGTGGGTTGATGCCGGTCTGGGCGTGTGAGCGGCCGGCCTGGAGAATGGACCCGGTCTCAAGATAGCATGCTATCGCAAGAGATTCCAATGAAAGCGAATTTGACTTTGCAATGACATCCGACATTCTTCCCGATCTTTTAGAGCGTGTACGTCAGATTATCGACGATGAGGTCGTACCGACCGAGAAGTTGCTGATCAGTCTGCCCTGGAATGAAGTTGAACCCTTGCTCAATCAGAAACGGGAGATGGTGAAGGAGGCAGGCCTTTGGGGGCTAGCCCTTCCGGTCGATTACGGCGGGCAGGGATTGACACTGGCTGAGTTCGGACGCGTTAGCGAGGTGTTGGGGCGCACGCCCGGAGGACATTACGCTTTTGGTTGCCAGGCGCCCGACATGGGCAATATGGAGTTGCTGATTCATGCCGGCACACAGGCGCAACGGGACCGCTACCTGCTGCCGCTCACCAGTGGCGAGATTCGCTCGTGCTTCGCGATGACGGAACCGGAGCATGCCGGTTCCAATCCGACGTGGATGAGCACGACGGCGGCACGGGAAGGCAGCGAGTTCGTTATCAACGGCCACAAATGGTTCACGACTGCGGCGGACGGGGCGTCATTTGCCATTCTGATGGCGGTGACGAACCCGGAAGCGGAGAGCCGTCATCAACGGGCCAGCCAGATCATCGTAGATCTGGACACACCTGGGTTTCACATTGAGCGGAACATCTCGGTGATGGGCGAGGCCCACGGCGGCTGGAACAGCCACGCGGAGGTCTGGTTCGAAGATGTGCGCGTGCCGGTAGACAACCTCATCGGGGAGGAAGGCAAGGGCTTTGCGCTGGCCCAGTACCGGTTGGGGCCGGGACGCATTCACCACTGTATGCGCTGGATCGGGATCTGTGAGCGCGCCTTCGATATCATGTGCAGCCGGGCCGCGCAGCGGGAGGTTGCCCCTGGGCGGCTACTGGGCTCCCAGGGGATGGTACAGGCGTGGATCGCGGAGAGCAGGGCGGAGATAGACGCGTCGCGGCTGATGGTGTTGGAAACGGCGCGTAAGATCGATACGGAAGGCGTTTTCGCGGCCAGAGACGAGATTTCGATAATCAAGTTTTACGTAGCCGGCGTGCTGATGCGGGTGTTGGACCGTGCGCTGCAAGCGCTTGGCGGTTTGGGCATGAGCGACGACACACCGATCGCATACTGGTACCGCCACGAGAGGGCCTCCCGCATCTACGACGGTCCGGACGAAGTCCACAAGATGAGCGTCGCCCGACGCATTCTGCAGAAATATCAGTCGTGAGGTCGAGAGGGAGAATGACGGCCCGGTTTTGCAAGCAGATGCCTCGGTCGAATGCTTCACGGAGGAGCCTCCCGCGGATTAGCAGGCCAGATGGTAGCGAAGGGCCAGCCCATCGGCGTTGTTGGCCTCAGGCGGTTCCATAGCAGTCCACTCTCTCAGGAATCCATAGGAAAAAACAGAAGACTTGCAGATCGATGTGCCGCCAGCCTGCGCCGCGGAGAATCTTCAGAGGCGGGTGGGGCCCGGCGCGTTCTGGCGAGTGTCCTTGCAAGAACCAGGAGTCGTTGGCGTTCTTCTGACCTGGGATTTGCAGGCCCACAATGTTGTCATTCCACGAGAGTCACAGAGATTCACGAAGCTCCAGCGAGGGCACCCACAAGGGGCGCCCCTACGGGGGGATGGCAGGATGGCGCACTTACTCTGGCTTTTGGGCCTCGATCAGGTAGTTGCGGGCTGCGAAGGCGAGCTCGCCCTGTGACTCGAGGTTACTCTGCAGTGCCATCAGTTGGTCTGTGTGCGATGCGACGGAGAAGCCGGGAACAAGCCACGGAACGGCCTTCAAATAGTAGACAATTGCCCCCACGTCGGTAAACGCCAGCCGGCCCGACCAGTCCTTGACGTCGAGAACATTGAATCCTGCAGATTGCAGCCACGGCACGTATTTCTCCGGGGCCGCATCAGGCCACTGCGGCGTTGCGTCGAAGGCGGCGATCAGGTCCTGGGCCCAGAGGCCGTGCACCTGGCGGGTGAAAAGCCGGCCTCCTGGCTCAAGTATGCGTGCGATCTCGTCGACATTGAGCGCACCATGCCGGTTCAAGACAAGCGCAAACTCTAAGTCCTCGAAAGGCATCGGAGTATACTCGTCATTGTCCAGTTTGACAACGCGCACACCCAAGGGTTCAAGGCGGCGGCGGACCAGATCGAGGTTAGGGGGATAGCCTTCGGTTACAGCAACGGTCTCCGGCCAACTGTCCCTCAGGGAGAGAAGACGCTCGCCGCCGCCGGTTGCAATATCGAGGCATGAAGTCGATTCACGCATCAGTTCGCGTGCGCGGGTGGAATAGGACCATGGCGGTTTGTCCTGGAGCATACGGCCTTCAAGGTAGGAAAAGTCCCAGCCTATGAAGGGCTGATCCTCTTCTGCTTTCCAAAGCTCGATCAGATTTGCCTGGTGTTGTGTCATGGCGGCCTCAGTGGCTAGCGATTTAGAAGATTCAGCAGCAGGGTCAAGACGAGGCTAACGAGAATCATGGAGGTGATCGGAATGAAGACGCTGGTCGAATCCGTCCTGATTCGAATGTCGCCCGGCAGTTTTCCAAACCAGCTAAACAGCCAAGGCGCGAATTGGAGCGCAACTCCTATCAGGAGAAGGATCACTCCCAGGATTATGAACCACTTTGCCATTGTCTTGACAGTTCCTTTGGCGTCGCAACCAAGGCCAACCTGGGGTCAGCCCTGGTTATTATATCAGATGGGGCGGCGGGGATTTGCCCTGAAGAACAGTCGGACCGCGGACTGAAAGGGAGGCGTCTTGACAGTAATGGTTCTCATCATTATTTGCTCGCTTTTTCCCTCGTGGGAGGCCGCACCACGAGGGGAAATCATAACGTAGCCGGATCGTAGGTGTATTACCCAGTTCGTCTTCCGGGCCAGAAAGGGAACGATACACAGTGATTTGCCAAGGGATTCCAGTGTAATTGCCAGAATAACGGCAGGAAGTTCGCCAGGATTCATTGCCTTGAATGTAAGCGAAATCTCTTGACTTCAACCCTGAATCGGGGCAGAATTTTAGTG
>JAPPKG010000038.1:0-4111 GCA_026914085.1 Caldilineaceae bacterium | reverse complement strand
GTCCCGCCAGTCCCATCAGATCCCCGTATGTGCCGGCCTTGTGCCTGCCCTCGCACCCGCCCCAACTGACGGACTCCACCGTACGGCCAGGCCTGGCGCCTGCAATGCGTCTCGCCCAAAGACGGTAAACAGTTCCAGCCACCGCTGGCGCCAATTCCCCGCCAGACTCTTCCCACCCCAAATCTGGGATGCACGCCACCCTTGCTGATCCGTTGACGACAGAGGGCCCATGGGCTAGAATTCCTTTGCCTGCGAAACTGTCCCCCTGTTGAAAATGTCACAGTCGGAGTTGAATGCAATATGACGTCCGTCGACAACGAGTCACCGGTATCGGAGAACGGTCACACCGTTGTGGACCGCGATCAGACCTTTCAGTCGCCAGGCAGAGAACGCCCGCCGAATACGCGCGCACACTCCGTGATCGACTGCGACATTCACAATGAACTCTCCTCGATCGATCAGCTCCTACCCTACCTTGCCGATTACTGGCAGGAGTACATCCGTATTTCCGGCTACCCCGGCCCATCTGGAGGCGACTACCCGCGCGGCGCACCGATTTCGGCCCGCCCTGGCAGCCTACCCCAGGGCGGCGGCGCGGCCGGCTCCAGCCTGGAGCTTGTCCGCGAACAGGCCCTTGCGCCATTCAATACGGAAATCGGTATCCTCAACTGTGCCTTTCGTGCACAGAGCGTCAAACAGGAGGACCTGGCCGTCGACCTGGCGACCGCCGTCAACTGCTGGCAGATCGACGAGTGGCTTACGCCCGAACCGCGCCTGCGCGGTTCCATTGTCGTCCCCAGCCAGACTCCGGTCCGTGCGGCCCAGGAAATCGATCGCTTCGGGGACCACCCGCAGATTGTCCAGGTAGTCTTGCCTGTCCGCTCTTTCATCCCCTATGGCAATCGGTTCTATGATCCACTCTACGCGGCCGCAACTGAACGCGATCTCGTCATCGGCATACACTACGGCGGATCCCCGGGCCACCCCCCCAGCCCTGTGGGCTGGCCTTCGACCTACCTCGAAGAATATGCCAATATGGCGCCGGTCTTCCAGTCTCAGGTGATCAGTCTCGTCGCCGAAGGGGTCTTCGATCGTTTCCCCGACCTGCGCATTGCCCTGATCGAAGGCGGTTTCGCCTGGATGCCTGCGCTGATGTGGCGGCTGGACAAGGAGTGGAAAGGCTTGCGTTCAAACGTACCCTGGGTCCGGCGTCCGCCGTCCGACTATATTCGCGATCACATTCGCCTGACCGTTCAACCCATCGATACGCCGCCCGACCCCGCCTATATCCTTCAAGCGATCGAGCAGATGGAGTCCGATACAATGCTCATGTTTGCCACCGACTACCCGCACTGGCACTTTGATCGCGACGAAGATGCCTGGCCCGCAACCCTGCCTGAACCCCTGCACGCCAACATCTGGTCTGAGAACGCCCGCGCCTTCTATCGATTCAATGGAGGACCATCATGACAGTCGAGCTGGAAAAAACCCCGCACCCGCACGTCTCCCAAAAGGCCGGGCTGGCCGTCATTGACACCGACATCCATAACTTTGACGTGCACATTGACTCGGTGTTCAGGCAGATAATCACCGACTACCTCTCGCCGGAATGGCAGGACTTCCACAGCATGTTCGGTCAGCGCGCCCATTACATGCGCGGCCTGCATGGCGGCTCCTATCCCCGCTTCCATCGCAATGCCGCCCGTGTCGATGCCTGGCCCCCGAACGGGCGCCCACCTGGCACCGACCTCGACTTCATGCGGCTCCAGCTGCTCGACGCCTGGGACATTGAGTACGGCATCCTGAATCCCCTTGCCGGCGCCGGCGGCCAGCTGAACATGGAATACGGTGCCCAACTGGCCCGCGCCGTCAACGACTACCAGGTCGCCGAATGGCTCGAACCCGAGCCGCGGCTGCGCGCTTCGATGCTGGTCAACTATGAAGATGGGGAACTGGCTGCGCAAGAGATTCACCGCCGCGGAAACGACCCCGGCTTCGTACAGGTTCTCACTGTCGTCCGCACCAGTGAACCTCTCGGCAAGCGCAAGTACTGGAAGATGTATGAAGCCGCCCTCGAATACGACCTGCCAATCGGCATCCACGTCGGCGGCCAGGGCGGCCATCCGCTCACAGCCGCCGGCTGGCCTTCATACTACCTTGAAGATCACTGCGGAATGCCCCAGGCCTACCAGGCCCACATTGCCAGCTTCGTCTGCGAAGGGGTATTCGAGCATTTCCCTGAGCTTCGTATCGTCATAATTGAAGGCGGCTTTGCCTGGGTCCCCTCCTTCGCCTGGCGCATGGACAGGAGTTGGAAACGGCTCAAAGCCGAAGTGCCCTTCCTGAAAAAGGCACCCTCCGAATACATTCTGGAGCACTTCTGGTTCACGTCCCAACCGATGGAAGAGCCGCGGCAGCCGCGTCACTTTGAGCAAATCCTTGAGCACCTGGACGGCGGAAGCAGGCTCATGTTCGCCACCGACTACCCCCACTGGGACTTTGACTCGCCCGACCGCGCCCTTCCGGGTACGCTCCCGTTTGAGGTCAGACGAAACATCATGTCCGAAAACGCGCGCCGGTTCTACAGGCTGCCTTAGTGCAACTGCAGAACCGGCGCAGCCTCCGTTGCCGCGCGTGAGCTGCTATTCTTCTTTGCCCGCCCGCGCGTACCCCCCCGGTGCTGGGGGCGTGTAGTATCTGCCGGGCACCACCCCTTCAGCAAGGATACGATTCTTGATCCTTGTCTCCTCCGCCTCATACTCTTCCGTAAGCTCGATGCACTCATCCGCGAACCAGGAGGGCACGACAACCACGCCATCCGCATCCCCAACCAGTACATCGCCAGGGCACACCAGGGCCCCGCCGCACTGAATCTCCACATTCTCCTGCGCAGGAATGGCGTAGGGGACGCCGCCTCGGGGCGTTCGATCGCGGGCATAGATGATCAGCCCGAACTCCTCCTCCTTTATGACATCCAGGTCGCGAATGCTGCCGTCGGTGACGATGCCGTCGGCGTTGTTCATCTTCAATTGCAGCGCCTTGACATCACCGAAGATACAAGGGCGGGAATCGCCCATCACGTCACAAACGAGCACGTCACCGGGGCCGCAGCGGGCCATAGCCAGGTACTCCGGAGACTGCTCGCCGACATGCACTCTCGCCTGCAAATCCGGACGTGGAGGCAGGTAGCGCAATGTGCGGGCACGCGCGGCCAGCCTCTCGCCCGGGGTCCGGAGACGAACATTATCCATGAAGGAAAAATAGACACCGGAGTGCCTGAGGAGGATGTCCCATACGTTCGCGGTAGCCACATTCTTGAAACGGTCGAGGGTCTGCTGCGAGACTTCTACTGACGCGTAGGTGCTCTCACTCATTTTCGTTTCTCCTCTAGATGTGAGAATTTGGATGAACCTCACCTGCCGGTAGTCCGAAAGTTACCTGTCGCGGGGAGTGAAAGCGGGGTAACCATCCTCCCTGAACCGTGACCGCGAAGCCGGTCGCATTAGGCGACTTGTGACATTCGTCATAGCCGCTCTGGCGTAGACCCAAAATCGCAGCTGGATGTCCGGCAGTTCGGACTCTTCAGGGCACCTACATTCCAAGACAATTATAGTCGACTATAGTTGCCAAGTCCATGCAAGAATTCAAGGCGCTTGCATCCCAAAGAAGGGGCGAACTTCCATATACCTCGGGTAGCAGCGGAGCCGCACCCATCCCGAGATCAACGCTAAGTCAAACGTAGCCCCGTCTCAAACCACTAACCACTGACTACTGCCGTTCCGGGCCTTCGGCCCTCCCTTGTGCGAGAGGGCTCCCCCCGCAACGCCCCCCTTCAACAACATGCCTCAACGACCTGGTGCCGACATCAATGACAGGTGTCCAATCGAAAGAGTTTCGCCAGACCACGTCCCGGCAGTCCCATCAGATCCCCGTACGGCCAGGCTTGGCGCCTGCCCTGCCTCTCTCCAAGAGCCGCTAAACAATATCAGCCACCGCCGCCATGAATTCCCCGCCAGACTGTTTCCACCCCAATTCCGGGATTCAACCAAAGAGAACAGCGCTTTGACAACCATTTGGGCGCGGGATACACTAATTTTCTACTGTGTCTCTC
>JAPPKG010000107.1:0-4122 GCA_026914085.1 Caldilineaceae bacterium | reverse complement strand
CGCTATATCCCCATGGGGGGACTGGTGATGGGTTTCCAGAACTATTCACCGGTCCGCGGCTTTCTGGGCAGCCCCTGGGTGGGCTTCCAGCATTTCGAGACCCTGTTCGCCCTGCCCAAATTCCTCGAAGTCTTTCGCAACACCGTCATCATCAGCCTCTACAAGCTTTTCATCGGCTTCCCCGTCCCCATAATCTTCGCTCTGCTGCTCAACGAAGTGCGCCACCTGCTCTTCAAGCGCACGATCCAGACCGTTACCTACTTCCCACACTTCCTCTCCTGGGTCGTGTACGGCGGTATCATGGTGCTCTTCATCGGGCCGGGCGGCGCTGTGCCGGAGGGGCTGGAGGCGATCGGGCTGAAAATGCCGGCCCTGTTGGTCAATCCCCGTTACTTCCGCACCATCCTCGTCATTACCAACATCATGAAGGAGTTCGGCTGGGCCGCGATCGTCTACCTGGCCGCCATCGCCTCGATCGATCCGTCGATCTATGAAGCCGCGATGGTCGATGGGGCCAACCGGTTTCAGCAGGCGAGATATATCACGCTGCCCGGCCTGCGCGGGGTGATGGGCATCGTCTTCATTCTCAGTATGGGCAATATTCTCGAGGCCGGTTTTGAGCAGGTTTTTGTGATGTACAACCCGGCTGTCTTCTCTGTAGCTGACATTCTGGACACATATATCTATCGAATCGGACTCGTGGACGGCCGTTTCAGCCTGGCCACGGCGGTGGGCCTGTTCCGCTCCGTGATCGCGGCGATTATGATTGTACTGACCAACTACATTCTCAAACGCGCCGATCAACCGACACTCTGGTAACGCAGACCGATGAGCGCGCACATCGACACCACAACCTACGAAGAACAGCCGTTGCGGTCCAGATGGCACAGCAACCGTCTGGCCGAAACCACCATCTACGGCGTGCTGCTTCTGCTCGGCATCATCAGTTTGTTGCCGATCTGGCATACGGTCAACGCCTCGTTGAGCCGACCCGAAAAGGTCGCGCAGGCGGTGCTCCTGCTGTGGCCGCAAGACTTTACGCTGGACTCCTACATCTTTATCTTCAAGGGCGAAGCGCTGATACGCTCCTTTGGCGTTACCGTCTTCATTACCGTGGTGGGCACCGCCCTCAACCTTCTGGTTACCTCGGCCGCCGCCTATCCGCTCTCGCGCCGGGACCTGCCGGGCCGGCAGTTCATCATGCTCTTCATCATGGTGACCTTCGTCTTCAGCGCGGGCATCGTGCCCGGCTTCATCCTGGTGCGCAGCCTGGGCCTGATCAACAGCCTGTGGGCGATGATCTGGCCGACCCTGGTTAACGTGTTCTATCTGATTTTGTTGCGCAATTTCTTCGAGAACCTGCCGGACGCGGTGATCGAGTCGGCGCGTATGGACGGCTCCAGCGAGTTGCGCATTCTGTTCCAGATCGTGATCCCGATGTCGCTGCCCGCGATTGCAACGATGGGGCTGTTCTACGCCGTCTCCCACTGGAATGAGTTCTTTCGCGGCATCTTCTACATCTATGACCCGGCCAAATGGCCTCTGCAGGTGCTGCTGCGCTCGGTTGTCATTCAAGCCAACCTGAACGAGATCGGGTTCAGCAACCAGGACATGTACGGCAACGCCCAGGTCAGCCAGCTCACGATCCGGGCCGCTACGGTGATCGCTGCCATCGTGCCCATGGCGCTCCTTTATCCCTTTGTGCAGCGCTACTTCGTACAGGGAATCGTACTGGGCGCCGAGAAAGGGTAGTTGCCGCGAGAACGGGGGAGGTGATGCCGCGACGATATCTGATTCCCATACGGAATGTCCCTCCATCAGTAATACTTCGTCAGGATATTCACGTGACCGAACCAATGTACAGAAGAGGAGGAGTCCTTGTGAAACGCCATCTGTTGTATCTGCCACTTTTGATTTTGGGCTTGATCCTGTTGAGCGCATGTGCGGCCGGACCGGCCGCGACGACCGAGGAGGAGGCGGCGGAATCAGAGGAGGCCGTGGCCGAGGACGTTACCGTCGTCTATCTGGGCATCGGCGACAGCTGGGTGCCGGATAACGAGTGGGTAGGGTTGATCGAGGCTGGGTCCGGCGTGGATATGGACTATCAGTTTGTGCCCAATCCCGAATACGAGGAAAAGCGCAACGTACTGATGGCCGCCGGCGACTACCCCGACGTCATCCGCATCAACCCCAGTTCGCGGCAGTTCAAACAGTATCTCAACGACGGCCTGCTGATCCCGATCGACGAGTACCTGGACAGGTACCCCACCGTTCGCGACGCCTTCCCGGCCGAAGTCTGGGAAAACAACCGCCAGGCTGACGGGATGATCTACCATATTCCCCGCATCACGGGCAATCTGCCGCGCTGTCTCCACTACCGCACCGACTGGCTGGAAAAGCTGGGAATGGAGGAGCCGACCACGCTGGCTGAATTCCGCACCTTCCTGGAGCGGGTTCGCGACGAGGACCCCGGCAACATCGGCGACCCGCTGATCCCCTTCGTGCCCAACCGTCTGGACAGCATTACCTGGTCGATGGAGGTCTTCCTGAGCGCCTTCGGCGTCGATCACCTGGCCTGGGTGCCTTCGCCGGATGATCCCGGCCAGCTGATCTTCGCCAATACGCTGCCGGCCCTGAAGGATGGCCTGCAGTGGGTGCGAGAACTGTTTGCCGATGGGCTGATGGATCAGACCTTCATGGTGGCCACCGACCGCGGACTGTTCAAATTCTACGCCGGCAATACAGCTGTCACCACCGACTGGCCGCGTTTCAAGCATTTCCGCCTGGAGGCGATCCGGAACGCCCATCCTGATGCCAATGCGGACACCGGCTACATCTGCAGTCTGACCGGCCCCACCGGTATCGCGAGCGGACCGATGGTCGTGCCCAACACGCAGAGTACCGGAACGGCTTTGACCATCGCGGCAACAGCGGCGGAAGCCGATGCTTTCTTCCGCGTCGTCAACTGGCAGTATACCGATGGCTGGGAGCTGATGACTGTGGGCGTCGAGGGCATCACCTATGACGTGGTCGACGGTATCCCCGTCACCCGCGGCCGCGATGCGATCCTGAACGACACGCCGCAATACGACCTGTACTCGCGCGATTATCTGTTCAAGAATGAGCCGCCGGCCTACTTCGATTACCGCCGCGACAATGTCAAGTGGGTCGACGTACCCGACGACATGATGCGCTATGTACAGGGCGTTCTCAACCGCGCGCTGGAAGAGCAGCGTCATATCAACTATTTGGTCGATCGCGACGATGCGGTGATCCTGGACAACCTGGGGGCGTTGCAGGATCTTGCCAATGAGTTCGCGGCCAAGGTCGTCCTGAACCCGGGCCTGGATATCGAGGCCGAGTGGGAGGGTTACCTGGCCGCGTTGGAGGCCAACAACCTGGCTGCGGTGACCGAAGCTGTCAACCGGCTCAATGATATCGACGCCATAAACACGATGGCCGCTGCCATCACCAGTCCGGATGATGCGCTGGAATAGATTACAAGAGAGGAGGGGGATCGGGGTCATTCTCCGGTCCCCTTTTTCGCGTTACAGGGACGGACAATATGACTGAGACCGATATCGTGATCATCGGCGGCGGCTCCGGCGGCTTTGGCGCCGCCATCCGCGCCGCGCGCGCCGACCCCAGTGCCCGTATCCTGCTGCTCGACAGCATGGCACAGCTGGGCGGCACCTCCACCGTTGGCGGCGTCAACAACTGGGAGCCGGGAATCGGCGGACCGGGCGTACACTATGAGCTGGCCGCGCGACTAAGTCCGAATGCGATCGGCGTGGGCAGGACGGTCCACTTTTCGAGTAAGGAGGAGCCCTACGGTTTTTCGCGCATCGATCCGGACAGCCCCTATGAAAGCTCGTTACGCCGCGCCGGGCTGCCCAAACCGGAGGTGCGTCGCGTCCACTTCGAGCCGGACGCCATGGCCGCGGCCATGCACGCGATGCTGCGCGAAGCCGGCGTCGAAATTCGTTACCGTACCCGTTTCACCGACGTCAGCGTGCAGGGGCGGCGGATCGTCTCGATCACGGCCCAACCGCTAGATGGCGATCCTCCCTATACCGTCCGCAGCAAGCTCTTCATCGACTGCTCCGGCGGCTGCCACCTGGC
>JAPPKG010000113.1:0-4124 GCA_026914085.1 Caldilineaceae bacterium | reverse complement strand
GCGGTGTGGTCATCAACGAGACGATGGCCAATCGCTATCGACTGCGAGTCGGCCAGGCCCTGCAACTGATAACCGATGCCGGGGAGCACGGATTCCCCGTCGTCGGAATTACCTATGACTTCGACGTAAACCCCACCTTGCTGATGTCGGACAGGGTATATCGGAGGTACTGGAACGATGAGGCGGTCTCGACCATCGCTCTTTTTGTGGGACCGGGCGTCGACGTTGACGAAACTGTCAACGCTCTGCGCCGTGAGTTTGCGGGCGAGGCGGAGTTGTTGATCAGCTCGAATCGGGGCGTGCGCCGCAACGCACTGGAGGTGTTCGACCGTACTTTTGCCATCACCGTCGCTCTGCGCCTGCTGGCGACCTTCGTTGCATTCGTCGGCATTCTCAGCACGCTGATGAGTCTGCAACTTGAGCGCGCCAGGGAGATCGGCGTTTTAAGGGCCAACGGCATGACGCGGCGGCAGCTGTGGGGGCTCACGCTCCTGGAGACCGGCCTGCTCGGAACAAGCGCAGGACTGATCGCGGTACCGACCGGTTTCATCCTGGCGCTGATCCTCATCTACATAATCAATCTGCGCTCATTCGGTTGGACATTATCAATGCGTCTGCAGGTTGGAGAGTTTGGGCAAGCCTTTATGGTTGCACTGGCAGCTGCGCTGCTGGCCGGTCTCTATCCGGCCTGGCGCATGAGCAGGACAGACCCGGCGGAGGCCTTGCGTATGGAGTGAGAGGAGAGGGTTGAGCTGGGTAGTCCGGCGGAGGCCTGAGGGGAGGTCTGCTCGCTTCAGTCGAACAGACCCAGGCTTACATATTTGCTGCCGTCGTCGGGAAGGAGGGTAACGACGACGCCGTCGGCGCTGCGGGGAAGCTCCTTTGCCATCTGGACTGCAGCGGCAACGGCTGCCCCGCTACTGAAGCCGACAAACAGCCCGGCCGCACGCGCGAGGGCCTGCGTGACGTCCCATGCAGTCTCTGCGGAAACCGTCATGTGACGGTCTACCAGAGACGGTGTATAGATGCCAGGTGTGATAGCTGTCGGCAGGAATTTCAGACCTTCAATTACGGAGAGTTCGTCGTCCGGCTGCACGGCAACCAGCTGCGCCGCCGGATTCTGTTCCCGCAGGAACCGGCCTGCGCCCACGAATGTCCCGGTGGTACCCAAACCGGCAACGAAGTGCGTTACACGTCCCTGCGTCTGCTGCCAGATCTCCGGGCCCGTGCCCTCGTAGTGGGCGCGCCAGTTGGCGCCGTTGTTGTACTGATCGGCGTAGAAGTAACGATCCGGATCCGCCGCGACAATATCCCGTACCAGGCGGATTGCCCCGTCGGAACCTTCCAGTGGATCCGATTCAATCAGGGTGGCGCCGTACGCCTTTACGAGGGCCTTGCGCTCACGGCTAACATTTTTTGGCATCACCAGATGGACGGGGAATCCTCGGACAGCGCCCACCAACGCGTAGGCGATAGCGGTGTTGCCGCTGCTGCTGTCGATGAGAATTTGTCCAGCGCCCAACCTGCCGTCGGCTTCGGCCTCATCTACGATCTTCAAAGCTGCGCGGGCCTTTACTGAACCCCCAGGATTCGCCCATTCTGCCTTCGCGTACAGCTGTACATGGTCCAGAACGCCACAACTGTGGGCGAATTGGGTCAGGTCCAGCAGAGGCGTATTGCCGATGTCGTCCAGTACAGAGATCGCGCTATCTGTAACGCGATTCTCTGTGATTGTGGGTGACAAGGTCTGGGTAATCATTGACGGCTCGAAAGTCAGCGGATAGTGTAGAACACTATCCGCTGACTTGAATTCATTCTATGCCTTTACCAGGTCAGGCTGACCGGCACCATTGGCCGCGACCGTCTCCGCGAAGGCCTCGGCGACGCTGTCCGTCGCATGCTCGTCGAAACTGGGCATGCCGCAGAACTGTTCATAGTCGATCAACTCGATGACGGTCGGATTGTCGCCGCAGACCGGGCAGTCTGAGTCACGGTTCACTGTAAGTGTGCGGAAGGTCATGTCGAGCGTGTCGATCATGAGCAGGCGGCCAGATAGAGGTTCCCCAATGCCGACGATCAGTTTGATTGCTTCGATCGCCTGGATGGAGCCTACGATGCCGGGCAGGACGCCCAGCACGCCGGCTTCGGCGCAGCTTGGCACCTCGCCAGGCGGCGGCGGGTCCGGGTAGAGGCAGCGATAGCACGGGCTGCCGGCATCTGCCTGTTCCGGCTGATATACGGTCACCTGGCCCTCGAACATGAAGATACTGGCGTCCACGAGTGGAATGCCGAGCATCTGGCAGGCATCGTTTACAAGGTAACGCGTCGGGAAATTGTCCGAACCGTTTATGACGACGTCGTAGCCCTGCATAATCTCGAAAGCGTTGTGGCTCGTGATGGGTTCACGATAGCCCACGACTGTGACATCGGGATTGATTTCGGCGATGCGGTCGCGGGCCGATTCAACTTTGGGGCGGCCGACGTCGCTTTCCCCGTGGAGAACCTGGCGCTGCAGGTTGGAAACGTCGACCACGTCAAAGTCGATGATGCCGAGCTGGCCCACACCGGCGGCGGCCAGATATATGGCGGCCGGGCTGCCCAGGCCGCCGGCGCCGATGAGAAGCACCTTGCTGTCAAGAAGCTTGATCTGACCCTCTTCCCCAATTTCGTCCAGAATCGTGTGACGGCTGTAGCGTATGCCCTGCTCGTCGGACAGTACCGTGGGCACCTTGAAAGGCAAACCTGCGTTTTTCCAGCCGCCGAATCCACCGTTGAGTGAGTAGACGTCGGTATAGCCCATTTCCTGCACATTGCGTGCGGCCAGAAGTGAGCGCACGCCGCCAGCACAGTAGATCACGACCGGTTGCGAGCGGTCCGGCTGGTGTTGCTCGATCTGCAGCTCCAGATGACCGCGCGGCAGGAATGAGGCGTCAGGGATGTGCCCCTGTACCCATTCATCGCGCTCACGAATATCGATGAGCGTCATGTCATCGCCGCTGTCGACCCGGTTCTTCACATCGTTGACAGTGATCTCCTGGACTTCGCTCCTTGCCAACTGCAGCAGTTGATCTCGGTTGAGTTGCGCCATAGTTCACCTGCTCCCGCCGGCCATCGCCGGCACAATTGAAATCTTGTCGCCATCGTCGACGGACGTCGCCAGCCCGTCCAGGGTGCGAATCTCGTCGTCGTTGCGGAACACGTTAATGAACCGTTTTACGTTACCGTTTTCGTCCAGTAGCCTCTCACCGATGCCCGGGTAGTTGCCTTCCAGTTGACCTATCACTTCGCCAACCGTTGTTCCGGTCGCTTCCACCTTGGACTGCCCGGCGGTGAAGCGGCGCAGTGCGGTCGGCACGAACACAGTTGCCATTCTTCGGCTCTCCTTTTCTAGATCGTTTCAGTACAGCGTGATCGAGGCCCTGGGCGACCCCACAGAAAACGCCGGAACCATCATAGCGATGAGTCCGGCGTTTGGATTCCAACTTGGCACGGTATCCTGATTCCAAGCGCTAGCCGAAATGTACCTGCGCCAACTGATATGGACTGGGGTCACTCGACAAGGGAAACGTCTGTCGAGTACGGGCCAAAAGCCAAGCGAACGCCCTCATCGCTCCTGTTCCGGACAGCGGGAAACCACCAGCCTCATGCTGGCGGTGCCCGCTAAGGACACGAGCAGGTATTCAGGTAGGTTGCCTGTCTTTGAGCACGCATCAGGATTAGAATGCCCGAATAGTTTTTTCCTTCGCGTCACTATAGTTCTTGTAGCGACAAAAGTCAAACTGTTGGAATGCGGGGGTGCATCCCAGATTTTGGGGTGGGAACAGTCTGGCGGGGAATCGGCGCCAGCGGTGGTTGGAACTGTTACCGTCTTTGGGCGAGAGGCAGTGCTGGCGCCAGGTCCTGGCCGTACGGTGGAGTCCGTCGGTTGGGGAGGGTGCGAGGGCAGGCACAAGGGCGAGGAGAGAGTGGAGAGGAGTGAGGAGAGAGTGACGCGGTTTTGTCTGAGCAAGATTGGCTCGGGGACTGGCGGGACGTGGTCTGGCTGGACACCTTCGATTAGGCACCTGTCACCAATATCGACACCCGGTCGATGAGGCATTAGGGGGGGCGTTGGGGGGGGGGGG
>JAPPKG010000381.1:0-4127 GCA_026914085.1 Caldilineaceae bacterium | reverse complement strand
TCATCGACCGGGTGTCGGTATTCGTAACAGGTGCCTAATCGAAGGTGTCCAGCCCGACCACGTCCCGCCAGTCCCATCAGATCCCCGTATGTGCCGGCCTTGTGCCTGCCCTCGCATCCTCCCCAACTGACGGACTCCACCGTACGGCCAGGCCTGGCGCCTGCACTGCGTCTCGCCCAAAGACGGTAAACAACGCCAGCCACCGCTGGCACTGATTCCCCGCCAAACTGTTCCCACCCCAAATCAGGGATGCACCCAGGTATTGGTAACCGCTGAGGCGCTCACTCGATGCGGAGAGGGCCGAGCAGCAGACGGTCCTCTTGCGCCGGGTCGATCCTGTCGAGCACGCGCAGGCGGCGAAAATCGGGGCGGGTGTACAGGCCGATCTCGATCTGATAGAGTCCTGGGGGTGCGTCCGGCGGGACGATGAACGTGTGCACGGTTGCGACGGTCTCGCCAGCGACCCAGGCTTCCGTTGAAGGCGACGGTTGCAGATCGGCGCCGCCGAACATGTCGAAGCTGTCTGTCAGCAGGTGTGCAAAGACGGTATACGGTTCAGCCACCGGCCCGTTTGCGGTCCAGTACAGGGTAACGGTCATCTCCTCACCGGGCACCGGTGTACGGCTGTTGAAGCTGTAACCGGCGAGGGCAATGTTGTCGGCAAACTGCACGTGCACCGGGGTTGGAATGCTGGGGCCGCCGTCCTGGGACGTGTCGGCCTTGCCCCCGGGCTGGCAGTCCGAAACGGTGAACCCGGCGGGGCAGATGATTGCCTCGCCGAACGTATAGCTTGTGCCGCCGTCGCGTTGGGGCAGACGTTCGCCGCTGTGGTGGTCGTAGAAGCCAATCTGCCAGCTGGCCCGATTCGGTGTATGGGCCGTCTCCGGAATCGCAACGGTATAACTGTCGAGAAGAAGGCGGTCAGGCAGCCAGCCACTTGTCGGGCGCAGCCCGCCGCCGGGCATCGAGTCCAGTTGGGCGACGGTCAGGCCGGTGCCGTCCACGAGATGAATGAAGAGGGACCAGTCAGCGGCCAGCGGGGCGTTGGTCATGAACGCCAGATCCACCCGGACTTCGTCACCGGGGAATACGGTCGGCAGTTGAGGATCTTGTTCGCCAGTCCGGCCCTGTAGCGCGTCATACGATGCGGCCGCATGTTGCAGCCGAATCTCGGAGTTTCCGGCGAGAAAGAGGGCGTGGGGCGTCGATGAGACAGCAGTGTTCGAACTGCTGTCAGGAACTGACATCGGTGGTGGCGTGTAGGCGGGGCGGATAAGGAGAAAAGGTGTGGCCAGCGTGAGCAGTCCGAGGGCAGAGGTGACGCTCCAGCCGATATTATGGCCGGTTCTGTGTCCGATTCTGCTTGCCCATCCCATCCAGCCCAGGGCCCATAGCAGGGCCAGAGCGGGCAGCGCGGCAAAGAAGTAGCGTCCCTGGGCAGCAGGCGCCACCCGCATGAAGCGCAGCCAGGAGATGGTAAGAACGAGCAGCCAGAGCAGAAGGAAGGCGTGAGGCACGCGGGAGGCGAGGCGGGCGCCGCCGGCACGCGTTGTCCGGGCGAGATGCAACAGCAGCCCAAGCGCAACGAAGACGGCGACGACACGCAGAGCCAGGTAGACCCATGCTGGGTAGGGCAGGTTGAGCCAGCCAAACAGCCCCCAGAAGGAACGTTCCAGCCCTCCCAACTCGCTCAGGATCTGATACGGGCCAGCCGGGATGACCCGCAACAGGATATTGGCTTCCCACATATCCCAGGCCAGGGGGTCGCCATATAGGCGCCAGTTTCTCAGGTACCACCAGCCGGCGAGCAGGATGGCGGGAATAGCCGTCCAGAGGGCAGCATCATAGATGGGGCGAAGGTTGCGGCTCCGCCAGGTCAGCCACAGGACAGCGGCCGCGGAGACGCCGACCAGGCCCAGCCCGCTCAGCTTGGAAAGCAGCGCCAGGCCGAGCGCGGCGCCGAGTTTCAGCAAGCGGCTTTTTTGCGGCCATCCTCCTTCCACCAGCATTTCCGTCAGTTGCCACAGGACGAGCGCAGCTGCTGCGTTGACGGCGTTGTCATTGCTGACGGATGCGCTGATGAAGACAAATTGGGGCAGAAAGGCGGCAAAGGCTGCGCCGAGCAGGGCACTCTGCGCGGGGAGAAAGAGGTGAAGCGTGCGGTAGACCGCGTAGACGGTCACCGCGCCGAGGAAGACGGAGAAGAGACGGGCGACGTGCAGTGCCAGAACCGACCGGCTCCAGGGGAAGCGGTCCGTCTGTTGGTGGATCAGATAGTTGCGGTTGATGGGGGTGTCGGGTTGACCGATGGCGCGGTGGGGATTGGCACGCGCGAAGAGTTCAGGGAAGTCGGACTGATCGATCAGTGCGGTAAGCAGAGCCGCGCCGGCGTAGTAGGCGGGCGCCTGTGTGCCTTGCTGCCGCCAGAGGGCGCGCGAATTCGGTTCTGCGACCGGTAGCGTCCGCTGCGTCACCAGATGTTGAACAAAGGCGAAATGCCAGATTTCGTCGGGCGCTTCAAAAGGCGGGGTTATAAAACTGAACAGGCTGGCAAGCAGGAGGTAGAACGCCAACAGATGGCGAATCGTGGGACGAACAACAGGGAGAGCAGGAGTGAATCGGCGCGGCGCCTCCCCCGTTTCACGGGATTGGGACATTTACCTGGAGCTGGCTTTCGGTATCTGTTCTCCTGGCCCGGATAGCTTGTGAGAACCGGGGGAATTCGTCTCCTCGACGGTGTTGCCGCTCTGTTCCGGACTCTCGGCATTGACGCTCACTGCAGTCCGCTTTGGCGGCCGCCAGAAGAAGAGATAGTAGAGCCAGCTCTTGACAAATTGGAACCAGACATCCAACACCCGAAAGTTGGACTCTCCATTGGTGCGCACATATTCGTGGGTCGCGACTTCGCAGATCCGATACCCGCTGCGCACAGTCTTGATTACCATCTCCTGCTCGATCGTAGGGATCTCTGATTCCAGCGCCAGGCTGCGCGCTACCTCGGCCCGGATCGCCCGGAATCCGTTCTGCGAGTCGGTCAGGCGCACTCCCTGGGTATAGTTGATGCTGAGTGTGATCACCTGGCTGCCAAAGAGACGGACGAACTGATTGATGGTGGCGTGCAGTTCGTCGCTCCCTCCCAACATGCGGGAGCCGGACACATGATCGGCGTTGCCGGCGATGATCGGCTGGACGAGCGCGGGAATGTCGCGGGGGTCATGGGAGCCGTCGGCGTCGATAAAGACGAGGATATCGCCGCTGGCGCGGGCGATGCCGACGCGGATGGCGTCGCCTTTGCCTTTGCCATTATCCAGAAGCACGGTGGCGCCCAGTTCAGCGGCGATGTCCCGCGTATCGTCGCTGCTGTGGCCGTCGACGACCAGCAGTTCGTCGGCATAGGGCACAACCCATTCGAGCACGGGTCGGATGTTGCGGCCCTCGTTTCGGCAGGGTACGATTACCGAAATGCGAACCTCGCGCCCATCCGGCGCCTGGCGTGCGATGGCAGTGGGACGGGCGGGCTGAGTATACCAGTTGGGCAGGATATCCGTCACGGATCGTCTCAGAAAAGGAGCAAGATGGGCTGGCTGCCGGTTGACAGGCCGCTGGGCCCTACTTTAGCAGCATTCAATATCATTGCCAAGCCTCAGAGCCACCATTCCACAGGAATCGACCGGCGAAATAAGATGAATTAGAGGGCACAGTCGCCTGTCCTTGAAGGCAGATGTCCCTACGGTCAGACACAGGTTCGAGCGGCCCATTTGACAGGATCGGACGACCATGACCAGATGTGATCCAATCGAAGCGGCGGCAGCGGCGGCGCAGATCGCGGGCATAGACCCGCATGAGGGCGTGCAGATCATCGGCGCGGCGCGCCTGGCCGACCGCCATCATCCGCCTTTCGACCTGGGGCGGCCGGCGCTGGTGCTTGACTTCACCGATGAGCCGACTGCGCAGGGGGTCGGCGCCGTGCTGAGCAATGCCTACCCCGACGACCACCCGCTGCAACTTATCTGTCTGGAAGGAAATGGTGCTCGCTCTGCGCGCGTTATTCCGCTGGCAGATCTTGCTGCGGCAGCCGGCCTTGGCGAGGGCGCCTGCCTGTACGTGCCCGCCCTGCACCATAGCAG
>JAPPKG010000550.1:0-4134 GCA_026914085.1 Caldilineaceae bacterium | reverse complement strand
ATCCCACGATTTCATACCGGTCTGGACTGGCCGCCTACCAGGAATCATTGAGCCATGGGCAGTTGGTGGGGCGGGGTTGGAACGGTTCGGGGTACACGAATCCCGAGCCGGAACGGTTTGACGCGGCTTCGCATCCGGCACCGCAGGCGTTCTGGGTGGAGGTGGATGGGCAGCTTCTGCGATCGCACTGGGAATGGGGCGACTTTTCGCAGACTAAAGAAGAGAATGGGTTGAAGGCGGAACTGGAACTGCGGCACACGGTGCGTCCGGTGGTCGTGCGTATTCACACGCTTCTAGATGGCACGCCGATCCTGACGCGCTGGCTGGAGATCGAGAATTGCTCCGAGCAGCCTGCAGCGCTTTCGGCGGCTTTCCCATGGAGCGGTGTGCTGCAGACATGCGCATACGACATTGATGACGAGGCGTCGCCGTACTCGGTCGGCTACTTTATCGACACGCACTGGGGCAATGAGGGCGACTTTGACTGGCGTGCGCTGCCGCGGGCTGGCTACCGGATTGACGGACGTTACCGACGGGGGCGTCACAGACACCCTTTCTTTGTGGTGCGCAATCACCAGGGCGGTGAGCAGTTCGTGGGGACGCTGGCTTGGTCGGGAGGGTATGCGTTCGAGTTTGACGTGGACGACGGGGATAGCCGGGAGGGGTCGCGGCTCTGGTTTCGTGCCGGCCCTGACGGGCCGGCGCCGTTGCGCGTCATCGGGCCCGGGGAGACGGTTACCACGCCGGAGATGCATCTGGGGGTCGTGATCGGAGATTTCGACGACTGCATTCAGGCGCTGCATGACCACTTGCGGACAAGCGTCATCCCGCCGCAGAATCTCGAACATGCGGGGCTGGTCGTGAGCGGCATCGGGCCGGAGCAGGAGCTTACGCCTGAGCTGATTTTTTCCGAGATCGACGCCTGCGCTGACGCGGGCGCCGAGGTGTTTCTGATCGATGCGAGTTGGTATACGCCGCCGCATGGGAGCTGGCATGCGACGGTGGGCGACTGGCAGGTAAGTCTTGAGCGTTTTCCGGGAGGCCTGAAGCCGTTTCGGGACTATGTGCACGATAAGGGCATGAAGTTCGGCCTGTGGATGGACGGGGAGCGGGTCGGGCCGGAAAGCAGAATCGCCACGGAGCGTCCTGAATGGCTGGCCCGGCCGTACGGTGACGAGGGCGGGCTGGGCGGCATGATCGATCTCACGAGGCCCGAAGTGGCCGAATGGATGGAGAGTGAGATCGACCGTCTGATCGTGGAGCACGAGCTGGACCTCTTCCGGCTGGACTACAACGTCGGCAATATCGGCGCGGGGGCATACAGCGAGCAGTCAGGGTATGTTGAGAACGCCTACTGGCGCTATTACGAGGCAGTCTACGGCATTTACGCACGGCTTTCTGCGCGTCACAAGCATGTGATCTTTCAGAATTGCGCCAGCGGCGGCGCCCGGACCGATGTGGGCATGGTCCGCTATTTTGACCATACATGGGTGACCGACTGGCAGATAGCGCCGAGGGCGTTTTCGATTACGAACGGGATGTCGATGGCGTTGCCGCCGGAGCGGGTGGACCGGCTAGCGGGCATGGGCCAGTCGGGGCAGCGGACGGCTGAACTGGATTTTCAGTTCCGGCTGCAGCTGTTCGTGCATCCATCGCTAAACTGGTTTCACCTCAAGGACGCCGCTCCCAACGCGGTCCAGCAGGCGCGCATCCGCAATGCCGTACGGATTTACAAGGAGTTCGTTCGCCCGATCCATGCGACCAGCCGGATCTATCATCATACGCCGGTGGTCAAGGGATTCGAGCCGAGGGGCTGGGGGGTACTGGAACTGGCATCGCGGGACCGAACGCGAGCCGTTGCGGGACTGTTTCGACTGGGTGATCCGGCCAAACCAGAGTACTTGCTGCGATTCAGGGGGATTGATCCAGGGAGGCGGTACCGGGTCACCTTTGACAACAGCTCAGAAAGCTGCGAAGTCGACGGAATTGCGCTCACGCGGACTGGCGTCACGTCACGACTGGAGACGGCCTTGACTTCAGAGTTGCTGCTCGTTGAAGCGGTAGATTAGGTGGGTCCGGGAAGGCTGTAAAGACGCTCATCCATTACTGAAAACGGAACCTGAAAATGACATCAATTGCAGGCGGGAGCGGAGCCTCGGGCCGGGCTGAAACGATGGGCGCCTGGTTTGTTGTAAAGAAGACGCTGCGCAAGCCGCAGTTCTGGTTTGGCTTCACGATGATCGTACCGTTGCTAATCTGGTATTGGATCTTCAGCTTCTGGCCGATCATTCAGGCGTTCCGCATGTCGACGGTGGCGTACAAGCTGCTTGATCCGGCCAACAGCCCATTTGTGGGTATAGGCAACTTTCTCAAAATTTCTCAGCATCCCCTCTTTTTGGTTTCGGTGAAGAATACGATCCTGTGGGCCGTTTATTCGTTCATATTTCATCTGCCTCTGGCTATGCTCATCGCAGTCTTCTTGTCCAAGGTGAGGCGGGGGAGAAACGTATATCAGGCGCTGATCTTCGTTCCTGTTGTTGTCTCGTTGGTGGCAGTTTCCTTGTTGTTTAAGATGCTGATGGACCCAGAGGTAGGGCAACTGAACAAGCTGTTAAGCGGCGTAGGGTTGCCCGAACTACAGTGGCTTTCCAGCTCCTCATCGGCACTGCCAACCGCAGTTATCATCGCCACCTGGAAGGGGCTTGGCTTTTACGTTGTCATTCTCACGGCGGGCATGATGAACATTCCGTCGGAACTGTACGACGCTGCCCTGGTTGACGGGACGAATCCGTGGCAGCAGTTCTGGCGCATTACCATGCCCCTGATGGGGCATACGATCCTGCTAATCACCGTACTGCTGGCGATCGGCTCCTTGCAGGAGTTCACGCTTCCCACCGTCTTGTTTGGCTCGGAGGGGGGGCCGGGTAACTCTACTTACCTGTACAATATGTTGATCTACCAGGAAGCCTTCTTAGACATCCGCTTCGGCACGGCCACGGCCGCGTCCCTGCTGCAGTTCGCGTTCATTCTGGCGATCAGCATTTTGCAGATAAAGTTGATCCGCCCGTCGTGGTCGTACTAGCGGTCCCCGGCACGTGACATGAATTTGGAACGAGCCCTGGCGAAGGAAATCGGCGACCTAACATTGGAGGAGAGACGGTAATGGCAGTTATAAGTGAGGCAAGACCTGCGCGACGCCGGCTGCCGAGGCGAATTTTGATATCACAAGGTCTCATACAGATTTTCCTGATTGGGATGGTCGTGGTAGCCATCTTCCCCTTTATCTGGATGATCTTTGCTTCGCTCAAGCCGTTCAAAGAGCTTGTGGAATCAAGGGCGCTGCTGCCCGAGACGTGGACATTGCGCAACTATGAAGAGATTTTAGGCAGGGTGAATTTTGTAGCCGCTTTCCGCAACAGCATCGTATCGGCGGTGTCGGTGACGGTCGTTTCCGTTTTTACGTCGTCGGTGATGGGGTACATCTTTTCCAAGTATCGTTTTGTGGGCAAGGAGGTACTTTTCACCATCATCTTGTCGACTATGATGGTGCCCTTTGCGGTGATCATGGTTCCGCTGTATATCACGATTGCGAACAGTTTCGGCCTGGCCGACCATTTGGGCGGCATCATCATAACCGGCTTTTATACGGCATTCGGTATCTTCCTGATGCGCCAGTTCATGGAAAGCATTCCGTTCGAACTGATCGATGCGGCCCGCATTGACGGCGCGTCCGAATGGCGTATCTTTTTCACTCTAGTGCTGCCGATGTCGTTGTCACCGATGTCGGCGCTCGCCGTCTTTGTCTACCTCTTCAACTGGGACAGTTTTTTGTGGCCGCTCATCGTCCTGAACAGCCAGGATAACCAGACGCTTCCGCTGGTGCTGGCCGGCCTACGCAATTTGTGGTGGACGCGTTACGAGATGTGGGCGGCCGGTTCTATGCTGACGGTTGTTCCGGTCATGGTGATATACAGCTTTGCCTCGCGTTACTTCATCCGCGGCATTGCGATGACGGGCCTGAAGGCGTAACAGCAGTGGTCAGTGACTGCAATGGACGACTGTTTGTCGCGACGCCGTCGGACTAACATCACACGCTTGGGTGTACAATCCTCTGTCTACAATTCAAGGGAGTTA
>JAPPKG010000067.1:0-34157 GCA_026914085.1 Caldilineaceae bacterium | reverse complement strand
GGAAACACACATGAGACAATTGCATCTCCGATTCGCAATATCTGCGCTTCTCTTGGTAACGGTTGTTCTTGGCGCGTGCGCGGCCCCGGCGGCCCCCGCTCCCGCCGATTCAGGGGCGGCCATGGCCGAAGAGGGCGAAATGATGGGCCGTCCGTTGCCGGACGACGCAGCTGAAGAGCAGGTCATTCGCTACGTCGCGCGCGGCTTCGGGAGGCTGAACCCTGCGGCTGAGGGTGGGTTCGGGCGTTTCATTATTTCCCATATGTTTATGCCCTTCTTCATCCGCGATGCGGAGCACAATCTGTCACCCTGGCTGGCTACGGGCATTGACGCCAACGAAGATCAGAGCGTCTACACGATTCATATCCATCCGGACGCGGTGTGGAATGATGGCTCGCCCGTGACTGCGCAGGAGGCCAAGGCTTACTGGGAGTATGGACTGCACCCCGACAAATGCGTTGGGTGCTACCTTTCCCGGTTTACGGGCTTTGACCTGATCGAGGGCGCGCAGGCAGTGATCGACGGCGAGGCTGACGAGGTATCCGGCGTTGTGGCGGTGGATGACAAGACGCTGGAGGTCCGGCTGGTTGGGCCCGACCCTCTGTTCCCGCAGCGGGTGGCATTGTTCGACACCGGTTTCGTCAAGGTAGAGGATATCACTGGAGAGGACTTCTCGGCGACGTCTGAGACGCGCGTCAACGGTCCCTTCATGTTACAGGATTGGGACGTCGACGAGCAGAAGTTTGAGATCGTTCAGAATCCCAACTGGTGGGGAGACAAGAAGCCGTTCATCGAGCGCATCATCGCCACCCCTTCAGCTGACGAAAATATCTCCTTCATTATGTGGCAGAACGATGAGGTGGATATTGCTTTCTTCCTAACCAATGTGCGGGAGCAGTTGGAGGAGGGGACGTTCACGGTGATTCCCTACGCCACCAACCTGTTCTACACGTTCTGGGCAGGCGTGGAACCGATCGACGACCTCAACGTACGGCGCGCGCTGGTCCACGCAGTAGATTGGCGCCCGGCGATTTCGGCGGCCTGGGAAGGCACACGCGACGACCGCTTCATGTCGACGCTGCTGACGCCCGAGCTGCAGTGTTATAAGGAGGGCAACTGGCCCGATTTTGGATTTGATCCCGAGCTGGCCAAGGCGGAACTAGCGGCCTCCAAGTACGGCGGGCCGGAGAATCTGCCCACCATTCGCATCAGCACGGGCGGCCAGTCGCCGAACTACATCCGCACTGCTGAGATCATGGTAGAGCAGTGGAAGAACAACCTGGGCATCACGAATGTAGAGATTCGCCCCGGCTGGCTGGATGTCTGGGGCCAGGACGCAGACCTGGTCAATGTGCGCCGCCAGAGCTTGGGCGCCATTTTGCCTGATCCGCCCAACTTCCTGGCGGGCCACTGGGCCAATTACGGGAACCCGGAGGCAGCGGGGAGCATGGCGGATGACGCTGAGCTTGCCGAGATGATCGAGTCCCTAAAGGGGATGTCTCGCGACGACCCGGCATTCTGTGACCTGGTGCAGGAGACTGAGGCACGCATGCTCGGTCACTATCCCATTATTCCGATGATCTGGGATCCCTACGGTTACAGTGTCAAGCCTCGCATTAAGAATTTTGGAACCAACGTGGACAACAACTGGGCTACCCTGTTGGACATCTACGTGGCTGAAGAGTAGATGAAAAGGGGTGAGAGCCACACCGGGCTCTCGCCCCTTCATATTTTATTGAGGTAGTTCCCAAGGCGATCGAATCAAACGGAGGTAGAACTCGATGAAAGACAGAACGAAACTATTTTATCTGGTCTCACTTTTCCTGGTCGCAGCATTAGCCTTATCGGCCTGTGCCGCGCCTGCCGCGCCGGCTGACACCGGAGGCGAGGCCATGGCGGATGAGGGAGAGGCGATGGAAGGCAGGCCGCTGCCTGACGACGCCGCGGAGGAGCAGGTAATCCGCTATGTGACCCGTGATCTCAGCCGGCTCAACCCGGCCTCTGAGTCCGGTTTCGGGCGACCCTGGATCTCCCACATGTGGATGCCGTTCTTCCTGAGAGACCGCAATCACGATCTGCATCCCTGGCTGGCGACTGAATGGGAAGTGAACGAGGACAATACCGTCTATACGATTCACATCAATCCCGATGCCACCTGGTCGGACGGCTCCCCGGTTGTGGCGCAGGAGGCGATCGACTTCTGGTCGTGGGCGCTCAGCCCCAGTTGTATCAGTTGCTGGACCTACCTGCGACTGGGTGTGGTTGAGGGTGCACAGGCCGTCATCGATGGAGAGGCCGACACGATTTCGGGCTTGACTGCCATCGATGACAAGACGCTTCAGATCACTCTCGCGGACCCCAGCCCGACCTTCATTGCCAGCATGGCCCACTACAATACGGGTTTTGTCAAGATGGAGGACGTGAACGCCGACGAGTTTGCAGCCGATGCCAGTACGCGCGTCAATGGCCCCTTCCAGATCAAGGTGTGGGACCTGGATGAGCGCGAGTATGAGATTGTGCAGAACCCCAACTGGTGGGGGGACAAGAAGCCTTATATCGAACGCATCGTCGCGCAGTGGTCCAACGACGAGAATATCACCTACATTATGTGGCAGGATGGGGAGGCCGACATCGCTCACTGGTTCACCAATATCCGTGAACCGCTGCGCGCCGAGAGCCCCGAACTGTTCGTACTCATCCCGTACGCCACCAACTTCTATTTCGCGATCCATGGCAGCAAGCCGCCGATGGATGACATCAACGTGCGTCGAGCGCTGCTGCATGCGGTTGACTGGGATCTGGCCATCAGCGCCGCCTACGAAGGCTCCCGCGACGAGCGCGTTATGAAGACACACCTCACGCCCGAGTTGCCGTGTTTCGTAGCCGACAACTGGCCGGACTTCGGGTATGATCCGGAGTTGGCGAAGCAGGAACTGGCTGCGTCCAAGTATGGCGGTCCGGAAGACCTGCCCAAGATCCGCATCTCCAGCGGCGGCCAGTCGCCCAACTACCTGCGCACGGCTGAGATTATGGCGGAGCAGTGGAAGAACGTTCTGGGCATTACCGACGTCGAGATCCGGCCGGGTTGGAGCGATGCCTGGGGCCAGGAGGCTGATCTCATCAACGTTCAGCGCAACAGTTGGGGCGCGACGATTCCCGACCCCGCCGCGATGATCACCGGTCTGTGGAAGTATTACAGGGATCCTCACGATGTTGGCTTAGTGGATGAGGAGTTGGACGCGATGATGGCCGAGCTTCCCACCCTTGACCCCAACAGCGCCGAGTACTGTGAAAAGGTCTCTGCAGCCGAGAAGCGGTTGCTCAGCCACTACTATTTCCTGCCTATGATCTGGGACCTGTACGAGTACGTTGTACAGCCTCACGTTAAGAACTTCGATGCCAACGTGGACAACAACTGGTCCACGCTGCTCGATATCTACATTGCAGAGCACTAAGTCGGACTTGAGAGAAGCAGGGGTGGAGGCAATCGGTTCCTTCCACCCCTCTTCTTTGCCTTAGCGTATTGTGCTTCGTTTTGCAGAGAACTGGAGGATGATACCAATGAAAAGCAGATTGCAGAGGTTCTTGTTTACCACTCTGCTGCTGGTGTTGGCGCTGATTGTTACGGCCTGTGCGGCGCCGGCCGGACCGGCCGCGTCGGACACGGGCGGCGCCATGGCGGATGATGGGGAAGAGATGGCCGGGCGGCCGTTGCCGGACGATGCAGCGGAGGAGCAGGTAATCCGATATGTGACGCGCAACTTCAGTCGTATGAATCCGGCCTCTGAGGGCGGGTTTGGCAGGCCTTTCGTCTCGCATATCTGGATGACTTTATTCCTGAGAGACTATGAACACAATCCGCAGCCGTGGCTGGCCACCGGATATGACGTCAGCGACGATGGCCTGACATACACGATTCACATTCATCCCGACGCCATCTGGTCGGATGGGTCAGCGGTAACAGCCCAGGACGTGAAGGTGTACTGGGAGTATGCGGTGAGTCCTGAATGCATTGGTTGCCGTATGTTCAACTATAGCGCCATCAAGTTGATCGAAGGCATTCAGCCGGTCGTTGACGGCGAAGCGGACGAGATTCCGGGGCTGGTGGTGGTGGATGACAAGACGCTCGAAATCAAGCTAGTTGCCCCGAAGCCGATCATTATCGACACGCTGGCGAACTACAACACGGCGATCGTCAAGTTGGAGGACATTCTGGAGGGCGGCGAGTTTTGGGCCGCCGACGGCACGGCGCGTGTAAACGGCCCCTTCAAGGTGAAGATCTGGGATCCGGACACGCAGGAGTATGAGGTCGAGCAGAACCCGATGTGGTGGGGCGACAGAAAGCCCTATATCGAGCGCATCATCGGTCAGGCGTCAGCGGACGAAAACGTGTCCTTCATCATGTGGCAGAACGACGAGGTGGACATCGCCCACTGGCTCACCAACATTCGTGAGCCGCTGCGTGCTGAAAACCCGGAGAGCTTCACCCTGATCCCGTATGCCACCAACTTCTTCTACACTTTGAATACGTCCCTGCCTCCGTTCGACGACATCAATGTGCGTCGGGCGCTTGTGCATGCGGTGGACTGGGATCTGGCAATCGACGCGGCTTGGGAAGGGGCGCGCAGCGACCGGGTCATGAAGACCCATCTCACGCCGGAAATCCAGTGCTACAAGGCGGACAACTGGCCGGATTTCGGCTACAATCCGGAACTAGCCAAAGAAGAACTGGCAGCCTCCAAGTACGGAGGACCTGAAGACCTGCCCAAGATTCGCATCACCACGAACGGCCAGTCGCCCAACTATATCCGAACGGCCGAGATCATGATGGAGATGTGGAAGAACAACCTGGGCATCACGAATGTCGAAATGCGTCCCGGACGAATCGATGCATGGGGCCAGGAGGGTGAGCAGGTACAGGTGTTGCGCCGCAGCTCGGGTGCTGTGATTCCCGATTCGGCCGAGTGGATGAACGGCTTTTATCAGCGACTGGGCGATCCGGCCAGACAGATCAACATCGTGGATGAAGAGCTGGGTGCGCTGGTGGACGAGATGGCGCTCTACTCATCGGCTGACCCCGAATACTGTGACTTCGTGCAGGAGGTCGAGTCGCGCATACTGGGGCACTACTACTTCCTGCCCATGATCTGGGATCTGTACGAGTACAACACCAAGCCCTGGATCAAGGGTTTTGACACGAACGTGGACAACAACTGGATTTCACTGCTCGACATGTATGTAGCAGAACGATAGACTACCGTGTAACCTGCAGCGGGCTGTCGCTGTCCTCTTGCGTTGGGGCAGCGATGGCTCGTCGTGATAGCAGTCGCCAAGGATACCCAACATGTTCGTTTACGCCCTGAAACGTCTGGCCGTGGCTGTTCCCACCTTCATTGCAGTGCTGCTCATCACATTTACTCTAACCGTGGTCAGCCCTTTCGATCCGGTGGCGATGATGATGACCCAGTTTGAAGGAACGCTCGACACTCTTGCAAGAGAAGAGGTTATAGAGAGAATCCGGGACCAGTATGGCCTGAACGACTCCTACTGGGTCCAGTTTACGCGCTGGATTGGGCGTCTGTCGCAGGGAGACCTTGGCATCTCTATCAACGGTCAACGCGATGTTCTACGCATGATCGTGAAAACGTTTCCCATTTCATTTCAATTGGGTCTGGCCGGAGCCGTTGTCACTACCATATTGGGGATACCCTTGGGTTGTCTGGCGGCTCTCAGACAGAATACCTGGTTAGACTACACGATTGTAGGGGGCACGCTCGGCTTCAGAACGGTGCCGGTATTTGTGCTTGCTCCGTTGCTATTGGTCCTCTTTGTTCTGGTTCTTGATATCATGAGGGTGCCCCGCGGCTGGGACGGGCTCTTCCAGAGCAAGGTGATTCTGCCGGTCTTCATTCTCGCATTGGGTCCTTTGCCGGTGGTTGTTCGCCAGACGCGTGCCGCGGTGCTGGAAGTTTTTTCGATGGACTATGTTCGCACTGCCAAGATGAAGGGGCTGCATATGTGGCGCATCATTCTTCGCCACATCCTTCGCAACGCACTAATCCCCGTTGTCACCACGTTGGGCTTTATTGCCGAGGGTTTGATCGTTGGCAGCATTTTTCTTGACAGCATTTTCGCCATTCCCGGGTTTGGCGGCGTGGCTGAAGCCGGTTTTCGGGGTTTTGACTACCCGGTCATAATGGGCGTAACCATGGTCAGCGCCATCATGATTATTCTCACGAATCTTCTGGTTGATCTGGTATATCCCTTCCTCGATCCCCGAATCAAGATCGAGTAGTCAGCTAAGGGTTCCGTGAACGGTGAACGCCGGATTCCATACCGACCCGACGCCGCAAACAATTGAACAGTCAGGAACATGAGTAGATGAGCGAAAGCAGCGAGTCAGTAGCCAACGGGAGTTTGGGAGAGGAGCTGGCGGGGGAAGGGGCGCTCCAGACACGGTCGCTTTGGAAGGATGCGGTGGGCCGCCTACTGCGCAATCGACTCTCCGTAATCGGTCTCATTATCACTATTATGCTGCTGATTGCCGCCCTTTTTGGCCCTTATATTGCTCCCTATACCTATACCGAGCAGGACCTTCTGAATGTGGCCAAAATGCCCAGCGCCGACCACTGGCTGGGCACCGATGAGATCGGGAGAGACCTCTTCAGCCGCGTGTTGTGGGGCGCGCGCACGGCGACGCTCGTCGCGATTTTTACCACATTTATCAGTGTAATCATCGGCGTAATTATTGGCGCCATTGCGGGTTACGGCGGTGCGCTGGCCGACAACATCACCGGGCGAATCATCGATATCGTAATGTCCGTGCCGGGCTTGCTCCTGGCGGCGCTGATCGCTGTTTCCATTAAGGAGCCGGTCGTATCTTGGGCAGAGAACATATACGATACGACCGGCTTCCCTCTCTTCGCAGATACAACCTGGCTGGATCTGCTGGTTGTTTTCGGGGGTCTCGCGTTTGTCTCCTGGCCCGGCTATGCTCGCTTGATCCGGGGGCAAATTTTCTCCTTGCGCGAGGAACAATATATAGAGGCTGCCAAGTCGGTTGGCGTCTCGGAACTGAAGATCGCGCTCCGGCATCTCCTGCCCAATGCCATCGGACCGGTCATCGTCACCTTGACGTTCAGCTTTTCCAGTGCGATGGTCCTCGAGTCTTCGCTCAGTTACCTGGGCATCGGGGTTCAACCGCCCCAGGCCAGTTGGGGAAACATGATTGCCTCCAATATCGGCAGTTGGTCATACCGTCCCTGGCTGGTGGCCGTGCCGGCAATAACGCTGGCGTTCGTCACACTAGGCATCAACTTCCTGGGCGACGGCCTAAACGATGCACTTAATCCCAGGGCGAAGCGCTCGATCTGACGTGTTCGTATCTCGCTCTATCTGACGCGCCGATTGAAGAGCGGCAGCAGATCTGCTCTGGTTTCGACATTGCCGAACTCCCTTTATTGCAGAGCCGGATAGATCCCCAACGACAAGAAAAATCACACTACGACAAGGAGTTACCATGTCAGAAGCAAAGCTGCGCGCGGCCGTGATTGGAGGCGGACTGGGCGGGTCTCACGGATATGCCTATGCGCGGGCGCCAGAGTACGAGTTGGTTGCTATTTGCGATATCAACCCCGACGTATTTCCGCGCTTTTTCGAGAGGGCCGAACTTCCCCCCGGCAGCATCAAGCAGTACACCGACTACCATGAGATGTTTGCGGAGGAGAGGCTGGACGTTGTCAGTGTGGCGACGCCGGACCACCTGCACACGGATCCGGTGTGTGACGCTTCGAATGCAGGAATCCGCGGCGTCATTTGCGAGAAGCCTCTGACGACAACGATCAAGGACGCCGACAGGATTATTGAAACGATTGAAGCCAATGGGACAAAGATGTCGGTGGACCACACGCGCAGCTGGATACCGTCATACCAGAGCGTGAAGAAGGCGGTATGGGATGGTGAGATCGGCGGGCTGACGCGAATCGTCGCCCACATGGGAGGCCGCCGCTCGATGCTGTTCCGCAACGGCACGCATTTGATCGACGGTGTCTGTTTCTTTGCCAATGCTTCGCCGGTCTGGGTGATCGCCGCGCACGAGCAGGGCTTTGAGGATTACGGTCCGGTCTATGACGGCAAGGGCGGGAAGGACCCGCAGTATGATCCGGGCTCGACGATCATCATTGAGTTCGCGAATGGTGTGCGGGGAATCGTGAACAGCGCCAAGTTGACACCTCAGCTGTTTGAGTATGATCTGCAAGGGCCGAATGGCCGCTTCTGGCTTACGGACAGGCACTGTACTGCCTGGAAGACGGAGCAGAAGGAGGGCACGCCAGTTCAGGTGCCGCCGCCACCGGGGAGGAGCTATGCCGATCCCTTTGGCGCAAATCTGATCCCGGCAGTCCAGGAGATGGCCAATATGGTATTGCACGACGCCCCCAGCAGCTCTTCCCCCTACCGGGGCAGGGAGTCCCTGGAGATCATGCTGGCGGCCCTGATTTCGCAGACCAAGGGCAGCGCCAAGATCGAATTGCCGCTGCCTCGCGATTGAGGCAGAGAACGATGTCCAGAGACAGACAGCTGGTCGTGGGGGCGATATCCTCCCACGGCCATGAACTTGGTCACGTCAGCGTACTCGACCAGTTAGAGGAGGTCGGGGAGATTCACGTCTGCGCGGCCACGGACCTGGTTGACGTGGAGGAACTGGCGGGCGAGTCGGGGCGGGTGGTGGGCAAGTATACCAGCGTGGATGCGCTGCTGGCGCGATCCGATCTTGACGCTGTGATCATGTGTGCACGCCCCGATCATGCGCCTCCGATCATGGAAAAGGTCGTAAGTGCCGGCCTGCCGGTCCTTTACGATAAGCCCGCCTCGACCCGGTCTGACGACCTGCGAAGGGTCGCCGAACTTGCTCGAGAGAAGGGCCTCACTGCCGGGGCCATGCTGCAGTGGCGTTATCATCCAATGACGCTCAGCCTCAAGCGCGCTTTGGCCGGAGGCGCGCTCGGCGATGTGATGACGATCGAAGGCAAGATGCTGAACGGCTTGCTGCAGTACCGGGACACCTCCACCTATTCGTTCGATCCAGAGAAGGCCGGACACGGTATTCTTTCCTGGCTCGGCTGCCATTGCCTCGATCTTGTCCTCCATTTGATGGAGGAGAGAGTGGTCGAGGTAATGGCCATGGTAGGCAACCTCAACCCGGAGAAAGTCGCCGTAGAGGACACAGGGTTTCTGATTCTGAAGTTCGAGAGCGGCCGCATGGGCACGTTCCAGGCCGGCTACCATCTGCTGGGCGGGAGGGCCACTTACGATTTCTACATTGGCATGCGCGGGACAGAAGGATTCGCGATACTGCCATATCTTGAACCCCAAATGGAAACGTCGGGGGGCAGCGAAGTCGAGCAAACGGCAACCTACTCACTTTTCAGTGAAGCGCGCGGCTGGAATACGGGCGGCGTGCGCAAGGAACGCTTTGCAATACCGCATTCGCCGGTCTACGGCGGCGTCATGGCCGAGGAGCTTTTCCGTGATTTCTTCGACGCTGCCCAGAGCGGTGCACCGGCCCCGGCGCCGATCGAGGATTCCGTGCATATGCTGGAGATCATCGAGGCGGCCAAGGCGTCTTCGGCTACGGGTCGCGCCGTGGGTATCGCCAAGTAGATACCGAAAGGCTGGGAAAGATGGGCAGCTTGACCTATCGCGAGACGTTCGAAGATGGGGCGGGGGGATGGATAGCCTGGTTGGGACCCGGCCGGCCGGTACCGGCGGTCATCGAAGACGGGGCGCTGGTCTCGCGCAGCCCGTGGGGTATCGATTCCAACCACGCTCCACCCGGGGGCGGCTACCTGCATCTTCTGTACATTCTACACACGGCCCGCCAGGATAATCCCGGCGAGAGCTATGCGCCGCTTCTGGGGGGGAACCGCTTTGTCGACGGCGGCTACCCGACTGATTTCCGCAATGCCCGCCTTACCCTGCGGCTGAAAGGCGATGTCGACCTGCAAGGCGCAGAACTGCGGCTGCACTGCCAGTCGCGGGTGGGGGACAAGGCGATCAACTTTGTACTGACCTCGCAGTCCTTCGAGGTGACGCCGGAGTGGTCGGAGCAGACGATCACGTTAGTGCCCGACTCGGAGCAGTGGCTTTGTCTGGGCGCCCGCCACGATCTGATGGACGTGTACGGCTGGGGCGATATTGACAGTGTGCTGCAGGACGTCAACATTGACATTATCCTCTTGTTACATCCGCTGAAGATCGTGCCGCTGAGCCCGCAGCAAGACGGTCCACACGCTCGACGTGCAGAAGTGGAATATGAGGTGGACAGAAGCTATCTTCCCTCGGGCGAGATCAGTTTAAGGGAAGTGCAGATTGAATTCAGCGATTCGTCAGCACAGTAGATTCGCCGATTAGGCAGTTTGAGCACACCTGGACATAGTGTGATGTCAAACCCAGAAAGTTATGCTGTCAGGTTTTCAGTTGTAGATTGAGTAGGGCGCCTCAGCAGTATTGCCAATTGTGATTGCATTGCAATCATGCTATGATCCATTGATATTGCATACAGGGGTGAAATCATGGCCAGTGTAACAGTGCGCAGTCTGGACGAAGATCTGAAGAGGCGGCTACGAATTAGAGCAGCCGAGAACGGCCGCTCCATGGAGCAAGAGGCCCGTGAAATTCTGCGCGCGGCGCTAGATCAGGAGACTGCTCCGGTCAGAAACCTCGGATCGGCGATCCACAAGTTGTTCAAGCCCTTCGGAGATACAGAGCTGGATATCCCTCCGAGGGAAGCGATGCGTGAATTCCTGCCTTTTGATGAAACTTTAGACGATGTTCGTTCTTGACACCAACGTCATCTCGGAGCTTATGCGCGAAAGCCCGCACTCAGAGGTCCTGGCATGGCTTGACAATCAACTTACGAGCGCTCTGTTTGTTACCACAATTACCGAGGCAGAAATCCGAACAGGTATCGCGCTTTTGCCCGAAGGAAAACGACGACGAGGATTAACTGCAGCTGCAGAGCGGACCTTCGGAGCGCTATTCTCTGAACGTGTCTTGCCGTTCGACAGTGAAGCTGCCCGTGCCTACGCTGAAATAGCGTCCGGTCGCCGAATGGCAGGCCATCCAATCAGCCAAGCCGACTGCCAGATCGCTGCGATCACCCGTTCACAAGGGCTATCCATTGCGACAAGAGACGTTAACGACTTTGAGGGCTGTGGGATTGATGTATTGAATCCCTGGACCGATCAATAGGGACACAGAATTCGCGTTTCCGGACCAAGTTCCTATCGTTAGCCCTTCACCAGACCGCTGACTGCTTTCAGCGGGACACGCAAGCCCAAAGCTTTTGAGTCACGGGGTGGGCAAGCAGGCAGGTGTAGTACACATGCTTGGCGCTATTTTAGTGCGAGGCACATGAAGAAGGCCTCGCGACTCGCAAGAGTACATCCCAGAACAGAGGGGACCCAGACCAGCGAGTTGTCGAATCCAGTATAGATGCCCATAGGCAGTCAGAATCTCACTCCTTGCAGGGCGTTGAGTTGCGGCTGCGCTTTTCGGCGCGCGTAGGAAGCAAGGCGATCACTTTTTTGGCGACTTTGCAGTCATTTGCGGTTACGCCGGTGAGGTAGGAGCAGACGATAACATTGTCGCCGGACCCGGGGCAGTGGCACTGTCCGGGCGCCCGGCATGATCTGACTGATGTTTACGGCTGGGACGAAATTGACAGTGTGCTGCGGGATGTCAATATTGACATAATTCTCCTGTTGCGTCTTCTGCGAATTGTTCCGCTGAATCCGTGGCGGGGGCCCTCACATCGGAAGGGCAGTAGTTGACTATGACTATGAGGTAGACAGATCCTTACTGCCTGCGGGAGAGATCAGGATAGGTGAGATGAGGATCGAATTCAGCGACTCCAATCTGAGGTGATTCGCAATCTCAGGCAGACCGACCCTCACCGGGGCATTTGGCGTGTATCCCAAAATATTGTCCTCCAAGTGGAGTTGATACATTGACCAGGCTAAAGCCCACACCGGTCAGACAGGTTTCGCAAAAAATCTGGGATGCACCCGGCATTTGGAGTTCGTTGACACGACTTCATCAACGTGCTAAACTGCCGCCAAATTCAGCGATGTTGAGCGCTCTCCTATGCATGCCTCACCGTTAGATCAGGGACGCACCAAGGCATTGAAACAGTAACAGAACCAATTGCGTCTAAGGCTTTTCGGGGAAGGCATACGAAGCCAGCAGAGATTCGACGCCCCGCCACCGCCATTTCACACACATGGGACTACACCGATTCAAGCGATCGTTGTTGTGTGGAGAGCAGTGAACGAGAATTACCTGTGCGGCGGGGCAAACGAAAGGAAAACAAGCCATGCACAATAACCGGCAGAGGAGGGGGTAACCGCAGTTAACGGGAACGGGGGGCTGACTCACTCCCAGCGTGTGGTACTACGGCATTTTCTTATCGTCAGTAACACTTCTCATTCGAGCCTCATGAACCAAATGGAGTCAAAACTATGAAGAAGACGAGACTTTCTCGCCGTGATTTTCTGAGCGTCTCCGCGACGACGGCCGCCGGTGTCATGCTGACCGCCTGTGTGCCGGCTGCCGTACCGAGCGACGAGCCCGCACCCATGGCTGAAGCTGAGGAGGCGCCTGCCGAAGAAGCTGTTGCGATGGACGGCGGAACGATGACGTTTTCCACAGGTTCGCCGTGGGGTACTTTCAGCCCGTTCCGACCGACCTACCAGTATGGCTACAGCAGCAACACGCCGGCCATGCTGACGCACAGCCGGCTGTTTGACCTCGACCGCAACAACGATACGCACCCGAACCTGGCATTGGAGTGGGAGATATCCGACGACGCCACCGTTTACTCATTCAGACTGCGCGAGGACGCCAGGTGGCATGACGGCGAGCCGGTCACTGCGAACGATGTGGTGGAGACGGTCCGGTTCATCCTGAACCAGGACACCAATATCAACCCCCGCCGCTGGATCAGTGCTCTCAAGGGTGGACAGGACTACTATGACGGCGTAACCGATGAGTTGCCGGGCGTTTCCGCGCCGGACGACTTCAATGTCGTCTTCGAACTTGAGGAAACAAACGTCGGCTGGCACCTGTCAGCAACCACTGACCTGCAGATTCTGCCGGCGCACATCTTCAACAACGTGGTCCCAGCAGATATCGTAGAGCACCATGCGCCGGCCTGGTACACACCGGAATTGAACATCGGCTCCGGTCCGTTCAAGTTCGTACGTGCAGAGCGGGACCAGTTCGTCGAACTGGTACGCAATGATGATTACTACGGCGGCACGCCCAAACTCGAGCGCATCATCTTCAAGAACTTTGGTGCGGCCGACACGCAGTTCATCGCTCTGCAGAAGGGCGAACTGGATGTATGGAACGTTCCGCAGGACTTCTACGAACAGTCGCTGGAACTGGACAATGTAGACGTACACCTGGTGAACCGCAACTACATTCGCGTCTTCCTGTTGAACTACGAATCGCCGGTTCTCGCGGACAAGCGCGTGCGGCAGGCCCTAGCTTACGCAATTGACCGAGAAGGGATTTGCGAAGGTCTGTATTCCGGACTCTGCGTACCGTACAATTCTTACATGGAGATGCGGCCGTGGTTGGCTGACGGACTCAACGAGTACGAGTACAATCCTGAGAAGGCTAAGGAACTGCTGGCGGCGGCGGAAGCCGACGGCAACTGGGACCCGAGCAACGTGCTGCGAGTCAACTGGTATTACAGCGATGCCTTGCACCAAGACATCATGGCCGCGATTCAGCAGAATTTGAAGGCTGTCGGAGTGGAGACACAACTCCAATACCTGGAAGGCACTTCGGCCGTAGAAACGCAGGCTGCCTGTGAATTCGAGATGTACTATCAGGGATGGGGCTTCTCGTTCCCCGAGCAGTACAACTCCTTCTTCACGGATGCGGAGCGCTGCCGCACGCCTTGGGGCGATCCCGACGCCCAAGCCCTCTTCAACCAGACGGCGACCACTGTCGATCTTGAGGAGCGGATGGCGATCCACGAGCAGATCCAGCTGCGTTTGAATGATGAACTGCCAATGATGCCCTTCCTGCAGTTCATCGGCCCGGTGGCAGTCAACAAGCGGGTCAGCGGCTTCAATGAGGACGCCCTCTGGAATCGCTACTATCCGTGGAGTAACGGCTACGCCAACGCGGTGAATTGGTCTGTTTCGGGTTAACGACAATTTGGAGAAAAAGCGGAGAGTTGAGAGGCAGTTCCCCGCCTCTCTGCTCCTCCCTCTCCGTGCCCCGGTTGTGAGAACATAACCTTGCGAACTTACATTTTGCGCCGCCTGGCGATCTCAGCACCCATCCTCCTGGGACTGACACTGGTGACTTTCATATTCACCGAACTGATGCCGGGCGACTTTGTCGACGCATTGATTCCACCTCTGGCGATTGTCAACTACACAGAGGAACAGTTGGAGTCGATGCGCGAGAACTACGGCCTCAATAAACCACCCCATATACGCTACTTGATCTGGTTGCGTGAGTTGGCGAAGGGCAATATGGGGAAATCGCTCATATCCGGTGCGCCGGTGCGCGACGAAATCCTGCAGCGGATGCCGGCTACCCTTCAGCTCACCGCGACTTCACTACTGTTTGGCATCGCCTTTGGCGCGGCCCTGGGGATTCTTTCCGCGGTAAAACAGTACACTTGGGTGGACCAGACGCTCACGCTGCTTGGCTTCATCTGGATATCCACACCCGGCTTTGTATTTGCGATCGGGGCGATCTTTCTGTTTTCTTTGAAGATAAGTCTCTTCCCTACTTCCGGCATTACAAACTATGGCGAAGAGGCGTCGATTTTGACGCGCGTTCACCACATGTTCCTACCGGCACTGGTGCTGGGTTTGGGAAGTATGGCAGGCTTCATGCGCTACTCGCGCAGCAGCCTGCTCGACGTTATCCGCCAGGACTACATCACAGTAGCACGCGCCAAGGGGCTGGCCGAGAAGGCTGTTCTGCTGGGGCACGCTCTGCGCAACGCGCTCATACCCCTTATAACGATAATTAGCCTGGACATACCTTTTCTAATTGGCGGCACTGTCATCATTGAGCACATTTTTGCCTGGCCGGGAATGGGAACATACAGCCTGACTGCGATCTATTCACGCGACTATCCGGTCATCATGGGCGTGAATTTCATGGTCGCGCTCGTCGTCCTGCTGAGCAACCTGCTTGCCGACATCACGTATGCGTTCGCAGATCCGCGCATTCGCTACGAATAAGAAGAGATCCAGCCGCGGTGCGCGGAACAGCTGAGAATCCTATGTTATCCCATCTACTCTATCGTCATTGTCCCGGACAGGCGCGGTCCGAATTGGAGAGGTCGGTCGATGTCCGTTTCTGAACTTTCTGATACGCTGGACGTGCCCCGCAGGGACTCGGTACAGCAGCGATTCTGGCGCCGGCTGTTCAGGCACAAGCTGGGCATGGTCGGCCTTATCATGCTGTCGCTCCTGGTGATCGCTGCGGTCTTCGCGCCGATCCTGGCGGGCATCGACCCGGCGGCCATGGATCTGAAGATGAAGAACAAGCCGCCCAGCGCCGAGCACATCCTCGGAACGGACGCGATAGGCCGGGACGTTTGGGCCCGCCTGGTGTTCGGCGCCCGCGTCTCGCTCTCGGTAGGCCTTGTGGCGGTGGGAATCTATACTTCGATTGCTCTCATTCTTGGCAGCGTATCGGGCTATGCCGGCGGCCACGTCGACAACGTCATCATGCGCTTCACCGACATCATTATGTGTTTCCCCACCTTTCTGCTGATCATTACAGTGGCCTCGGTGCTACCCCCCAATATCTTCAACATCATGGTGATCATCGGCATCTTTGGCTGGCCCGGCATGACGCGCCTGATACGCGGCCAGTTTCTCAGCCTGCGCGGCCAGGACTTCGTTATCGCCGCGGTTGCGGTCGGTGTTCCGACGCGGCGGATCATCTTTCGTCACATTCTGCCCAACGTCGTCGGGCCGGTGGTGGTGGCCGCCACTCTGGGACTGGCAGGCGCTATCCTGACAGAGTCGAGTCTGAGTTTTCTTGGACTGGGCGTACAGCAGCCGACGCCGAGCTGGGGGCAGACATTGACGACCGCTCTGCAACTCCCGATTCTGGAGAACATGCCTTGGCGCTGGCTGCCTTCGGCGACTGCGATTGCCTTTGCGGTATTGTCGATGAACTTTTTCGGCGATGCCTTGCGCGACGCATTCGACCCGCGCCAGCATCTGGACTAACCTCACAGCGGACTTGGTCTGCCCATTCGATGGGCTCCCCTATCAGACCATTCCTCCCTCTTGGAAAACGTCTCCATCTCGCATGGAATTGAGCGATGACCGGCGCAAAGGACAGGCAGTTTCCAGCGGGAGAACGACAACTCTTCCTTGACGACGACGATATCGCGCGCATGGAGGGACTCTGCCGCGTGTTCCATCAGCCGCAGAAGCAGGGCGCGGTCATCCGGCGCGAGCCTGCTCTCGGCGGCAACCCGGAGATTCGTTGTGCGCCGGTATGGGACCCGGAAGCGCGGGTGTGGAAGCTGTGGACAATCTGCATTACGCCGGAAGAGTTGCACGGCATTGCAGGCCTGTCGGGCTATCACGAGAGCCGGGACGGCCTCCACTGGTATCAGCCGATTCTGAGGGAGGCGGAGTACCTGGGAACGCGCGAGAACAACCTCGTCTACATTCCGATGGGCGACGGGTGTACAGCCGAGATCCTGGGGGCCGTCTATGACGGAAGCGACCCGGACCCAGACCGACGATACAAGGCTTTGAGCTTCACGATGGCGCCGGAGCTGGCGATCCTGTTCGCTACTTCTCCTGACGGGATCCAGTGGACGCGGGTGGAGATCCCGCCGATTGCTTCGGGAGATGAGCCGAATTTCAGCTTCGATGAAGGAAGGCATCTGTTCATCGCCACTGTTAAGGTTCCGGGGCCGTACGGTCGTTCCCATGCCTTGACGGTCAGCGAGGATTTCGAGAGTTGGAGCGAACCGGAAATGGTCTTTCATGCGGACGAGGAGGACCAGGAGCAGGCTCGGCGGATAATTGCCGACCGGCTGGCGGATCCGATGCTGCAGCAGCCTGTGTTCAACCATCCGGAAGAGCACGGGGTTGACGTCTACAACTTCGCCATTTCTCGTTACGAGAGCCGATACATCGGCTTTGCTTCCATGTTCTACCATACGGGGCGGGCGTGGAATGACCGCAATCATGACGGCTTTCATCACGTCCAGATGGCGAGCAGTCGTGACATGCGCAGGTGGCAGCGTATGGGGGAGCGGGCGCCCTTTATTGGGCCGTCTCCTCTTGGGAGCGGGGCGTATGACACGATGCAGATTCTGGGACCCTCCTTTCCGGTGGTGAGGGGCGACCAGCTCTGGTTCTACTATTCCGGCATCCGGCACCGCTGGCGTCCGCCTAAGGTCAGCCCCGAGCGGGCGGCCATCTGTTTAGCTACCTTGCGACGAGATGGCTTTGTCTCGCTGGACGCTGATGCAGACGGCGGCGTTGTCTCGACTGCGCCCTTTCGCTGGGAAGGGGAGCGGCTCTATGTGAACGCTGAAGCCGAGGACGGCGAAATTCGATGCGAGCTTATCAGTTCAGATGGTCAGCCGTTAGCGGGATATGAACGGAATGACTCCGTTTGCCTCACAGCGGACGGCGTACGCCAGCCTGTCCTCTGGGGCGAAAGGGAATTCTTGCCAAAAGAGACTGAAGGCCCGGTTCAGTTGAGGTTCTGGCTACGGGACGCACGTCTTTACAGTTACTGGTTCGAATAGGGGGCGAAATGGCATCAGATTCCAGCCGCATTTTTGCACGTATGGAGAGGCAGCTATTTTTCGACGACGAGGACATTGCCCGAATCGAAGGGCTGGAAAGGACTCTGCACCAGCCCAACAAAAAGGGGGCGGTCATCCGTTCGGACCCAAACATGGTGGGTGTTGGTGCTGACGGCGCACCCGTCTACCGGCCGCAGACGCGGACGGCGCCTGTATGGGATGCCGAGGCGGAACTGTGGAAGTTCTGGACGATCGGGGCAAAGTTGGACTGGAACCACGGGCGCTCCTCCTACCACGAGAGCCGAGACGGGCTGCACTGGTACCAGCCGTCCATAGGCCAGCTGGAGTACCAGGGATCATTTGACAACAATCATGTTGCCATCCCACTGGACGAGACACGCACATCGGAAGCGCTGGGTGTGATCTATGACGCCAGCGATCCGGACCCGAACCGCCGCTTCAAGGCGATCAGCTTCATCATGGAGCCCGATCTCTCAATCATCTTTGGGGTATCTGCGGACGGGATCGTATGGAAGAAGCATGACGCGCCGGCTATCCTGTCCGGCGATGAACCGAATTTCAGTTTTGACGCCGCAGACCACCGTTACATAGCTACTGTCAAAGTGCGGGGAAAGTGGGGGCGGTCTCACGCGGTAACCACGAGCCAGGATTTCGACGAGTGGAGCGAACCCCAACTGGTCTTTCAGGCGGATGACGAAGACCAGGAGCTGGCGCGCGAGGTGATCGCGCGACGGCTGGCCAATCCCGCATTGCAGCAGACGGTGGTCAACCACCCGGAAGAGCACGGGGTGGATGTCTATAATTTCAGCATATCCCGCTACGAGAGTCGTTACATCGGGTTCGCGTCCATGTTTCACCACGTGGGCCGATCGGTCGACGGCCGCAATCACGACGGCTTTCATCATGTGCAGCTGGCCAGTAGCCGGGATATGTATACGTGGGAACGGCAGGGCGAACGCCAGCCGTTTATCGACTCATCTCCTTTGGGGGGTGGCGCTTACGACACGCTACAGATGCTGGGACCGTCCTCGCCGGTGCGCCGCGACGACGAGCTCTGGTTTTACTACACGGGGGTCAAGTTCCGGCGGCCTCCTGCGAAGTGGGACCCGGACTACGCGGCCATCTGTCTTGCCGTATTGCGGCGGGACGGATTTGTCTCGCTGGGTGCCGGCGAGGAGGGTGGTTCGTTGGTGACGGAGCCTTTCACGTGGGAAGGGGAGCAGCTCTATGTCAACGCGGTGGCGGACGAGGGTGCGGTCACTGTTGAGCTGTTGGATGTCGACAGCCGACCTGTGCCCGGTTACGGAGCGGAAGACGCAACCAGCTTGAGTGAAGACAGTGTTCGGCAAGCGGTTGTGTGGGGCGAGAATAGCCGGATGCCCGATCCCGCCAACGGGCCGGTCCGATTGCGCATCAGTCTGACAAGTGCAGAGATTTTCAGCTACTGGTTCGAGTAGCTCCTGTCGAAGTGTTAAGCCGGATTTCGGAACCTAACTCTAAGCGCGACTTAGTCATAGAATTGCTATAGGAACTTTGGTACAACTGTGAGGAACGGACAATGGGTGAGACTGCGAATGCCGTAGAGACAACCTACGCCTCGGAAACTCCGAGCTCGCGAGAGCAGTTCGAAAGGGACCGCAAGTCGATGCCGGGCGGGGCGAAAGGAGCCTACTTTTACGCACCCTATCCCATCACCATGCAGCGGGGTGAGGGTTGCTACCTATATGACATCGACGAGCGGCGACGCGTTGATTTTGCCAATCACCATACCGGTCAGATTCTGGGACACAACAATGCCGGGGTACATGCGGCGGTCGAGGCACAGCTCACGAGGGGAATTGCGCTGGGCGCGCCGACGGGTGCAGAAGGGGCGCTGGCGGAGGAGATGTGCAGCCGCGTGGATTCGCTGGAAAAGGTCCGCTTTTGCAACTCGGGAACTGAGGCATCCCTGCACGCGATCCGGCTGGCGCGCGGGTTCAGCGGGCGTCCTAAGATTGCCAAGATGGAGGGCGGATACCACGGCAGCCATGACCTGGTGGAGGTCAGCGTTGCGCCGCCGGTGGACAAGGCGGGCCCTGCCGACGAGCCCTATTCGGTGCCGACGGCGGGCGGCATGTCTCCGAACGCCCCCTCAGAGGTGATCGTCCTGCCCTTCAACAATGAGGAGGCGCTGGAGCGGCTGGTCCGACGCCATCGCGACGAGCTTGCCTGCGTGATTCTCGACCCCAAGACGGGTATCCTGCCGGTGCGCAAGGATTACATACAGGCTGTGCGCCGGGTTACCGAGGAGAACGACGTGCTGCTGGTTCTCGACGAGGTGGTCGCATTTCGCGTCGCGCGCGGCGGCGCGCAGGAGCACTATGGTATCAGCCCGGATCTGACGACGTTCGGAAAGTTAGTGGGGGGCGGGTTCCCGGTGGGCGCGTTCGGCGGCCGGGCGGACATAATGGATCTGTTCGACAGCAGCGGCGAGCCGACCGGATTCTTCCAGAGCGGCACATTCAGCGCGCATGCGGTGGTGATGGCGGCGGGTCTTGCCACATTGCAGCAGCTGACACCGAGTGCGTTCGAGCATCTGAACGGATTGGGGGAACGACTGCGGGCGGGGTTGGAGGCGCTCAGCGCACGCATCAGTACGCCTCTGCAGGCGGTGGTGCTCGGCTCGCTGTTCAGCGTCTATTTCACGGATGAGCCGCTGGTGAATTACCGAAGCCTGGCCGGCAATGACGGTGGGATGGCGCACCGCGTTTTCCTTTCTCTCCTCAACCAGGGTTATTTTCTGAGCCAGGGGCTGTCGATGAATGCGTTATCGCTGCCGATGGAGGATGAGCATATCGACGGGCTGGTGTCAGCATTTGAAAGGGCGATTGAAGAGAGCAAAGTTTAGCAAAACATTTTGCGGTATCTCCTGAGGCTCGCGGCCGGCAGGGACAGTGATCGCGGTTGTCACGCCTCATACCAGTTCGGTTGAAAGGACCAACCATGTACGCAATCGACTTTATTTCTGAATTCAGCGTCAACCCGATCCCTGAGCCGGATACAACGCTGGCGGCACTGCTGAGTCAGACGGAGGAGCACGACACGACGCTGACGCTGACAACATCGCGGCGGGGCCTGGTCAACCAGATCAACACGGAAGCCGTGGCCGAGACTCTCGAGATTACTGCTCAACATCCCCGTCTTTTGGCCGTAGGCACGCTCGATCCCCGCTATTACCTCAACTGGCGGGACGACCTGCAGGCCTGTGTGGACGGGGACTGCGTGGCGATCCGTTTCGCGCCAGGGCCGCAGAATTGGAGTCCCGAGACTCTTGTCTTCGAGCACATGGTTGAGGCGGTCGGCGCCGCTGGGCTGCCGATCATTGTTGATTTCAAAGGATCGGACCAGGCGTTGAGCTGGATCCGGAAGGTGGCGGAGGTCTGCCACAGGCACGGCGTAAATGTCGTCATGAACGAGGTCAGCTATGCGCATATGGGCGAGCTGATTACGGTCATGCAGGTGTACGAGAACGTGTATGCCGCGATTCGCTGGCTGTGTCTGGCGGACGGCATTGAGGTGATGGTGGAGGCGGGCATCGGCGACAGGCTGCTCTATGGCAGCAACTCGCCCAAGTATTCGATTCGTTCACTGCGCAACCAGATCTTCATGGCGAAGATTTCGGATGAACAGAAGCAGGCGATCCTTGGGGGCAACGCCCTGCGGCTGCTCGACATGGACATCGAGGAGCTGCCTGCGGAGCCACTCATGATCAGGGCTGAGGCGGACCTGCCGGATGAGCCGATCATCGACGTTCATGCCCATGTATCCGGTTTCCACTGTGCGGAGCCGTTCAACACGCGCTTTGAGACGAACGTTCCTGAGATGACAGAGCGGTGCAATATTCAGTACACATTCGTGTCCTCGTATAACGCCATCAACTATGACATGCGCGAGGGAAACGCGGACACGCAGGCCTTTCTCGATCGTTACCCCAACCTGCGGGGCTACATTGCCATAGACCCGCGCGATCTGGCCGGTTCGGTTGAGCAGATGGAGCGCTATTTTCAGGATCCCAGATTCGTGGGGGTAAAGCTTTATTGCCCCTTTGGCGGCAACATGGCGACCAAGCGGATGCAGGACCTGTTGGACGAGATCGCGAAGTTTGGCCGGCCTACCAAGATTCACATGGATGAAGGGGGTTCACCCTATCCAGGTGTGCGGTCGGCGGCGGAGCGCAATCCGGACCTGGTGATAATCAAGGCGCACGGGGATGATGCGGAGGGCGCGCGGCAGGTCGTGGATTTGCCGAATGTGTATTTTGAGTTCTGCAGCAGCGGCATCAATGCGGGCACTATCCGACGGTCGATGGATATTCTGGGGCCGGAGCGGATCCTGTTCGGCACCGACCAGCCGCTCTTTGCGCCGTGGTTCGAGTACGGGGCCTACGTCGATGCGATTCAGACTCAGCGGGAGGCCGACCTGATTTTCCGTGAGAACCCCAGACGTATCTTCCGGCTGGACTGATGCAACGCGAGGAATGCGCGCTGTGTATACACCATTCGCCGTACCGGTTCGCGCAGTTCAGAAATTGTCAGGATAACGCGACCGAAACTTTACAAGGAGATTTCTGAAATGGCCATTGCAATCGAACGCAACTCGCCGCCGGTGCGGAGCGGATCGTTCGGGCCCCAGTGGGACATGGGCGAGGAGGAGATAAACGAGTTGATCGAGGTGATCCGCTCCGGGAAGCTGAACCGGCTGAGCGGCACCAAGGTCGTCCAGTTTGAGCGGGACTTCGCGGAGATGAACGGTGTCAAGTACGCGCAGGCGGTTACGTCGGGGACGGCCGCGGTGCATACGGCGGTGGGCACTATCGACCCCAATCCGGGCGACGAGATCATCACCACTAGCATCACGGATATGGGCACGATTATCGGCATTCTTTACCAGAACGCGGTGCCGGTTTTCGCGGATATCGATCCCCGGACGGGCAATCTCGACATAGCGGATGTCGAAGCCAAGATCACGGAACGCACAAAGGCGATCATCGTGGTGCATCTGTTTGGCAATCCTGCGCCGATGGAGGCCTATGTTGAACTGGCGCGAAAGTATAACCTCTATTTGATCGAGGACTGCGCGCAGGCTCAGCTGGCCGAATACGGCGGACGTCCGGTCGGCACGTGGGGCGACTTTGGCTGCTACAGTTTTGGCGGCAAGCACATGACGACGGGCGACGGCGGTATGGTGATCAGCAACCGGGACGATTTGGCGGAAAGGCTGAAGTGGTTTGCGGACAAGGGCAATCCGCGCAGCCCGATCTACGAGCACTACTATCTGGCGCCCAACTACCGGATGACCGATCTTCAGGGCGCGGTGGGGATCGCACAGCTGAAGAAGGTGACGGACGCGGTGCGGCACAAGCAGTGGGTCGCCAACCATCTGAACGAGGTTGTCGACGGGGAGGCGGGTCTTTCATTGCAGCCGGTCCTGCCGGAGGCGACGCATTCGTACTGGGTCTACGGTTTCCATGTGGACGCGGCGGTTATGGGAGCGACGGCAGAGCAGTTTGCGGCGGCGTTGCAGGCGGAGGGCGTGCCGGCCAACTCGCCTTACATGGTGTATCCGGTCTACAAGTACCCGGTGATGGCGCAGCAGCGCGCGTATGGGACGGCTGATTTCTCCTATGCGGGCGAGAAGGCGGCGGCCATGGATTATGGCTCGATGTCGCTGCCGGGCGGGGAGAGTTTCCTGGAGACGGCGGTGGTGATGCCGATGAGCCCCTCCTATACCGACAAGGATGTTGACGATTTCAGCACGGCGATAAAGAAGGTCGGCGACTACTACCGTTCGAAACTGTCGAGCCAGGGCTAAGAGATATGTCTATTCAGTTTACGTTCCGGCCGCGGGTGCCCGTTTTTGACGCCAATGTGCGGGTTGGCGATCTTCACTATCATCCATCTCCGTGCCGCAACCGGGACCAGTTGCTGGCGGAGATGGACCGGCATGGGGTTGACAGGGCGCTGATCTATCACGCGCAGACGGAAGAGGTCAGCCCAATAGACGGAAATGGATTTCTGGAAGAGTGGCTGGACAGTGACAGGCTCTTTCCCCAGTGGTCTGTCACGCCTACGCCCGACTCCCTGGCGCAGGTGCAGGGATTGCACGAGCAGGGGCGCGTGCACAGTGTTCGGTTGCACAATGCGCGTAAGGTTGGGCTGCCCTTCAGGCCGTGGGCATGCGGGACGATGCTCTCGTGGCTGAGCGAGAACCGGATCCCGTTGTGGATTCCGCTGCCCGATGCCGATGCGGACGAGCTGGCGATGACGCTGAGCGCCTTTCCGGAGCTGGTCACGGTACTGGTGGGCGCTCATTACAGCCACGCGTTGTGGGTGCGACCGCTGATGACAGCCGTGCCCAACGCGTACCTGGAGCTGAGCCGGATTGAGCCGCTGGGGGAGGTGGAGGCGCTGTGCGGGGAGTATGGGGCCGAGCGGTTTGTATACGGCTCGTGGTATGACCGCTTGGCGATGGGGACGATGCTCTTCTACCTTCACCATACGGACATCAGCGAGTCTGAGCTTGAGCTGATCTGCGCAGGGAATCTGCACCGCATTCTGCAGGGGGAGGGTCGACATGATTGAAGAGCAGAGAGTGATCGACTTTCACGGCCATACCGGCCGCTTAGACCTCTACAACGGAGTCGACGATCCGGCACTGATCCTGCGAGCGATGGACAGGGTGGGCATCGACGTCTCTTGCGTTTTCAACATATTTCACCCAGACGGCACAACCGGGAATGACATCACGGCCCGGTTTGTGGCGGAGCATCCGGACCGCTTTGTCGGGTTCGCGTACGTGTCGCCGATGATGGCGGAAGGGATGGTTGCGGAGTTGACGCGGGCGATCGATGAGCTGGGGCTGGTGGCGATCAAGCTCTACCCGCCTTATACGCAGTGGGACCTGAACGAACCGATCTGGCATCCGATCTATGAGTTTGCCAATGAGCGCGGGCTGGCGATCATCTTTCACACGGGTTCGGACCCGCATTCACACCCCGGACTGCTGGCTGACTGTGCCGCCAAGTTCCCCAAGGCGAACTTCGTGTCCGGCCACGCGGGCAATGTCGCGGAGCCGCGGGCGGCGGCGATCAGAGCGGCGCAAGAGTATCCCAATATCTATCTTGAGACGTGCTCGACGTTTAGGACGCCGGGCGTAATCGAGCAACTGGTGAGTGAGGCCGGTGCGGACAGGGTCCTGTTTGGCTCGGACATTGCGCTGATGGACTCGCGGCCGCAGTTGGGGAAGATCATTACGGCCGACATTTCGGATGAGGCGAAGCGGCTGGTGTGCGGCGGGAATGCGGCGCGGCTGTTGGGGATCTGAAGCGGGTCGGGTGGAGCGATTGATTGGGCTTGAGTGCCAAAGGACATTTGGCAGGGGATAGCGAGTCGCTTGTGTTTCCATGATGCAGCCCGTGGGAGGTCAGTTCATGGACTACAGTGAATCAGATCGCGAATTCTGGGAAGAGGAACTGGCTGACTTCGTACCGCAGAGAGTTTTTGATGCCCATTGTCATCTGTTCGATCCGGCGGATATGCGGCCCGACGCGCCGGCTACTACGCGGTCGTATGCGGACCTGGAAACGCTGCGGGCTTGGGGCCGGCTCATGTTTCCGGGCCGGCGGATGAACTTCCTCCTGCTGGGGATGCCCAAGGTTGGCATTGACGTGGAAAAGCATACCCACATGCTGGCCGCACAAGTTGCACTGGACCCCTCTTCCAGGGCCAATCGCCTTGTCACACCTTCCTGTGACATCTCTCGCATTGAAGAAGATATCAAGCGCGCCGGCTTTATCGGACTAAAGCCCTATCGGGTCTTTTCCTCGACCGGTGATACAGACTATTGCAGGATTCATGAGTTTCTGACGCACGAACAGATGGAGCTTGCCAACGACCGCGGCCTGTGGGTCACGATGCACCTGTCGCGGCCGGGTGGTTGCGCGGATGAGGCGAACCTGGCAGACCTCGAAGAGTACACGACGCGGCGCTATCCCCGGATCAAGTGGATCCTTGCCCATTGCGCGCGCAGCTTTACCTACTGGCCAATTCGAGAGGCGATTGACCGGTTGCGCGACATGCCAAATATTTGGTACGATCTGTCGGCGGTTACGACCATGCCTCCTTTTCTGACGTTGTTCCGAGAGGAAGATCTGAAGCGGATCTTCTACGGTTCGGATGGTGTCGACTCAGCTTTCTTTCACGGCAAATATGTTCCATTCGGGCGATACTGGTACCAGGTGGAGCCCAATGAAGAACAGTTCAGTTTTGCCCACACAGACGCGCGTCCCGTTCTCTGCATTTACGAACAGATCATGGCCATGAAGCAGGCGGCGGAGATCGCCGAACTGTCCTGGGACGACATTGAAGGCATCTTCTGGCGCAATGCAATCGAGGCGTTTCAGATCGATCCTTAGGACGAAATTGCGGTTCCATGGAAGATGTAGTGTCGCCATTCGGTGGAGTGACATTCAAACAGTTCAGTGTGGATGCGAAACCGGACTAAGCGTACAGGAGGAACGACCAGAGAGTAGCGATTGTCCAAACTGATAGCCCAAAATAGGAAAAGCCTATGAGTCACGTGCATCAGCGTCCGGAGTTGGGTCCAACACCTGGCCCGAGTATAGCGGAGATGGAGGAGGGGCTGAGAAGATGGGCGGCTGCGCGGCCTGAAAGAATGCAGGTCGAGACCGTAGGTCGAACGCCGAAGGGGCTGCCTGTGCTTCTTTGTCGCATCAGCGATGCCGACGTTGCCGACGAAGACAAGCAGGTGGCCCTTTTTACTTCGACACACAGCGGCGTAGAGAGGGTAACGACGGCCGGCCTTCTCCAATTGATCAAGTGGCTCATCGGCGATGACTCTCTGGCAGAAGAGATTCGGCGGCGTCAGATTGTCCTCATCATGCCGGCGTGCGAACCGGAGAGCTATGACCGAAAGCTGATCGACGTTGCCGAATTTTTCGCCGGCCGCAGCCGCTGGGTCTATGAAGGATGGGGGTGGGACGGACCGCTGGATCCTGAGAACCAGCCTGAGGCCATGGCGGTCAAGGAGGTCGTGGACCGGTACCAGCCCGATGTCCATCAGGACGTGCATGGGATCTGGTTCGAGCAGTCGACGATGACGGAAAGCACGGGGATTTCGTGGGCTTCGAATCTGTACCGCGGGTACTGGCGGGGGATCCCCGATCTGATGAACCAGGCGGCGGAGGATGCCGGTTACCTGACTACCCGCGGCGAGGAGAGTGCTGGGCAGATGCTGTCAACGGTGCCGGTCGAGGGCGTGGAGCGCTGGTTCTATGGAAGTACGTCGACGCCGAAGGTCGTTTGCGGGCTGTATTCCTACATCCAATACCATAGCATCATACAGACTATGGAGGTGGGTTGGGAGGAAAGCACGGTGCTGCGGCTGCGGCGGCTGCTGCAGGTCGGCAATGAGGTGTGGCGCGAGGAGCCCTATGCCGGCTACCCCGCCAATCAGGTCAGTTGCCGGTCGTCGGTGGCTATTGCCGGGTGGGGCAAGACAGCAGCGCAACGGCGGGCAAGCAGGGTTGAATTATGGCGAAAGTTGCCTCAGATCTCGCATACGTGCGGGTGGCCCGAGGCACGCGACGGCGTTGTGGCATTTGTCTCAACTACACCGGAAAGCCGGAACTTGTATGCGCCGGGAGACGCATCGTCGGCGCCGAATCTAAACGAACCTAATCTGGAGCCGATGTTTGCCAAGCTCAAGCAGAATCCTCGCTTTGACGGCGATGCCCTGGACGAATTTCTCGGACTGTCGGTGTCGCGTCAGGTAACTTGGCCCCAGGTAGAGTATGAAGGGCCGGCAGAGCCGATCCAAAACGGTCTTGCCATCCGTCTTCGCCTTCCCCACCCGGACGTGACTTTCAAACATCTCAGATTGGATGGACACGTCATGGAACCGTCTGACGTTGACGGCTATTTTGTGTATCACAACCCCGGCACCATCGTGCAGGTCAACATTCCCCCCGGTAAGGTGGAGGACTTTCATGTGGTGACCGCTGTATTCGATTCGGCTGCGGAGCGGACATCGGGATTCCACCCTCAGGACTGGGACCTGAACGGTTGAAGCGTTGGGACCAGGTATGGCTGAGGCGACTGCTTCATCTTGATATTGGAGACTGGGAGGTGTCATGCCGGAAAGATGTGAACTTTGTGAATCGTGAATAGGGTCTGGGCAGCCTTCGATCTTTGCGATTCTGTGTATCGGCAGCAAGCGTGTGATGACATCGGGAGATTCTTCGATAGACATAGAAAGTTATGGGGGAGATATCCAAGATGAAACGCTATCCTTTGCCTATACTGATTGTCATTTTGGGGCTGTTGGTCACAGCCTGTGTTGCGCCGGCGCCGGCCGCTGGGGATGCGGGCGCAGCGGACGCTGAGGAAGCGGCGGAGCCTGCCGTAGAGCAGGTTATTCGCTACGGCATGATTCAGAGCATGAAGACGTTTGACCCGGCCCGGGAAGGCGGGTTTGGCCGCTTTATCATGCAGCATGTGTGGTTGCCGCCATTCGTTGCCGACCCGGATGCGAATCTGACGCCGGGAACGTGCACGTCGTACGACGTCAGCGAGGACGGGACGACCTACACGCTGCACGTGAATCCTGAGGTCAAGTGGTCGGATGGAAGCCAGTTCACGGCCGGTGATATCAAGGCCTGGTTCGAATATGTGGTGAATCCCGAGAATCCGGCCGGTTGGGTGCCACCGAACTATGCCGGCATTGTGGGCTATGATGCGGTGCGGGATGGCAGTGCCACCGAGATGGAAGGGCTGGTGGTCGTTGACGAATTCACGCTGGAGATCAACCTGAAAGAGGCGGATCCTCTGTTCATTTACAAGGTGCTTGCCAACTACAACTCATCCACGGCCAAAGCTGAACAGGCGTGGGCGGACCTGAACGGGGAGTGGTGGACCAACGATCCGCTGGTCACGGGGCCGTATACGATCGAGTCGTGGGATGACGATGTGATGAGCTACGTCTACGTGCCCAACCCGAACTATTGGGGAGAGAACAAGGCATCGATACGGGTCGAAGTAACGTCGGTTCTTGCCGAGGAAACGCTGAGCCTGATGTATGAGAACGACCAGTTCGATATCGTCATATTCACGGGCGCGGCGGGAGATGCGCTGTCGCTGAAGTATCCTGAAGATGTTGTGCCGATGAACTACCGGTACAGCAACATCTGGGGATTCAATCCGAATCTGCCGCCGATGGACGATCCGTTGGTGAGAAGGGCACTGATTCACGCCATTGATCACGAACGCATCGTACAGGTCATTTACGGTGACACCAAGGATCCAGCGGCCGGTCCCATCTACCCGGGCCTGTCGGGCCACCGTCCGGAGATTTTCGAAGAGGCTGGCGCGCTTCAGTATGATCCTGAACTGGCCAAGGAGGAGCTGGCCCAGTCATCTTACGGTTCGGCCGAGAACCTGCCCAAACTCAATTTGGCGCTGGGAACACCTGACGCTGAGTGGGTGCGGGGCATGGAGATGATCCTGGAGATGTGGCGAGACACTCTGGGCATAACGAACGTCGAAACCAAGCCGTGGTGGAATGATTGGGCGCGGGGCGATGCCAGGGCGGACGTCGTGCACATGGGCGGCTTTGGCTGGGGTACGTTGCCGGACCCGGGACATGCAGTGTGGCGGGCCGCTTACACCGGGAACGCCATGAGCCGAATTCGATACAGCAATCCCGAGGTGGACGCGCTGCTTGACGAGGCGATGTCGCTAAGCCGCGATGATCCTCGCTTCCTTGAGCTGGTACACGAGGCGGAGCGGATTTACCTGGAAGACTACGTCTGGAAGCCTTTCTTCGTGGTCTCCTATTCGTGGCATGCGAAGCCCTGGGTGCAGGGCCTGCAGGGCACCTGGTATAACAACTGGTACAACATTGAAGAGGTAACTGTGACGGAACGGTAGCCTAGCGTTTGACTGGTGTGGCGAGAAGGGAGGCTGGCTTGGGACATGAGCCAGCTTCCCGGATGCCCGCCATACGTGTTTGGCAAGTTCCGGTTCCTGCCAGAGGGCTGAAATGAACCAAGACACAGGTTTCGCCCAGGAATCTCGCGCAGGAAGCCGCGAGATTTTTCTTTGGCGCGGCATTCGCGGTTCGTCAGGCGGTGTGAGGAGAGGCTTCAGGTAACGCACAAGGTGACAGCTTCAGTTCATTTCGTATTGCGAGAGTGACGAGGAGAGTACAGATTGTTCAAGTATTTGATCATGCGCGTGCTCGGCATCATCCCGCTACTGCTGGTGGTTCTCGTGATCATCTTCACTTTGGGCCACATGGCGCCCGGCGACCCGATTGAGATGATGTATGAAAGTATGGAAACGGTGGTGGCTACGGAAGAGATGGTGGCACGGGAGCGAGCGCGGCTTGGTCTTGATCAACCGCTGCACGTGCAGTTCGTGAGATATGTGCGCAATGTTTTTCAGGGCAACCTGGGCGATTCGATTGTACGCAGCCGGCCCGTGTTGGGCATGATCCTGAAAGTTTTCCCTATTTCGGCCCAGGTGGGGCTGCTGGCATTTGTGGTTCTGGTTGTAACCGGCATACCGTTGGGCGTTTTGGCGGCGGTGAAGCAAAACACGGCGGTGGACTATTTTATTGTGGGCGGGAGTCTATTCCTGCGCACCGTTCCCGTTTATGTTCTGGCGCCTCTACTGTTCATCATCCTGGTGCTCAGGCTTGACGTGATGAATGTTCCGTACGGTTGGAAGGGTATCACGCACCCGAATGTCATTATGCCGACACTGATGTTGATCCTGTTTCCCCTGGCGGTCGTGATTCGGCAGATGCGAGTTGGCATTCTGGAAGTGGCTGAAAACGATTACGTTCGCACGGCACGAGCGAAGGGGCTAAGGGAGCGCCAGGTGATTCTGGGGCATGTCATGCGCAATGCGATTACGCCGGTGGTGACATCGCTGGGGTTGATTGTTACGGGCTTGATCACGGGTTCAGTGTTTGTGGAGCAGATTTTCGGCATTCCCGGCTATGGGAATCTTTTTGTGACCTCGCTGATTCAGCGCGACTATCCGCTGATGATGGGCTGCACGCTCTTTGGGGCCTTCCTAATCATGATGAGCAACCTCATCGTGGACTTTGTCTACCCGTTCCTGGATCCCAGGGTGACGCTGTGACAAGTCAACCCTCTAGACAGGAGGCCGAGCAGGCGTCTTCCAAGGCCAGGCGCGAAATCCTTGCCGGTGAGCTCGACAGACCGGAGTCAGGCCAGAGAGGACTGTGGAGCGACGCTTTCAGGCGATTGCTGCGCAACCGTTTGTCCCTGATCGGCCTGATTATTGTTATTCTCACCTATGCCACAGCGCTGGCCGGGCCGTACCTGGCGCCCTACGACTACCTAGACCAGAATCTTGAACAGATTGGTATGCCCCCCAATGCGGAGCACTGGCTGGGTACGGATGACGTTGGTCGGGACTATTTCAGCCGCTTGCTTCATGCGATGCGGACGGCGGTGCTGATTTCAATTCTTGTGCCTCTTTTGACTCTTGTCATCGGTGTGACGCTGGGCACCGTCAGCGCGTATTCAGGTAGAGCGGTGGACAACACGATCATGCGTCTGGCCGACGTTGTGATGACGATCCCTACCATACTTTTTGCCGCCCTGATCAATGCATCGATTGCGGAACCCCTGGAGTCCGTGATGGCGGCACTGCAGGACCAGACGGGGTGGCGATTTCTGACCAACACGGTCTATGTTGACTATCTGATCGTATTCAGCGCGCTTTCGCTTATCTCATGGCCCGGTGAGGCGCGGCTGATACGGGGGCAGATTCTTTCGCTGCGGGAGCAGGACTATGTGCTGGCGGCGCGTTCGGTCGGTGCGACCAACAAGCAGATCATGCTTAAGCACCTGGTGCCGAATTCGCTGGGTCCTGTCATTGTAAGTTTCACGTTCAGCATGTCGAACGCCATGATTCTGGAGGCTTCCCTAAGTTATCTGGGTATTGGTATACAGCCGCCCGGGGCCAGTTTGGGGTCGATGATCAACAGATCGATGCCGTCGTGGCGGACGTGGCCGCATCTGATCGCGATCCCGGCCATCGTGTTGGGGATTGTGACGCTGGCGATCAATTTCCTGGGTGACGGCCTGAACGACGCGCTGAATCCACGGCAGTCGGGGAACTGACGAGGACATATTGTGAGCATTCGTTGGAGTCCTCGAGTGTGGTCTCAAGGATCCGCTGACAGTGGTGATCTGCTCTCTTATCCGTCGCTGGCGGAACTGGAGTCGTTTTACAGGGAATTGCTGGACGAGTTATCGGGTTTTGTCGCCCTGGAGAAGGTTGGACACTCGGTGCAGGGGCGACCGATCTGGCTTCTGACGATCACGGACCGGGATACCAGCGACGAGGACAAACAGCGCGTCCTGATGGTTGGGCAGGAGCACGGGCAGGAGCGCAGCGCAAGCCTTGTATTGTTGGAACTGGCGCGGTGGCTGGTTACGCCTGAGGCGGCCGAGATTCGGCGCAGGCAAAGTGTGGGGCTGATGCCGGTGGTCAACCCAGATTCGTGGGAGGATCTGCGGTTCAACAATGTGAATGACGTGAACCTTTATGCCGATTACTCTCTTGATGGAGAGCCTACCCAACCGGAGTCACAGGCTGTGGCAGACGTTCTCGATCGGATGATGCCGGAACTGTTTTGCTCGCTTCATGGGACGGAGTTCGGTTGGAAATACAGGATGGGTGAGAGCAACGGGTTTTCGTGGACAACCAGCCAGTTCGACCGCGCTCACTCGCGTCTCTTTATCGAGGAGGTCAACCGTGCGGCGGAGTCAGCAGGATTTCCGCAGGACCGAGGCGAAGAAGAGGCGGAGCGAATTCTGCCGTGGTTGCCGGGCAATGTTCACCATTCATATTATTCAGGCCGGCGCATAACTTCCTGCGTGCATGCTTATCAACGCTATCATACGCTGGCCAATACGATGGAGGTACATCATCCTCTCAGCGGGCTGATTCGCTGCAGGAGGATGCTCGAACTTGGCAATCAGGCGTGGCGGACCGAGGCGGTTGCCGGCTATCCTGTGCGGACGATGTTTCAGCAGGACGAGACGTTTGTTGCGGCGTATGGGCGGACAGCGGCTGAACGCCGCGCCAGTCGGGTGGAGCTCTGGGCGCATACGGACCAGTTTGTTGTGGCTCGAGGCGTCAACGAGCCGGTGGGTATGGCTCTGTCTGCCTTTTCTCTGGATCCTGACGATTTTGATCGGTGGCGATCATTGGAAATCGACAGGTTTCTGCAGCAGTATGGGGAGGAGCACGGCGTAGATCTGTCCGAGATGCGCGCCCGTTGCCAGCGGTATCCTCGATTTCAGAGTTTGCGCTGCGATCAGATCAGGCCGACGGGAGACTTGCAGGCCCGACCCCTGTTGCGAGCGGCCAGCCAGGGGCTGGCGTTGCGCTTGCGGTTGCCGAACCGGTCGGCTGTTCGGCGTGTGTGGCTGGACGGCCGCCTGATTGGCCCGTCGCCTCGGGACGGTTACGAAAGCTGGCAAACGGCAAACGGATTTACGATCCTACAGGTCAATATTCCGCCAAGGGCCGAGTCCGGTCAGTTCCAGCGTCACTTGATCGCGGCGGCATACGGGGCACCGCGTACCGACCAAGGCAATCTGGCGGCAGCAGAAACCAGTGAACTGTAAGTAAGGCAGAGCGAGCGGAGTTAATCCCGGAGCAGCCGGGATTTCAGATTCGACTCTTCAACAGCGGGCGGTAGGGGGGCAACCTGACCTATTGCCCGCTGGTCGCGTCTTCGACCGCCGCGATCAGTTCTTCCTCATTCCAGGTTATGGCGACGGCGCAGTAGTTTTGGTGACTGTAGAATGGGTTGCTTTCGGCCTGGCGGGAATCAGAAGCCTGCCGCATGGAGGGGTTGTAGTAGTACATTGTGACCCCTTGACCGTTGCCGCGGACTACGCTGGAGGGATAGCCGAGATCGGTGCGGCGGGACTCCTCGGTGGTGTAGCCGTAGAGGTGGCCGGAGAAGGTCAGGAGACAGTCGAGCCAGGAGCGGCCGCGGTCGCGGCTGATGCGGCCTTCGATGCGGTAGGGGGGATTGCGGTTGCCGTAGGTGAGGAGGATGTCGCCATTGGAGAGGAGGACAAGGTCAGCGGGATGCTGACGGGCGCGGGTGATTTGGGTGGTGGGGGACCAGGTGCGGCCACCGTCCTGTGATCGAGTGCTATGCAGGGCCTGGGCGGTGTCGTCGCGCTGCACAGCGAGGA
>JAPPKG010000567.1:0-4171 GCA_026914085.1 Caldilineaceae bacterium | reverse complement strand
GCGCGAACACGCCCGGCAGCGGCGTGCCCACCGTACCCGCCACGCGCGGCCCCGCGTACGGATTGCTGAAATTCATCCCCGTCTCAGTCATCCCATACCGTTCCAGAATCCGCTTCCCCGTCAGCCGCTCAAACGCATTGTGGACCTCCGCCGGCAGCGGCGCGCTGCCTGAACAGAACAGCCTCACCGACGAAAAGTCGGGCGCCACTGCCGCCTGCCCCAGCATGTCCACCAGCCGCGTATAAATCGTCGGCACCGCAAAAAACAGCGTCGCCCCGCCGCTCGCAAGCGTCTTCACCGTCTCCGTCGCATCGAATCCCGTGCGTAGCCGCACCGTCGCCCCCATCGCCAGCGCGCAGTGCAGCCCCACCACCAGCCCGTGCGTATGAAACAGCGGCAGCGGCAGCAGCAGCACGTCGTCCGCCTGCCACGCCCACGCGCTCAGCAGGCCCGTCACCGTCGCCAGCACATGATTATGCGTCAGCACAGCCCCCTTGCTCGTGCCCGTCGTCCCGCTCGTATACATAATCAGCGCAGTATCCTCACCGCGCGTCAGCGGTCGCGAAGCACTCGTCCACGCCTCCCCGTCAGCCTCTTCCAGCCAGCTCGCCGCCCTGTCTACCGACAGCACCGTCAACCCTGGCCCGACCTCAATCCCCACCATCCCGTCCAACACCGGCCAGTGCTCGTCCTCGATCATCAGCAGCGCCGGCTCAGCATCGTTCAGAATGTGGCTCAGCTCCCGCCTGCGATAGCGCAGATTGATCGGCACCATGATCGCGCCCACTTCCAGCGTCGCCAGATACGCGATCACGAACTCCGGCCGGTTGCACAGATAGAGCCCCACCCGGTCCCCCTTCTGCACGCCCATCCGCGCAAACGCAGCCGCCCATCTCCCCACCTCCCGCTGCAGTTCCGCAAAGGTCAACTCCAGCGACGCCAGCGGCCCGCGCGTATCTCTGAATTCGATCGCAACCTTGTCCGGCTGCCGCTCGCGGCCAATCGCAAAAAGAGTCAAAAGGTTCATTGTGCCCTGCCTGTTGAATGTCGTCTGTCCCGCCCCGCCATTATAGAATCTTGCCCCTTTTTCGCAACCTCGCTCGGGAGGAATCCTCACTCTACTCCGCACCACGCGCGCGAGCAACTACCTCAAACCTGAGAGAGTAAGGCAGTCGCTACCCAATGAAGAAAGGTTGCGTGGTCAGGGAGAGCACCCATCAGATGCTCGCCGTCCTACCCCATGGACTCGGGCGTCCTCACCAGGGTAAGCCAGACAAAGAGGGCGAACTATCGTCTTGATCCTAAACAAACAAAATTGGAGAAAATCTGTACCCTGACGGGCAATGAGAGGAATCTACTAACTGAACAATCAGACTGCGAGGCGCGTATTCCCTACGTGAAACTGCACACAGCCCAACCGCGGGGCAACGTCCACCAAAAACTAAAAACTGACTACTAAAAACTGGCCTTCAAACAAAGCCCAGCTCTTCCAACAGCGCCTTCGTACTCGGCTTTGCCGGCACTTCGTGGCAACTGCGACAGCGGGCCTCATAGCTCTCGCTGCCGCCCACAAGGATGACAGGTTCATCATAGCGGGCCGGCTTACCGTCGATCAGCCGCTGTGTACGCGTGGCCGGCGCACCGCAGCGCACGCAGATGGCGTGCAGCTTGTCCACCTGTTCAGCCAGCGCCATCAGCATCGGCATCGGCCCGAACGCCTCGCCGCGGAAGTCCTGGTCCAGGCCCGCCGCAATCACCTGCTTACCCTGGTCCGCCAGCTCCTGGCAGATGCCTGCCACCGCAGGATTGAAAAACTGCACTTCGTCGATCGCCACCACCTCCGTACCCCGCTTCACCCGGTTCAGCAAGGAAGCGGTGTCCTCCAGTATGGTGACGTCACCTCGAGACATGCCGTTGTGCGACGCCAACAGCTCGCGGCCGTATCGATTGTCGATCTGGGGTTTGAAAAGCTGGATGCGGCGCCGCGCAATTTCGGACCGGCGTACACGGCGCAGCAACTCTTCCGTCTTGCCGCTGAACATCGAACCGCAAATCAGCTCGATCCATCCACCGCCCGACTGGGAGTTCATTCTGTGGTCTGCTCGCGCCGCAGGCTTACGCTTCCGCCTCGGCCTCAACTCCGGCTTCGACTTCCGCCTCGTACCTGGACATAACCTCGGCCGCGGCCTCCTCGGGATCGTCGCCGCGCGCCCTCGCCCGCCGTGCCGCCGCCTCGGCCTCCTGCCGCGCCTCCACCTCAATCCGCTGGCGGGCCGCCGCACTCTGCCTCGATTCCAGCCGCCTCACAAACCGCTCAACCCGGCCAACCGAATCGACGATACGCTGTTCACCCGTATAAAACGGATGGCACTGGCTGCAGATGTTGACGTTGATCTCCGCCGTAGTGCTGCCGGTCACCCAACTGTTCCCGCACGAGCAGTTGACCTGCGCTGCGGGGAAGTATTCGGGATGAATCTCTGGCTTCATTTCTCTATGCCTTCCCTAGCGCCATCTTCTCTTCCGCCGTGTAGACGCTGACCTTCTTGCGGTTCTTCTTGGCCCACTCAAAGGTCACGTATCCGTCCTGCATCGCAAAGAGCGTGTCATCCTTGCCCTTACCGACATTCGTACCGGGGAAGATCGGCGTACCCCGCTGGCGTATGATGATGCTGCCGCACTTCACAAACTCGCCGCCGTATCGCTTGACGCCCAGCCGCTGACCGTTCGAATCCCGGTTGTTACGGCTGGAGCCGCCGCCTTTTTTGTGGGCCATTTTCCTTACTCCTCTTTCTTCTCGTTATCTTCGGCGTCGTCAGCTTTCTTGCCTCTGCCAACCAAGCCCCTGAGATTCTTCGTTACAGCGTCCACTGCGTCTTCGGCCAAATCACCCACAGCCTCCACCGCATCGCTCGCCGCGTCGCCGACAGCCTCGACCGCGTCTTCCGCCAGATCGCTGACGGCCTCCACCGCGTCGCCGGCCTTGTCGCCAACGGCTTCCGCTGCCTCGCTGGCCATGTCACTGACCGCCTCGACCGCGTCGCTGGCTACGTCGCCGACCGCCTCAACCGCCTCGCCGGCCGCTTCACCGACCGCCTCGACCGCGTCGCCCGCCTTGGCAACCGTCTCCTCGACCGCATCCACCGCCCTGTCCACGATGTCGGCCTCTTCCTCCACGTCCGCCTCGACAGTCTCTTCTGCCTCGACTGTTTCGACCGCTTCGGCAACCGAGTCGGTCTCAGCCACCGCCGCGGCAACCTCGGCTACGGCCGCCGCAACGATCTCCTCGGGCGTAGCCTCTTCCTTCTCCTCATCCACATACTCAAAACCGTCGCCGCTGATCTTGTCGATCTGCAGACGGGTCAGATACTGCCGGTGCCCGCGGCGCACCCGCACCCTCTTCTTCGGGCGATAGCGAAATACCAGAATCTTCTCGCCCCGGTGCTGCCCCGTTATCCTCGCCGTGACCGACGCGCCCGCTACGTTCGGCTGGCCGATCTCGATGCCTTCATCGCCGGCCACCATCAACACATCTTCCAGCACGATGCTGTCGCCGACGTCGCCCGCCAGCTTCTCTACCTCAAGAATATCGCCGGGCGAAACCCTGTACTGCTTTCCGCCGGTTCGAACCACTGCGTACATCTTCCTCTCTCCTTTGACCGCGCCCGGAGAAACGATACTCTGTTCCCCGGAACTTCGGATAGCGGCTTGCGGGCATTCTACTGCACACGCCCCACCCGCGGGGCGCATCTTGCGCCGCAATTCGGACGAAAAATGGGCTGGCATCCTCAGCCAAATCCTACCCGCCTCACCAGGGCAACAACCCTGCGGCAGGCCACCCACACAAACAAAAAGTATATGACAAGACCCCTGATCAGCCAAATCCAGACCTGCTCTGCAGCGCATCCCAAAATAGGAGTGAGCTGTCGCAAACCTTAGGCAGACACCAAACCATAGCCGTTCCACGATCGACCCTAAAACAGTATGGCCGCAGCCTCTGACCGCTGACCACTAACCACTGACCACTGCATTTCCGGGCGGGGGGGGGGGGGAGGGGGGCGCCGAGGGGGGGGGGGGGGGGGGGGGGGGGGGGGGGCCGGCGCCCCCCCCCCCCCCCCCGCCCCCCCCCCCCCCCCCCCCCCGCTCGGCCTCCGCGCACAGGCGGTCGAGTGCG
>JAPPKG010000584.1:0-4176 GCA_026914085.1 Caldilineaceae bacterium | reverse complement strand
CCCGACCGCCCAGAACTGCAGTGGTCAGTGGTTAGTGGTCAGTGGTCAGAGACGGGGCGTCCTCTGCCAGAAAGGAGAAAGTGAGTCTCGACGAGTCGATCTGCTTCCAGAGGTATGCGAAGGTCTTCCCGGAATTGGAATGCGCCCTGCTTCGGGGGCGCATGTGGAGATCGTGGGGGCTACTGTTACAATGGGGCCGCGGAGGGTAGTTGGCCGCTTTGGGATTTTTCGGGCTGTGCGAGGGATGCATGGGGGCAGACGGGAGAGAGAATCGTGCGAGAGTGGATTCGAGGAGAAGCTGACGAGCTGCTTCCGAAGCTTGTGGAGTGGCGGCGGGACTTTCACCGGCATCCGGAGTTGGGGTTTCAGGAGGTGCGGACGGCCGGGGTGGTGGCGGCGCATCTGCAGGAGTTGGGGCTTGAGGTGAGCACGGGCGTGGGCAAGACGGGCGTTGTGGCGATGGTGGAGCCGGACGGTCTGCCGGAAGAGAGCGAGACGGTGCTGCTGCGCTTTGATATGGACGCGCTGCCGATCCACGAGGAGACCGGGCTGCCGTATGCTTCGGAGAATGCGGGGGTGATGCACGCATGCGGGCACGACGGGCACACTGCGATTGGGATGGGTGTGGCGCAGCTGCTGACGAGGCATCGCAACGAACTGCCGGGTCGGGTCAAGCTGGTTTTTCAGCCGGCGGAGGAGGGGCTGGGCGGCGCGATGGCGATGATCGAGGACGGCGCGCTCGATGCACCGCAGCCGGCGGCGGCTTACGGTCTGCATTTGTGGAGCCGGCTTCCGTACAATCAGGTCGTCGTGCAACCGGGACCTTTGTGGGCGGCGGCGGACATGTTTACGCTGACGATCCATGGCAAGGGGGGCCACGGCGCGACGCCGCACGACACGATCGACGCGACGCTGGTCGCAAGCCAGCTGGTCGTGGCGCTGCAGACGATTGTGTCCCGCAATGCCAATCCGTCGGATACTGCGGTTGTCACGGTAGCCTCCATTCAAAGCGGAAACGCCGGCAATGTGATTTCCGAGCGCGCGGTGCTTCAGGGAACGATCCGGAGCTTTGAGCCGGCGGTGCGCGATTTGCTTCTGCAGCGCTTTGACGAGATTTGCACGGGTGTCTGCCAGGCGTTCGGGGCCCGCTTCGAGTTCGAGATGCAGAGTTGCGTTCCGGCTACGATCAATTCCGCGGCCGGTGCACGGGTGATGGAGGGCATCGCCAACGAAGTTGTGGGCGAGGAAAACGTCGCGCAGATTGCGCCGATGATGGTGGGCGAGGACATGGCGGAGTTTCTGAACAGGGCTCCGGGCTGTTTCGTTCTGGTCGGGGCGGCGAACCCGGATGAAGGATTCTACAGTCCGCACCACAGCCCCACGTTTGATTTTGAGGAGAGCGTGATGCCGACAGGCGTGGCGCTACTTACGGAAGCGGCCTTTTCTCAGCTGGCGACCGGCAGCGGTGCTGGAGGCGAATAGGGAGGTCAGGTACAGGGCGCGAAGGGCGCCCGGCCTGGCTTAGCGTCATACAGTTGCCGCGGCCCGCGAATTGCGATCACCCCAAAACCCAAGTTGACAGTTTTGCGATGATCTATTACGATTAAATCGTTTGATAGTATTGATATTATTAATCCGATTATTCGGCTGGTTTTGGTGTGTGGACAGGGCGAACATGATCAAGCAACTGCACAGCGACTCGGAGCTGCTGGACTATATTGTGAACAACGGGTTTGTACCCGGAGCCAGGTTGCCGTCGCTGAACGAACTGAGCGCCGAACTTGGGGTCAGTATAGGCAAATTGCGGGAGCAGCTGGAGGCGGCGCGCGTACTGGGGCTGGTGGCGGCGCGTCCGCGGCGGGGAATCGAGTGCAACAGCTACAGCTTCACGCCGGCGGCGCGGGCCAGTTTGATGTTTGGACTGGCTACGAACGAGAGGCTTTTCCGGGAGTACAGTGAGCTGCGAAACGGTATTGAGAGCGCGTTCTGGCGGCCGGCGGTGCTATCATTGACTGATGAGGACAAGCGGGAGCTCCGACAGTATGTTTCGCTGGCGTGGCACAAGCTGCAGCAGAGCCGCGTTCAGATTCCGCATCAGGAGCACCGGGCGTTTCACATGACGATCTTCCGGCGGCTCGACAACCTGTTTGCCACGGGATTGTTGGAGGCTTACTGGGACGCGTACGAGGCGGTAGAACTGAACCTGTACGCCGATTACGGCTACCTGACCGAGGTCTGGGGCTATCACGAAGGGATCGCAGACGCCATCGGGAATGACGAGGTCGACAGAGCCCTGGCGTTGCATGAGGAGCACCTGTTGTTACTCAGGACAAGGGACGTTGCACGCAACAGTGCACGCGAGGAGAGAGTTTCGCAGATGGAAACCGTAAGGTAAGGAGTCAAGCATGAGCGTAGCAGTTCGGGAAGCACCAATTGTAAAGCCGGACGCGCCAGCGGCGGTCAATGACTTTGCCATCAACGTGGCGACGGCCAACGGTTCCGGCAGCCAGACGAGCAATGGTGTCTTGCTCCGCGCCCTCTTCAAGATGGGGATTCCGATCAACGGTAAGAATCTGTTTCCCAGCAACATCCAGGGACTGCCCACCTGGTACATCATCCGGCTGAGCAAGGACGGATTCCTCGCGCGGCGGGAGATGACTGACATTCAGGTATGTATGAACGGCCGAACCGTGGCGGAGGATATGGAGAGGGTGGCGCCGGGCGGCATCGTGATTTACGACGACTCGTTGCCGGTTGCCAACAGGCGCAAGGACGTCACGTACTACGGGATGCCGGTGAAGGACCTGGTCAAGGAAGCGAAGTTACCTCATGCGTTGCGGGACTATGTTGCCAACATGGTCTATGTGGGCGTGCTGGCAGAGCTACTGGGCATTGAGCCGGGTGAGATTGAGGCGGCGCTGCTGCACCATTTCGAGGGCAAGGAGAAGGCGGCAGGGCTCAATATGGAGATGGTCGAGCGTGCGATTGACTGGGCAAGCGCCCACGTTGGGCAGCACCACGGCTACCGGGTCGAGAGGATGACAGGATTCAACGAAGGCAAGATCCTGGTGGACGGCAATACGGCGGCGGCGCTGGGCGCTCTGGCCGGGGGCCTGTCGCTGGCGTCCTGGTACCCGATCACGCCATCATCGAGCATGGCTGAGTCGGTCGAGAAGTATGCGTCCGCATTGCGTACTGATAAGGATACGGGCAAGGCGACCGTGGCGGTTATTCAGGCGGAGGATGAACTGGCGGCGATCGGGATGGTTGTGGGCGCGGGCTGGACGGGCGCCAGGGCAATGACGTGTACTAGCGGGCCCGGGATCAGCCTGATGTCAGAGTTTGCCGGGCTGGCCTACTTTGCCGAGGTGCCGGCGGTGATCTGGGACATTCAGAGGATGGGGCCGAGTACGGGGCTGCCGACGCGTACGTCGCAGGGGGACATTCTTGCGGCCTACTATCTTGGGCACGGGGATACGAGGCACGTAGTGCTGTTCCCCGCGAATCCGGCTGAGTGCTTTGACTTTGGCCGCATCGCCTTTGACCTGGCGGAGGAGCTGCAGACGCTGGTATTTGTATTGAGCGACCTTGATCTGGGCATGAATGCGCATATATCGGAACCGTTCGCGTATTCGGACGCCCCCTTCAAGCGGGGCAAGGTGTTGAGCGCGGAGGACCTGGAGGAGCGGCAAGGCTCCTGGGGGCGATACATGGACGTCGACGGTGACGGTATTGCTTATCGTACGTTGCCGGGCACGAGACACAACATGGCGGCTTACTTCACGCGCGGTACGGGTCACAATGAGTACGGCTACTACAGTGAGCGGCCCGAAGACTGGGAACAGAACCTGGAGCGGCTGAAGAGGAAGTTCGAAACGGCACGGCAGCTGGTGCCCAGGCCTGTCCTGGTCGAGGTCGAGGGTGCACAGGTCGGGATCATCAGTCTGGGCAGCAATCACGACGGCGTGGAAGAGGCGCGGGCGCGTCTTGAAGCTACAGGCTTGGCCACCAACTACCTGCGGCTGCGGGCATTGCCGATTGACGAGAGCGTTCGCACTTTCATCGAGCGAAACAGGATCGTATTTGTGATTGAAGCGAACAGTGACGGCCAGCTACACAATATTCTGACGACGGAAGAGCCGGCGCAGGCATTGAAGCTGGTATCGATGGCAAAGT
>JAPPKG010000548.1:0-4202 GCA_026914085.1 Caldilineaceae bacterium | reverse complement strand
GGGCCCCCCCCCCCCAACGCCCCCCCTAATGCCTCATCGACCGGGTGTCGATATTTGAAACGAGTGCCTAGTCGAAAGAATTCCCCCAAACCACCTCCCGCCAGTTCCCGATCCAATCTCACCCAAACCAAACTGTGGCACTCACTCCTCAATCCTCTCCACTCTCTCCGCGCCCTGTCGCCTGCCCTGCCTCTCTCCAAGAGTCGGTAAACAATCTTTGCCACCCCCGGCACTATCTCTCCCCGCCAAACTGTTCCAACCCCAGACCTGGGATGCACTCGACCGCACACCACGCGCACACAGAACTTGGTATTGCAGATAAAATGGAAGTTGATTCGCAGATACCAACAGCGCGAGAACTATAATGAAGGAGTCAAATGATGTCATCTGTGTCTCTAAGCCTCGTTACATTCCTTACTAACCTGGACTGTGTTCCCAGCAGTCTTCGTGTTTGGACACTTTTGTGTTTCTCGAATCAAGGAGGGGAAGAGGATGAATGTGCAAATCTCTAGTCGCCGTCAGTTTCTGAGAACAATCGCTCTCGCCGGCTTCGGCCTGGCCGCGGCCGCCTGCGTTCCCGTGCCGGAAATCAGTACCGACAGCGCAGCAGCCGGCGAAGAACCGGTCGGGCTTTCGCTTTGGGGCTGGTGGGACACTCGGATGGCGCACTACCGTAGCGTAGCAGACCAATTCGCCGAGCAAAGTGGGCGAATTACAGTTGACGTCGACTCCACCGCCGGTGGCTATCCGGAAAGAATCTACTCTTCCTTGGCAGCTGGCGCCGGGCCGAATATGCTCAAAATGCCTGACCTCTTGACCATGCATCAAATGCGTGAGGAGAACCTCCTGCTCCAGTTTCCGGAGGACATTTTCCCGCTCAACTGGTTCAGAGTGGCCTACCCTTTCTTCGATACAGAGACCAACGGGCGTTACGTACTACCCACCGGCTCCTCCTGTACACTCCTCATGTACAACAAGAGAATGTTCGCGGAAGCCGGCCTCGATCCGGAGTCACCCCCCACTACCTGGAGCGACTTCACCACCGCGACAAAGGCGCTTACCCGTAAAGACGCCAGCGGCGCCATCGCCCATGCCGGGTTAGCTCTCACCCTGGACTGGCCCGTCCTCAACCAGATCTATCAGCTGGGCGGCAACGTAATCCACAACAGCGGTGATGAGCAGACCCCCCTGATGACCAGCCCTGAAGTCCACGAGGCCTTCACCTACATCGCCGACCTTGCCCGCACGCACGAAGTCTGGCATCCCAGCCTTCCCGATCACGAGGCCGTCGGCAAAGGCCGCGCTGCCATGACCGAAGAACAGACCTGGGCGATCAATGAGTTCGCTTACACCTATCCCGATATCTACCCCGACATCGGCTACTCGCACCCGCCAACCCCAACCGGTGGCCCCGACCCGCTCTTCGGATACAAAGACATAGTCACCTCAATCTCTGCCCTGACCGGCCGCCCCGAGCACAATGGCGAAACCTGGCAGTTCATGGAGTACCTGTACAAGGACGGCGGCAAGGAGGCCTACCGCGATCTGTGCCTACTCAGCGCGCTCGCGCCCGAGCGCGCCGACCTGATGTCCGATCCCCTGCTGATGGAATCCCCCGGCCTCAGCAAAGCGGCCGAGGTCAACCCCCGGGAACGCAGCTACGGCGCCGTCCCCTATCGCGCCTCCGCCGTCCTGCACGACGTACTACATCTGATCGTCAGTGAGGGACGCTCCGTGACCCAAGCCCTGGATTACGGCGAAACCGAGATTCAGAAAATCATCAACGAGGGCCTGGCCAAGTACTGGGTCTGAAGCGACTGGCGCCAGCCACACCATCTTCCCTATCCTTGCCCTCTACATCGCCGCCTATAGCTTCATCATCGAAATCGTCGTCCTCACTGGTTTAAAGAACTGAGGCACTCGCCAATGAACCTCAGCTCTGGACGAGCGGCATTCTCGCCTTTCTCCAAGCAAGTGAGTTTGCCTCCCCCCTCGCGATGTGGTCTGGCAGCTCCTGTACAGTTCTGGTCGTCGGCCATGGGATCTTGCAATATGGTCGTTCCTCCCGCATCTTACAGGCCGAAACCAGCAGGGCAGTTGCTTCTTCGGTCGTTTGGCTGGCCCGGCGTATGCGTACTGATTGGGGACCTTAGTGGAGGTCGAGTCGGGAACGAGGTGGACGAGGAACTCAAGATTCAAAGAAGCGCGCACTTTTCCCGCTGAAGAGTCCCCTGCAAGCACTTGTTCAAATACGGGGTTACGTTGGATGGCGTTCCAAGCCGCGGCCTGTCCTAAGGGGTAACGTGCCAATTCTTCAATTTGACAAATTTCGGGAAGCCTGAGAACATGCGTTCTGAAAGGCGTCTGTGAGTGTCAGATTCATTTTTATCAGTTAAGATCTGTTGGGAGCCAATTTTGCCATCTTCAATCGAGTGGACCGATGAGACCTGGAACCCGGTAACCGGCTGCACCCGTGTGTCGCCCGGCTGCGACCACTGTTATATGTACGCCCTCTATCCCCGTCTGAAGGGAATGAATGTGCGAGGCTACGAAACCGGCCCGGAAGATGTGCGCCTGCTGCCCGAGCGCCTGCAAGCTCCTCTGACTTGGAAAAAGCCCCGGCGCGTCTTTGTAAATAGCATGTCGGACGTGTTTCATCCCAGCGTGCCGTTCGAATTCATACTTAAGATGTACCTGGTGATGCAGGAGGCTGCCTCTGCGCGCGGCCATATATTCCAAGTCTTGACGAAACGTCCGGGCAGGGCAGTCGCCTGGTGGCAGGAACATGAGCGACACTTTCCCGACGGCTGGCCGGCTGGCATTTGGATGGGCACCTCGGTTGAGAGTCAGAAATACGCTCCCAGACTGACCGTATTGCATCGCTTGCCCGCGCCCATTCGCTTCGTGTCGGCAGAACCTCTGCTCGGGCGGCTTGACCTGACCCAATGGCTCGAGAAGGGTGTACTGCAGTGGGTGATTGTCGGCGGCGAGAGCGGCGCAGGCGCCAGAGCAATGGACCTTGAATGGGCGCGCGCGCTCCGTGATCAGTCGGTAAACTCTGGCGTAGCCTTCTTCCTTAAACAGTTAGGGGGTGTGCGCAACAAACGCGGTGGTGAGGCTGCAACTATTGATAGTGAGCACTGGCGTCAAATGCCAATCATGGAGTAGAGCATAGGAATGACTGACAGATCTTTTGGTGGTCCTTGGACTCAAGAAAAGCTACGAATTCTCAGCCTGTATCTGGACGCTTATACAACCGCCTTGAAGAATCAACCATTCAGGCTCATTTACGTTGATGCTTTTGCCGGCGAAGGATCGTGGCGCCCCGGCTCGGCGTATACTACTGACTATGATGACTTCAGAGAGCTGCATAAAGGCTCTCCACGGATCGCGCTGGGAATAACAGACAAGCCTTTCGATAGGCTTATTTTCATTGAAAACGACCCACAACGATTTGAACTGCTCAGGAAGCTGCAAGAAGAATTCCCAGATCGCGACATTAGTGTGCTCAATGAGGACGCCGAAAAAGCGTTGCCCGCATTCTGCCAGAGCCTGGACGTCGACGAACGCGCAGTAGTTTTTCTGGACCCATTCGCTACTGAAGTCTCCTGGGCCATGGTGGAAGGGATGGCCAGAACTCAGAAGATTGATTGCTGGATATTGTTCCCTCTTAGCGCGATTGCGAGGATGATGCCTAGAAAGAGCGAGCCATCAACGGAATTGGCGAGTCAACTCGACAGGATTTTTGGGGAGCGTGCATATTGGCAGGACTTTTACAGTACATCTCCCCAGCCGCGGTTACCTTTGCAGGTCTTTGAGGACAAAATTGAGCAAATCCGATCGAGCGGCAGCAGCCAGATCGCCGACCGATACCTGGATCGTCTTGCGTCGATCTTCGCGAGAGTTGCTCCAAAGGGTAGAGAATTCACAAATTCCAAGAACTCTCCGATGTTCCAGCTGTTCTTTGCAGCAAGTAATCCCAAAGGCGCTCGGATTGCCGTTGGAATTGCAACACATATCATTGACAATTGGTGATGGCCGAGGAAGTTGACGAATTATCGTTGTGAAACCGTGGCAACGGTTTTGCGCGAACATAGCCCATCACCACGATGCCACGGAATTGGAGGTGCTGCTTCATACCTTCATAGTAACTACTAAGCCTGAATGGTGTCAGGGATGAATGGTTGGTCAAGGAAGGCGTT
>JAPPKG010000085.1:0-4220 GCA_026914085.1 Caldilineaceae bacterium | reverse complement strand
GGGGGCCCCCCCCCCCCCAACGCCCCCCCTAAACCATGCCGTGCCTCATCGACCGAGTGTCGACATTGGTGACACGTGCCTAATCGAAAGTGTCCAGCCCGACCACGTCTCGCCAGCCCCATCAGATCCCCGTAGGTGGCCGGCCTTGTGCCTGCCCTGCGACTCTCCAAGAACGCGCAAACAATTCCAGTAAACGCAGCCGTTAGAGTTTGTTGACTTCTGGCCGAACAGCGATCTGCGAGCACAATGTGTGTCTGATCCGCTCATTTTCGCAAGAGCTAATCAAGCAGCCGCTGGTGTATTTTGCGACCTATCGCATGACTTCGCGGATCGATTCGGTCCGTAGACAGTTCTTCAGGTAGCCGAGTAAGCCCGCAATGCTTGCAATGCTGGCCGTCTTCAACAGTAGTCCGCGGCGCCACAGGTACCACTCTCGGCTCCTGCTGAGTCAACACGCCGAACGGACGCCCTATGCACATTGGACATTTCCTATACGACCAGTCAACGTATGGGGATCGTCTCCTTCAGACCGGCTGCAATTTACTTTGCACATACCAGCCCAAAAAGTTGAAGAAAATGTGAATCTTCTTGGCTGATTTACTCTGGTAGAGGGCCAATTCAGGACGCCAGGCAGCAGGGTAGTTTGCCTCCCTTTCGGGCGGCCGGAGAAACTGCCCATCTGTTTGACACGCCCAATGTGGATAACATAAATTTTCACTGAGGATCGTGCGGCATTTTTGCATTCGCCGCCAGAAACAGGTGGGTCTTGAACGAACACAAAAGAGAAACAAGAGCACTGCATTGGCGGAAAGAGTTTCTGATCGGTTCGCTGATCGGCGTCTGCGTCATGCTGCTGGCTCTGCTCACTGTCGTCGTGTCGCCGCAGCCCCGTGCCGCCCAGGCACAGAGTGACCCGTACGTGGCAATTTCTGTAGGCGACAATACGATGAACCAGGGAGACAAGACCTGGGTCCATGTTTCATTCCACAACATGCCCCAGGATCCCAATGACGATGAAGCATTCGGCGTTTACTTCCGATACTATTTCGACCGTAACTCCGATGGCACGTGGACGAATGCGGACGGCTGCGCAGAGGACCTGGTCGGAGGGGACAAGTATATTACGACCTGGTACAGAAGCCCCTGGGAGCACGGGGCAGTCGACTTTGCCATTACCACGACTTGTCAGGTCGGCGATTACAGGATACGGGTGAGCGTAAAGGACAAGAGCAGCCACACCGAAGTAGTCTCCGGCACACATGACATAACTGTTAGCTTGGGCCCCTCGGTGACAATCGAAATGCCGTCTGGTCCCCACTACCGCGGCGCCGCGATCAGTCCAAAAATTACATTTCAGGACCTGGTCCAAGGTGATGACTACACCTACGAGGCCTACTTGATGGCCAGGAACCCCAGAAACTACGCCGATGAATGCGAAGGAACAGGCCTGGAAAGAAACAATACATTCACCCTGAATGCCGTTTCCGGTAACCCAATTGAAAAGACTGTCACCATTACCGCCGAATGTCCGACAAACGAATATGAGATCAAAGTAAATCTGGAAGACGCCGACGAACGATACCGAGGATCGGACGCCAAGGAATTCGAAATCGCGACAGACCCCAACGCCACCCCGTCCGTAACCGTCAGCCTGTCCGAACCCTCACCAATTGCTCCAGGTACCGAATTCGAAGTCATTTTCAAATTCTACGACATACAACCTGGCACCGCGGTGACATCGCTCGACACAATGATAAACACATCCACCAATCAAGCTGTTGGTCAAATGGACTGCGGCGGTAGTCTGGTCGGATGGGGGGTGGATGTCTCAGGAACTGTCAACCATAACCCTGATTGGAATCGCATAACAATTCCCTCCGACTGTCCGGCCGGCAGCTACAGAGTAGTAAGCAAGATGAAAAACTCATCGGGCAATGAAATTATCTCCGGTTCCGTCGACTTTGTCATCGGCGATCCTGATCTGACCCCTTCGGCGCCGTCAGTGTCGAACATGACCGCGAAACAAAATTCCCCCTTCAGCCAGCAGTTACCGGTAGGCACAGGCGGAGACGGTACGCTCAGCTATGCCGCCACAAATCTACCCGCCGGCCTTTCTTTCATCACGAGCACACGCACGATCCAAGGTACGCCTTCGGGCACCGGGTCTTCCACCGTCCGCTACACGGTTACCGACAGCGATGGCGACTCAGACTTTGTCGATTTCACAATTACCGTCAATCCCGATCTGACCCCTTCGGCGCCAAGCGTTCCCGGCTATACGGCGAAACAGAATACGCCCTTTAGCCAGCAGCTGCCTATTGGGAGCGGTGGAGACGGTACACTATCCTACAGCGCTACGGGTCTGCCTGACGGTCTACTCTTCACGGAATCAACCCGCACGATCGCCGGCACACCGACAGGCACAGGACCATCTACTGTGCGTTACACCGTCACCGACAGCGACGGCGACTCGGCCTACGTAGATTTCACCATCACTGTCAACCAGGATCTCGCGCCGGCCGCCCCGTCGATATCAGCCATCTCAGCCAGGAAAGGGAGTCTTTTCACCCGGCAACTGCCGGAGGGCACCGGAGGAGATGCACCGCTAAGCTACAGCGCCACCAATCTCCCAACCGGCCTTACCTTCATCACGACCACACGCACCATCACGGGCACACCCACAACCGAGCAAGCCCCAACCGTGACCTACACGGTCCGGGACGTTGATGGCGACGAAGCCAGCACGACTTTCCTCTTCACCATCTCGGCCGATCTGATGCCGACACTTCCCGCCATATCGGGGTACACCGGTAGGGTGGGCTCGCCATTCAGCCAGGAGCTGCCAGCTGCAACCGGTGGAGACTCGCCACTGAAATATTTCGCGGCAGACTTGCCCGCCGGCCTCAGTTTCATCACAAGCACGCGTACGATTCAGGGCACGCCCTCAGCCGTCGAATCGCCAACAGTTACCTACACTGTGCGAGACGAAGACGGGGATGAAGACAGCAAGACGTTTTCCATCACAGTCGCTGCCGACCTGAAGCCGGCACTTCCTACCATTTCGGGTTACACCGGCAGAGTAGGCTCGCCATTCAGCCAGGAGCTGCCAGCTGCAACTGGTGGAGACTCGCCACTGAAATATTTCGCGGCAGACTTGCCCACCGGCCTCAGTTTCATCACGACCACACGTACGATTTCAGGCACACCCACACAGGTGGAGACGCCAACCGTAACCTACACGGTTCAGGACGAGGACGGGGACGAAGCCAGCACGACCTTCGTATTCACAGTCGCAGAGGACCTGATACCGGAACTACCCTCCATTTCGGGGTACTCCGCTAGAGTGGATTCGCCCTTCAGCCAACAGCTGCCAGAGGCCGCGGGCGGAGATACCCCGCTGAGCTATACCGCCACCGGTCTGCCGACCGGCCTCAGTTTCATCACCAGCACACGTACGATTTCAGGCACACCCACAGAAGTGGAGACGCCAACCGTAACCTATACGGTCCGAGACAGTGATGGCGACGAAGACAGCACGACTTTTGTCTTCACAGTCGCAGAGGACCTGATGCCGGAACTTTCCTCCATATCGGGGTACACCGGCAAAGTGGGCTCGTTATTCAGCCAACAACTGCCAGAGGCCACGGGCGGAGATTCCCCGCTCAGCTATACCGCCACCGGTCTGCCGACCGGCCTTACTTTCATCACCAGCACACGAACCATCACGGGCACACCGGAATCTGAGGAAGCCCCTACCGTGACCTACACGGTTACCGACAGCGATGGCGACTCAGACAGTGTTGATTTCACGATCACGGTCAATCCCAATCTGACACCGTCGGCGCCGAGCGTCTCACCTTTGACTGCCAAGCAGAATGACCCATTTAGCCGCCAGCTGCCCGCAGGCAGCGGAGGAGACGGTACGCTTTCCTATAGCGCTACGGGTCTGCCTGACGGTCTACTCTTCACGGAATCAACGCGCACGATTGCAGGCACGCCGACTCGGCACGGGCCGTTTACAGTAAGGTATACCGTAACCGATAGCGACGGAGACTCGGCCTACGTAGAATTCACTATCACTGTCAACCAGGATCTCGAGCCGACCGCCCCGTCGATTTCAGCCATCTCAGCTAGGAAAGGGAGTCTTTTCACCCGGCAACTGCCGGAGGGCACCGGAGGAGATGCACCTCTGAGTTACAACGCCACGAATTTGCCTTCTG
>JAPPKG010000414.1:0-4220 GCA_026914085.1 Caldilineaceae bacterium | reverse complement strand
CCGCCTGGATGAGGTCGCTCAACTCGTGGATGGCGGCCAGCGGGTCTATCCCCTGAACCCACATGTGCGAGATGTCATAGTTGCAGGCGACCACCGGGCCCAGTTCGTCGCGCAGGCGGCGCAGCTTGACCGGGCTGTGGATCATGTCGTTTATCTGCATTTCAAAGCACAGTGTTACGCCGTGGTCGGCGGCGATCCGGCCATGCTCCTTCCAGTAGGGGAGCAGGCGTTGCTCCCACTGCCATTCGAGGGCGTCACGCAGAAAGGGCAGGTCGGTGTTGATAATCCAGGCCGGCAGGCTATCGCCCTCGGCTCCTTCGGGCAGACCGGCTACAAGGGCTAACCGCGTGCAGCCTATCTTTTCCATTAGAGCGCATGTCTTGCGGAACTGTTGTGAATAATCCTCTGCAATGCGGCGGTCGGGCACCAGGGGCGTCCCGTGTCCGGCGAACGAGTAGATTTCAAGGCCATACCCGGCGTAGATGTCCAGCCAGCGCTCCAGTTCGCCCTGATCTGCGAGCAGTCTGTCAACATCACAGTATTTGACGGCCCCGGGACCGCCCGCTGCCACCTCGACTGCCTGTACGCCCTGCTCCTGGCAAAACTGCAGGCCCTCTTCGAAATCAAACATATTGATAAAGAAGGTATTCATGCCGAGTTTCATGTCAACTGCCTTTCGCGTGGAGACTGGATGCGACCCGGGAACTGTCGGCGCGACTCGCCAGTGCGCTGGCGCCTTTGCAGCGAAAACTCACCTTAGCACGGCCATCATAGTAAGGTCCGCGCAGTTCGTCAATCACCTGAATTGACCGGTAGGCAGCGGTTAGCGCAAAACTGCAGGTCGTGTATACTATGCCCAATCCACTCGCCACAGTCCAGTGAAATTACCCGCCTGCCACGCACCAGGAGAGCAAGAGATGACCCAAACGCGGAAGATGGAGGGCAAGCGCGTGCTTGTTACCGGCTCCGGCACCGGTATCGGCCGCGGTGTCGCCCTGGAGTTTGCACGCGAGGGCGCGGCTGTCGTGCTGCACTACGCTCACAGCGCAGGCGGGGCAGCCAGCGCGGTCGACGAGATTCGAGGCGCCGGCGGCAAGGCCGAGGCGTTCCAGGCGGATCTGGCTTATATCGACGAGGTGAAGGGGCTGGCTGACAAGGCGAACGACTTCCTCGGCGGGCTTGACGTGCTCGTGAACAACGCCGGCATCACCATGAACAAGCCATTTCTTGACGTGACGCCCGAGCAGTTCGACACGCTCTACAATGTGAATATCCGCGGCATGTACTTTCTGACCCAGGCCGCGGTCCCCACCATGATCGAGCAGGGCGGCGGCGCGGTGATCAACCTGACCTCGGTCCATGCCTTCGCCGGCATGACCGAACACACGATTTACGCCGGCACCAAGGCAGCCATCGTCGGTTTCACGCGTGTTCTCGCCCTGGAGCTGGCGACGAGAGGTGTACGCGTCAACGCAATTGCACCCGGCTGGATTCTGGTTGAGAATCATCTGAAGGTGCTGGGCGAATTCGACCAGCAGGAGGCCGGCGCCACCATTCCGGCGGGTGTGATCGGCGCGCCGCACGACATCGGCAAACTGGCCCTCTTTCTCGCGTCCGACGAGAGCCGCTACATCGTCGGCCAGACCCTCGTCATCGACGGCGGCATGCTGGCGATCATGCCCCTTTCCGGCGACTTCCGCGACCCGCGCCAGGAACAGTGGGGGCAGGGCTACGTGCCCGGTCTCTGATCGACATACTTCGCGCAACACCGAAGGAGAGCGGATCATGCTTTTCAATCGCGCCCGCGCTATCGACTATATGCGGCAATACGGGCTAGATGTCCTGGTTGCGACATCTCCGGTCAACATCACCTATTTCACCGACTACTACTGCTGGATCGACCCGCTGTTCAAAGAGTTCATGATGGTGCCGGGGGCGTCTTCCAACCTGGCCCAGGCCTATGCCGTTTTCCCGCTGGAGGGTGAGCCCGCGCTGGTCGTCAATCCTCTGTTCGCCGCCAACGCCGAGGACCTGTGGGTTAAGGATCTGCACATCTTCGGCAGCGCCGGCCTCGACGACTCGCTTCCTGCCGGCGAGCTGCCCGAATCCCTGCTCCGCTTTCACGAGCTCCTCCATGCCCCGCACGGCAACGATACGCCAACCGACGCTCTCCTGAGCATTCTGAATCAGCGCGGGCTGTCGGGCGCGCGCATCGGCCTGGAGACGGAAGGACTGCCCCCGGAGACGAAGGATGTCATAGAGCGGGCGCTGCCTCGCGCGTCCCTCAATAACTGTTCCGATTTGATCCGCATGATCCGGATGGTGAAGAGCGCGGAAGAGATTCAACGACTGACCCGCTCGGCAGAGATCAACGAACAGGCGGCGATGGAGTCTCTGGCCATGGCCCGGCCCGGGCTGGCCGTGTCAGAGATGGCGGGGCACTACCGGGCGCTGGCGGCGCAGATGGGCGCCGATTTCGATCATTTTGCGTTCGGCGTGCGCGGCCTGGGCATGACGACAGAAACCGGCTACCAGTTGGCGGACGATGACGTTCTCTACGTCGATTACGGCTGCATCTACCGGTACTGCTTCTCCGACAGCGGCACGACGCTGTCGATGAGAGAACTGCCGTCCGAAATGAGCGAGCGTTTTGCAGCGTTGCGCGCCTGTATGGACGCCGGTGAGGAGGCGATGCGGCCGGGCGCCAGGGCGTCGACTGTCGCAGACGCAATGGTCGATGCCCTGCACGATCGCGGTATCACCGCCTCCTTCCCGCACGGGCACGGCGTGGGCCTGGAGGTGCGCGACTACCCCGTCCTGGTACCCGACAATGGGCTGCGTATCAAGGATGACTGTGTGGATCTGCCGTCCGACCTGACGCTGGAAGCGGACATGGTCCTCAACCTGGAGGCCCCGCTCTTTATGCCGGGCGTCGGCTCTCTGCACATAGAGCAGTCATACGTCGTGACGCCGCAGGGGAGCCGGCCCCTCGTTGACCAGGAAAGACGGCAGCCCGTGGTCATCGGTCAGTAAACCGGGGCCCTAAAGAGCACACGCCGCGACGGCTCAATACCGGTGACTTTCAATGATGGAACTTGCGCTGCGGCGCAATCTGAGCAAATGGCAGCCAATGTCCTTTGTGGTTGTCGGCTTGGTCGTCACCGTAGCGCTGATCGCGGCCATTCCTCTCTTTACCAACGCCGCATTGGACAGGTTCCTGCGCAGCGAACTCGCCGCGCAGGATGCTGAACTCCCTCTTTCCAGCCTACTCCTCGTTCATCGCGTGCCCCTTTTGAGCTCGACTCCGCTCGAACAGTACAGGCGCGCCGATGACTTTATGCGTCAACGTGCAACGGAGCTTCCGGGCCTGCCGCTCAACCGCTTGACCCGCTACGGCTCGACGCGTGTCCTCAAGTTTCTGGCCTCCGCCGACAAAGAGCTTCCCGAGGACCTGCGCCAGTACCAGTCAGCCGGGCTGGCCTTTCTGACCGGACTCGAAGAGCATGTGGAGATCGTTTTGGGCGAACCCTTGGGACGGGTGGACCCGGCCGCAGCGGGAGATGTCATCCCCGCCTGGGTCAGCGAACGGTTCTATTACGACCACGAGATCCAGGTCGGTGACCGCGTTCTCTTCGGCCTCGACGATCCTGATATCGTTGCTCCCGTCGAGGTGCTGGTCAAGGGCGTATGGCGCCCGGCCGACGCTGATCGCGGCTTCTGGTTCGAGGAGCCGGAGGCGTTCGCCTTCTACTTCATCGTTTCCGAGACCGACTTCATGGGCCGTGTAGCGCCCACCTTGGGGGAACAGGTTCGTAAGTACGCCTGGTTTCTTCTCTTCGACGGAGAGGAGATCAAAGTCGACAAGGTGGCGCCTATGCTGGCAGCCATCACCCGTATCCAGGCCAGAACTTCCGGCATCCTGTCCCACGTCGACCTCACCGCGCCCGCATACGAGCTTCTGCAAAAGTACGCCGACCGGGCCGCCGCGCTGCGGATCTTTCTGCTGCTTTTGAGCCTGCCCGTGCTGCTCGCACTCCTGCTTTACACCTTTATCTCCTCCGACATCATGGTGGCCTCGGAAGGGAGCGAGATCGTTACGCTCAAGAGCCGGGGCGCGTCCAGTCTGCAGATCGTGGCGCTCTATCTGCTGGAAATGCTTGCGATTGGCGCGCTGTGTCTGACCGCAGGGTTGCTGGCGGCCGGCGGCGTTACGCAGGGGA
>JAPPKG010000192.1:0-4220 GCA_026914085.1 Caldilineaceae bacterium | reverse complement strand
GGCAGTCATACGCCATGGCCCGACAACCCTCTCCTATGGGCGGCCCGCATTCGACCCCCCACGACCAGCCAAACGAGCCCTCAGCGCGCGACTTCCTCGCCCTCGACGTATATGCGAGTCTGCCTTTGGTGGTTTCGATACAGCGGTGAACGAAGTGGGGGGCAGGCGCCGCGCCCGTGCTGCGTCTAATCGCCTGCGGGTGAGTTAGCCGTCTGGGAAGCAGGCGGCGCGTGTGCGTCCTCTTCCAACTCCATCTCGGGGAGTGCAGCGGGGTCGGCTGTCTCCGATACCACGACCCTGCGATAGACGCCGGCGCTCTGTCCCGCCGCGACCGGACGGCGGTCGCTGAAGGGTGGGTAGTTGAGCAGTTTGGCGTGGGTATAGCTGCCGAGCAGCCGCAGGCTGGCGATGACCGGCGCGGCCAAAAACGCGCCCAGTATCCCCCCTATGCTTGCGCCCACCACGACGCCGCAGACCACCACAACCGGATGCAGATGGACGCTCGTGCCGATCACGCGCGGAACGAGAAGCTGATTTTCCAGCTGCTGAATGATGAAGTAGACCCCGATTACCAGGAGAGCGAAGTTCAGGTTGCTCAGTTCGAGCGTGGTGCTCCCCTGCGCCAGGGCGATGATGACGGCTGGGATCATCGCCAGGATCGGGCCGATATTGGGCAGGATTTCGAGCGCGCCGGCCAGAATTGCCAGAATCAGCGCCCCCCGCATCCCCATCAGGCTGAGCGAAAAATAGGTCGCCACGCCGATCGTTAATGAGAGGATGATCTGCCCGCGGAAGAAGGCGTTCCAGATGTTGCGCAGCCGGCGCATCAGCTCCACGCCTTCCGAATAGTATTCAACCGGGAACAGCCCTTCCACGTAGCGCTGGATGCGGGGCGCGTCCTTGGTCAAGTACAGGCTGATGAAGAAGAGTAGCAGCAGGAACACGACGATATTGACGATGCTGCCAACCACCGTCAGGCCGATGGTCGCGGTGCTGCTCACCACGTTTGTCGCCGTACTCAGAAGCTGATTGACGTAGTCCAGGATCTGCTGCGCGCCGGGCAGGAAGCGTTCCACCGCGATCTCATCGGCCAGCGTCTGTTGAATCTGGCCCACCACCCCTTCAAAGGTGACATCAAGACCGAGGATGGTCCCACTGGTTGGCAGGTCTGCGACCGACTCCTGCAGAAAGAGCAGAAAGGTTCGCGCCGCCGCCGGCACATCAAAATAGAGCGCCCGAAGCTGGGACAGCAGGACGGGCACAAGCAGAACGGGGGCCAGGATCAGCAGAACCAGGAAGAGCAGGTAGAGGACGATCGTGCTCACACTGCGGGGAATGCGCACCCGTTCACACAGATCGACAATGGGGATCAGGAAGTAGGAGACAAGCCCTGCCATGATCAGAATCGGCAGGACCGGGCGGCTGATCCAGAAGATGAGCGCGCCGACGACGAGCAAGACGATCAGGACCGTTCTCTTGGTCGCAGTATCCCAGTCGGTGTTCGGCGCCAGAACGATGCTTGCTTCTTGGGATTCAGGTTCTTCCGCTGTGGCAGGCGGTGTCGTGGAATCCATTGTATGGAAGCGCGTTCCCCTGCTTATGTCCCTTCCGGCTCAGGAGCGGGGAGACAGTCTGGCATGCGGAAGGAAGCAGGACGAAATTCTTATGCCGCTCTACAAGAGAAAACACGGCAGCCGCCCTAAAGTTGCGCTTCTGCCGCTGCGTATTCGTAACCGGTTCAGGTAGTCCCACCGGCCGCGCCACTGCCTGTCATGCGTTCAATCCAGTCCCAGCGATTCGTATTTCCATTCGGCCACCGGCGTAAACTGCGATGGGTCGAGAGCCGCTTTCGGGCCAAAGGGTGCGGCCGTAACGCTGCCTACGTCAACGGAGCCGTTCTCTACCGCCAGTGTCGGGAAACGGCGTCCGCTCGGGGTGGTGTGCTGCCGGTAGAGATCGCCGTGCGCAGCCAGGATCTGCGCCTGCACGTCGTCAGGCAGCATCGACAGGCCGGCGAAGTAGTGATGGCCGTTGCGTTCGGCGTGTTCGATGCCCAGCGTTGCCAGCACGGCCAGGTCCTCCAGCAGCGCCACCGGCCCCAGGTTGCACAGGTCCTCGGCGCTGATGATATGCAATGCGTCCGGCTCCTGGCGCTGGCGGTGGCGGATTAGGCAGGTGTTGGCGATGCCTTTGAAGATGCCTTTACAGTTCTTATGGCTGGTGCCCACGTAGCCGTTTTCGAGGGCGGTGGGCGCGCTGGAAAGCTCCCCGTCGGATTCGTCGATAATGATCGGCGGCCGTTCGCGCCAGGCGAGCAGGGCCGCGCCCACCTCCTGGCTGAGGGCGATATCGCGGTGGAAGGGCTGTTCGACGAAAATCAGCCGCTGCAGAAAGTCGCGCAGGGCCGGGTCGGCGTTCAGACCTTCCCACAGGGCGCGAAAATCCTCGACGTTGTGATAGGTCTCGTTGCCGTCGAGCGTGTGCCGGTAATCGACGTTGCGTTCGTCGAGCAGCGCGGCGATGCGTTGCAGCCGCGCCCTGTCCGCCTCGATGTCGCCGCCGATTTTGATCTTGAAGTGGGTCAATCCGTAGGCCTGGATCGAAGCGTCCAGCGATGCGGGCAAGCCGTCATCGACCTGGTCTTCGGCCAGGACTTCGTCATCGGTCAGGGGATCGATCATGCCGACCGTATGCCGAACGATGACCCGTTCCAGGGGCCTGGCCGGCAGCAGATCGGCTGGCGTATGTCCGGCCAGTTCCGGCCGCAGGTTGTCGAGGCCCATTCCCAAGCTGTTTGTCTGCACAGCCTGGGCGAAGGTTGTATCCGTAGCCCGGCAGAAGCCGTCGATGACCGCCCGCTCCACCAGCGAGACGCCGAACGCCCACAGCAGCGGCGGGTAGTCCGTGTCTGCGGCCCAGGTTTCCTGGGCTTGGTAAGTCGCCTGCCACAGGTCGAAGACCGTGCCCGCCGCGCCGGCTTCCTGGGCGTGTCGGCAGGCCGCCTGGATTACGTCGAGCATCTCGGCGATATCCTGGGCCATTGACGAGTCGGGCACTTTGGTAAACCATTTGGGCGCCAGGCCCTCGGCGGCGATCCCGTCCGCCTGCCTGCCGTCCACTTCGATCCGAGCCTGCAGAAAGAGATGCGGCAGCGCGGTCATGGTGACGATGCCGTAGCGGAAGGGCATGCGGTTGCGCATGTTAAGGATATGGAGATCGAAGTCGAGCAGGCGGATGGGCATCTGTCGTTCCCCCGGTGTCTGTGCAGAGATAACTTGTGACTGTCGCAGGCTTACGCGACCGGCGCGGCATCCCCTTCTCACGCCAGCGCGCGCTCGTAACCACGCAGCGTCGCGATCTCGCGCGGCAGGTGAACGTCCGGCGGCTCCCAGTTGATCCATTCGCCGCTGAGGTAGCCGCCGTAGCCGCCGCTGCGCAACAGCGCCAGCACCTGTTTGTGATCGATATCCCCTGTGCCGAAAGCCGTGTAGTCCGGCCGGTTCGCGTCCACAAACAGGTCGTGCACATGGGTATGGCGGATCCAGCGCCGCAGGGTGCTATAGGAGTCCGCCAGCGTCCAGCCCTCTGTGCGCACCGGATGCGCGGCGTCCCAGTTTACACCAATCGCCGGGTGGTCGACCTGTGCCATCACGGCGGCGACGTCGGCGGGGTTGCACCAGTCGTCGTGCGTTTCCATGCATACGACCACGCCGCGGTCGCCGGCTCGGCCCGCAAGGCGCGAGAGTGCGTCCGATACGCCGCCGATGGCCGATTCCCGGCTGATGCCGTCCGGAATCCGTCCGCCGAAGATGCGCAGCGCGGGCGCGCCGATGTCCGCGGCCAGGTCGATGTACAGGAGCGTTTCTGCCACCTGTGCGTCGCGGTCTGCGGGGTCAGCAAAGCGGTTGCCCGCGGCCAGGCAGCAGATGGCGATGCCGGCGTCAGCCGCCTGCGTGCGGAAGGCGGCGCGCTGTTCTGCCGTTGCCTCCAGCTCTACCCCGTGGCTATTGCCGCCGGCAGCCCGGGGCTCGACGCCGTCGTAGCCGTACTGCACCGCCAGCGCCAGCATCTCCGCGAAGGTGGCCTGCGGGCAGGAAAAGCTCATAAATGCGTAGTTCACTGTGCACTCGTTCCTTTCTGAAGATTGAGAGATCTGAGGAAACCTTACTAATGTAAGTTCAATTTGATACCAAGAGTTTTTCGTACTCTGGGTCGAGTTC
>JAPPKG010000665.1:0-4237 GCA_026914085.1 Caldilineaceae bacterium | reverse complement strand
GCCTGCTTCGACGAGTGGGTCCATGCGGCTGGAGGTACGGTTCCAGACGCGCACGCTGAATCCGGCTTTGAGAAGGTTGCGGGTCATGCCCTGTCCCATGATGCCAAGGCCGACAAACCCGACGCGCTCATTCATCGTGTGGTTCCTCCTATGTCAATAGGTCCGAAGTGTTTGGTCGCGGACTTTTTATGATACGCCTGTCGCGGGAAAAAGACAAAACGTTTTTGCAGAGTTTAGGGGTTAGGGGCCAGGGGCGAGGGAGGGGGAAGTCAGGTTCTTTGGCGTCGATACCAGAGTGGTGTCCAGAAATCGGGGGCTCATGGCGGGGACACTATATAGATGTGTAGGGAAGGAAGGCGGCGGGGGGAAAGGGACGGCAACTGTGGAAATTGGGGAACATGAAGCGCAGGCAGGTCGTCTTTCTATCATGTCACCGCCGAAGCAACTTTTATGGGGCGGCAGGAATCACAAAGGAGACTGATAACATGAAGACCTACCGCATAGTTCTGGCCCTGGCACTCATCGTGAGCGCCGCGGCGATAACAGCACCCGTGTACGCGCATCCCAATTTACCCGGATACTGTCAAATGCCGGACGGAACGCTGCATTCCGGCCATTGCGACGACGCCCAGAACGCGGCGGGCGGGCACGACACGCACGTTCCGGCGCTGCCTGGAAGCGGTTCGTCGAACTCCGGTTCCACGACGACGCCGCCGCCGCCGCCGAGCTCGAACTCGGGTGGAGGTTCGAATGGCGGTTCAGGCGGTGGTTCAGGCTCGGGTGGGACACCGGTCTATACCGGGGAGAATTGTCATATCAGTCATGCGGCGACGCCGGCGCAGATCTGCTCGATCGAGAACGGGATGCAGTACTGGTACATTGGTGCGGACGGCAGCGCGCAGCCGGGCCCGTTCCTGCCGGACGATCCCAAGATCGAGAGTTTCAGCGGCACGAATCCGATGACGGGCAAGTCGGTCACGATCGATTACGTGACGGAGAATGAGCAGTTGCTGCTGCGGGTACAGACGTATTACCCGGACAACGAGTACGACACGAACAAGCCGTACGTGTTTACGCTGGACCCGGGGCATAATGTGAATCATATTCAGTGGTGAACGGCGGTAGTCAGTAGTCAGTAGTTAGTAGTCAGTGGGGAGGTTGCCTGAAGTGGTTAGTTGAGTTGTGTGGGCAGTAACAGAAAAGGACCCCTTAAATGGGGTCCTTTTTTTATTGGGTTGGGGCGGGGGATGGCGTGGGGGTTATTGGAGGAGGGCTTCGAGTTCTTCGGTGGCTTCGCTGTCTTCGGGTTCTTCTTCTTTCTGTGGGCGGTGGGCGATGGCGGTGAATTCGTAGGCGCCTTTGGGGTCCTGGTCGCCGTCGGCACCGTTGGTTGCATCGAAGGGGTTGCGCGAGCCGGAGGACTGTTGGGCGGCAGCGGGTTCTGCGGCGAGGTCGGTGGGGATGAAGTCGACCTGGATAGTGTCGCCGGGGACGAAGCGGCCTTCGAGGAGGGCTTCGCTGAGGGGGTCCTGGACTTCGGTCTGGATGACGCGGCGGATGGGGCGGGCGCCGTAGTCGGGGTTGTAGCCGGCGTCGGCGATGGCGTAGCGGGCGGCGGGGGTGAGCTCGAGTTTCATGTCCTGTTCGTCGAGCTGGGCGCGCAGGGTGCGCAGTTCGAGCTCGACGATTTCGGTGATTTCTTCCTTGGTGAGGCTGCGGAAGACCATAATGCCGTCGAGGCGGTTGATGAATTCGGGGCGGAAGGTCTTTTTGAGGGCGTCCATGACCTTTGACTTCATCTGCTCATATTCGGTTTCCATGCGGGTCTGTTCATCGGCGGTGATGGCGAAGCCGATGCCCTTGGAGCCCTGGATGAGGTTGGCGCCGACGTTGCTGGTCATGATGAGGAGGGCGTTGCGGAAATCGACGCGGCGGCCCTTGGCGTCGGCGAGTGAGCCGTCCTCCATGATCTGGAGGAGCATGTTGAAGGCCTCGGGGTGGGCTTTTTCGATTTCGTCGAGGAGGACGACGGAGTAGGGGCGGCGGCGGACGGCTTCGGTGAGCTGGCCGCCCTCTTCGTAGCCGACGTAGCCTGGGGGGGCGCCGACGAGGCGGCTGACGTTGTGGCGCTCCATGAATTCGCTCATGTCGAGTTTGATGAGCGCTTCTTCGCTGCCGAAGAGGAATTCGGCGAGGACCTTGGTGAGCTCGGATTTTCCGATGCCGGTGGGTCCGAGGAAGATGAAGCTGCCGATAGGTCGTTTGGGGTCTTTGAGGCCGGCGCGGGCGCGGCGGACGGCCTTGCTGATGGCCCTGATGGGTTCGTCCTGGCCGACGATGCGTTTGTGGAGCTCGTCTTCCATGCCGAGGAGGCGTTCGCGTTCTTCGCCGCCCATGCGGTAGACGGGTACGCCGGTCCACATGGAGACGACTTCGGCGATGTCGTCGGCGGAGACGACGGGCTGGTTGGCGACCTGTCGCCAGCCTTCGCGCAGTTTGTCGAGTTTGGACTGGAGCTCGACCTCCTGATAGCGGAGGTCGATGGCGTCGTCGAAGCGTTGTGTTTCGAGCGCCTCTTCTTTTTCTTTCTGGAGGCGTTTGAGGTCGATAAAGGTTTCGCGCAGGCTGACGGCGTGGGGTGCTTTGTACATGCGGACGCGGCTGCCGGCCTCGTCGATGAGGTCGATGGCTTTGTCGGGCATGAAGCGGTCGGGCACGTAGCGTGCGGCGAGGTGGGCGGCGGAGTCGAGGGCCTCTTCGGAGATGATGAGTTTGTGGTGCTCTTCGTAGCGGCTCTTGATGCCCTTGAGGATCTCGACGGTCTCTTCGATGGTGGGCTCTTCGACGAGGATGGGCTGGAAGCGGCGTTCGAGTGCGGCGTCGTGCTCGATGTGCTTGCGGTATTCGTCGAGGGTGGTGGCGCCGATGACCTGGAGCTCGCCGCGGCTGAGGGCGGGTTTGAGGATGTTGGCGGCGTCTACGCTGCTGCCGGCTGCGCCGGCGCCGACGAGCATGTGGACTTCGTCGATGAAGAGTATGGCGCCGCTGTTGATGATTTCTTCGATAACTTTTTTGAGGCGTTCCTCGAACTGGCCGCGGTACATGGTACCGGCGACGAGGCTGCCGACGTCGAGCATGAGGATGCGTTTGTTGAGGAGTGGCTCGGGCACGTCGCCGTCGACGACGCGCTGTGCCAGTCCTTCGACGATGGCGGTTTTGCCGACGCCGGGTTCGCCGATGAGGGCGGGGTTGTTCTTGTTGCGGCGGCTGAGGATCTGGATGACGCGTTCGATTTCCATCTGGCGGCCGATGACGGGGTCGAGGCGCCCCTCTTCAGCGGAGGCGGTGAGGTCGAGGCCGAGCTGGTCCACCAGAGGTGTTTTGGACTCTTTTTTCTGTTTTTCTTTGGATTGTGCGCTGCTCTGCAGGAGATCGCGGGCTGTTTGCGTGCGGACGCGATCGAGGTTGATGCCGAGGTTGCGGAGGACGTTGACGGCAACGCCATCGCCATCGCGCACGAGGCCGAGGAGGAGGTGCTCGGTGCCGATGTAGTGGTTGCCCATCATGCGGGCTTCTTCGACGGCCAGTTCGATAACTCGTTTTGTGCGCGGGGCGAGCGTTGGCTTGCCCAAGGGGGCGCGTTCGCCGCGTCCGACGGTGCGTTCCACGGCGCGCACGACCTGTCCCGGTTCGACGCCCAGTTCTTTGAGCACTTTTACGGCGACGCTGTTCTCCTCCTGGACGAGGCCGAGGAGCAGGTGTTCGGTGCCGATGTGGTTGTGATTGAGGCGCAGGGCTTGTTCCTGTGCAAGCGTTAGCACTCGGCGCGCACGTTTCGTGAAGCGTTCGAGTTTATCAGACATGGGTAAGTTCCCTTAATCGACGATTTCCTGCTTGAAAGCAATCAGACAGAAGCTACTATACCATAGAGACCAACTGGCAGACGTAATCGGAATTCCGTTTATCTCCCCGGCGACGGATGGCGTCCGGCTAGAGGTGGCGCCGGGGGCGCAGATCGTTGGCGGCAGACGTTTCGGAAGTGAATCCGAGCGCAGGGTCGTGAATGGAAAGGACCTGGCGCCTGTCGGAAGGTTAAGGTGCAGTTGGGCGTTCTGGGGCTGGTGAGCCGTTTGACAGAACTGGTATACCGGGGGCGGGGACCGGACTGGTCATGGTGGCGCACCATACGTGCATCAGCTGACTGAATATATTGTAACGACGGCGGGCATATTTTGTC
>JAPPKG010000154.1:0-4271 GCA_026914085.1 Caldilineaceae bacterium | reverse complement strand
CCCGACTCTGAGTCAAAACAGATGCTGATATACATTGTGAGAAGGCTGATCGTCATGATTCCGGTGACGATCCTGATCAGTATCATTGGATTCATCATTATCCAGGCGCCGCCCGGCGACTTCGTGAGTTCATACATCGCCGGGTTGGAAGCTCAAGGTGACATAATCGAGCCGGAACTGATCGATTCACTCAGGGCGCGCTATGGACTTGGTGAACCAATCTATGTACAGTATTTCAAGTGGGTCTCCAGCTTTATTGAGGGCGATCTGGGTTACTCGATGATATACCGAGAACCGGTTGTTGATATCATTGCCCAGAGGCTGCCGTCCAGCTTTACGATTTCGCTGCTCTCTTTGATTCTGGTCTTCGCGATCGGCATCCCCATTGGCATTCTTTCGGCTACCAAGCAGTATTCGCTCGCGGACTATTCGTTTACGGTTGTCGGGTTTCTGGGTGTGGCCACGCCCAATTTCCTGCTGGCCCTGGTAGGACTCTGGCTTCTGTTCAAGTGGACCGGCAACGTTGCGATTGGACTTTACTCCCCAGAGATGCAAAATGCCCCGTTCGGCATTGCTAAGTTCCTGGACCTGGTTGGCCACATCTGGCTGCCGGCTTTGATAGTAGGTACCGCAGGCACGGCAGAACTGATCAGGACGATGCGTGCCAACTTGCTGGACGAGCTGCCCAAGCAGTACGTCACGGTCGCACGCGCACGGGGAGTCAAGCCGACGAAACTGCTCTACAAGTATCCCTTGCGAATTGCGATCAATCCCGTGATCAGCACAGTTGGCTGGCTGCTGCCGGTGCTGGTCGAGGGTGAGGTCCTGGTTTCTCTGGTATTGGGGCTGCCAACGATTGCGCCTGTGCTTTTGGACTCGCTCATGCAGCAGGATATGTTCCTGGCGACGAGTATAATCATGATCCTGGGAATTCTTACGCTCGTTGGCACTCTACTCTCGGACATTCTGCTGGCTATCGTCGATCCGCGTATCCGGGGAGCCGTATGACCAAGATTCAAGCTGGCGGAACCGCAATTGATGAGCTGGCTCCATCAGCCCAGGGAATGAACGGGGCGCTGCTGTCCGTGCGCGACTTACAAACCCATTTCTTCTCGCGCGAAGGGGTGGTCAAGGCTGTCGACGGCGTTAGTTTCGATATCAAGCCGGGCGAGATTCTTGGTATCGCCGGTGAGAGCGGTTGTGGCAAGAGCGTGACAAGCCAGTCAATCCTGCGGATCCTTCCCAAGAATGGAAAGATTGTGGGAGGGGAAATTCTCTTCCAAAACGACGACCAGATTGTTGATCTGGCAACTGAGGATGCCGATGGCCGTTTGCTGAGGGACATTCGGGGCAAAGAGATTGCCATGATTTTCCAAGAGCCGATGTCTGCATTTAGCCCGGTGCATACTATCGGCGACCAGATCATTGAGACAATTCGCATTCACCAGGAAGTAAGCAAGGAGGAGGCACACGACCAGGCCGTTGAAATGCTGCGGCGCGTCGGTATGCCAAATCCGGCGCGGAACATAGACGAGTACACGTTCAATCTGAGTGGAGGAATGCGACAAAGGGCGATGGTTGCGCTTTCGCTCTCTTGCAGGCCCAAACTGCTAATCGCGGATGAGCCGACTACTGCGGTGGATGTAACCATTCAGGCGCAGATGCTTGAACTGCTTCGGGACATCCAGGCCGATCTGGGCATGGCGATCATTATGATCACGCACGATCTGGGCGTAATCGCTGAACTGACTGACCGTGTCATGATCATGTACTTGGGCAAAGAGGTCGAACACGGAACGGTAGAGGATGTCTTTCACCGGCCGCAGCATCCTTATACGCGAGGCTTGCTGGCCTCGATCCCCAAAATGGAACCGGGCAGAGTGGAAATCGAGCCGATCGAGGGAGTCGTTCCCAACCCCTATGCTATGCCTTCCGGCTGCAAATTCCATACACGGTGCCCTGATTTCATAGCTGGCGTGTGCGAGACTCGAGACCCTCCGCTCGTTGAAGTCGCAAATGGGCACGAAGTGAGTTGCTTCCTCTATGGCGGCAGGGAGGAGCTCGAATGACGGAAACCACCGGCGAAATGAACATGAACGAGCGCACAATCATCTCGGTTCGCAACCTTGTTAAGCATTTCCCAATCGAGGCAGGCTTTCTGCGCCGGCAGGTTGGCTTGGTGAAGGCAGTTGACGATGTGAATTTCGACCTGAACGAGGGCGAGACGCTGGCCCTCGTCGGAGAGAGCGGTTGCGGAAAGACGACCACCAGCCACTGTATCATCCAGGCGCAAAGGCCCACTGCAGGTCGTGTCCTGTTCCGCATCGGGGATGCGGAACCGATGGATCTCACGCAGATGGAGAAGGGTGAGCTCAAAGAAGCTCGCCGCAACATCCGTATGATCTATCAGGACCCATATTCTTCCTTGAATCCCCGTATGACACTGCTCCAGATCATCGGCGAGCCGCTAGTCATTCATCGCATGGTCGAAAGCCAGGATGAATTGCAGGAACGGGTCGCGGAATTACTCCGTCTCGTACGTCTCGATCCTTCAACGCTGAACAGGTATCCCCACGCATTTAGCGGAGGCCAGCGACAGCGCATCGCGATTGCCCGCGCCCTTTCCCTTTCTCCCAAAGTTGTGATTGCCGATGAGGCTGTGTCGGCACTGGACGTGTCAGTGCAGGCGCAGATTCTGAATCTGCTGAAGGAACTTCAAAATCAGCTCGGACTCACGTACCTCTTTGTTGCCCATAACCTGGCTGTCGTAAAGTACGAGGCCGACCGGGTGGCGGTGATGTACGCGGGCAAGATCGTGGAGATTGGCGAAACCGAGGAGCTGTACACCAATCCCAGACACCCCTACACTGAGGCTCTGATTTCGGCGGCGCCGAATCCCGATCCCGACACAAAGCACCGGGAACGAATCGTGCTCTCGGGCGAAGTGGCCGATCCCGGCAACCTTCCTGACGGCTGCGCCTTTCATCCACGCTGCCGATATGCAGAAGACCGGTGCAGGCAAGAGACGCCCGAGCTGATCGAGGTCGGCGAAAATAATGGGCATTCGCACCTGGCTGCGTGCCATTTTGCGGAAAGTCTGGAGCTAACGGGAATCGCCGGCGCTATACAACGTGAGGAGAGTGTAAGCGCATGACGCAAGCAGCGGGCGCCGCGCCGATTGAAGGGATCTCCGAAGGAGACCAGACCGATCAACGAATTCTGGTCGCATCTCAGTGGCAGCTGATCCGATGGCGCTTTCTGCAGCACAAGCTGGCGGTAATTTCGCTGGTTGTACTGATTTTGTTCTATCTTGTCGCAGCTCTTGCCGAATTTGTTGCTCCTTACGACCCATATATCTTCAGAGAGGAACTCACTCTGGCGCCCCCTCACAAAATCCGCTTTATCGATCCTGAAGGCAACTTTCACCTTCGCCCCTTTATCCACCCTTTCAAGAAAAGCCTCGACCCAGAAACATACGCCGCGATCTTTGTAGAAGATGAGACTGTAATGCAGCCGCTGGGGCTGTTCGTGTCAGGCGACCCGTATAAGCTGTGGGGTGTGTTCGAGAGCGAGATCCATCTGTTTGGCCTGCAGGACCCGGAGGCACGTCTCTCGCTTCTCGGACAGGATACAGTGGGGCGCGATCTGTTTACCCGGATCGTATACGGCGCGCGCATATCGCTCACGATAGGGCTGGTGGGCGTTGCCATGAGTTTCTTTCTTGGAATTCTGATTGGCGGTCTGTCCGGCTACCTTGGTGGAACCGTAGATTTGGTGATCCAGCGCATAATTGAATCTTTGCGCGCATTGCCCACGCTGCCGCTTTGGATGGCCCTGAGCATTGCGCTGCCCTCGGACTGGCCGGTAGTACGAACTTATTTCGCCATCGTTTTGATCTTGTCAATTGTTGGCTGGACAAGCATCGCTCGTGTAGTTCGTGGACGATTCTTCGCGCTCCGGGAGGAGGACTTCGTCGGCGCGGCGGAATTGGACGGAGCCAGCAATCTTCGCATTATTTTTCGCTACCTGCTCCCTTCGTTTATGAGCTACATAATAGCCCGGCTGACTCTTGCAATTCCACAGATGATTCTGGGGGAGACGGCTCTCAGCTTTATCGGCTTGGGCCTGCAAGCGCCGGCGATTAGCTGGGGCGTTCTGCTGAAGGACGCGCAGGCGATCCGTGTCCTGGCTCTGTCGCCTTGGCTTTTGTTGCCGACAATTTTCGTCGTGGTAAGTATTCTCGCATTCAATTTTGTTGGCGACGGGCTGCG
>JAPPKG010000693.1:0-4290 GCA_026914085.1 Caldilineaceae bacterium | reverse complement strand
CCCCCGTTTTGGTGGGGGGGGGGGCTTCGCCGCCCCCCCCTTGTGGGGGGCCCCCCCCCCCGCAACGCCTCCTCTCCTACAACCTCGCGCCGCAGCGAGTGTGTGGGCAATACGAAATTGTCGTCCCGCGGCGGCCCGCGCTTCCTCCCGCCTCGTGGTAGTTTCCGATAACGTGCCAGCGCAGGCAAGACAAGCGAGGCAGCTCCCGTATATCCCCTGTTCACCGCCATGACCATCGGGAGCCCGCTACAGAAAATCTGACGGTGCATTCCCCCAGGCAGTCCACACACAGTACACACACAGAACATGGGTCAGTAGTTGCACGATGAGCAAGAAAGTATGCCCCGGAAGCATTGAGGAGCGTGAAGATTCCAAAACTGGAGTACCGAAACGACGCTCTGCCAATTCGCTGACTTCAAGCCGCCAATGGGACCATCACGTTCCAATATGAAGTTCTGACCGGAGAGTATGTTGCTGGAGAGATACTGAACGCCTTCTTCTTTGACTTACGCAAAGGCGTCTGCGAAACGAATCGAGGATGACTTTGACGCAGCCTGCCCTACTATTTGGCGCGCCAATCCGGCGAAAGGGACACGGCCAGCTCGCTGTCGGACAAGAACTTTCTTGAACTCTCTCAGGCCGAGATTTCGCTGATCGCGACCGCCCGATTCTCCCTGTATGACCTGCCCGCAGCCAGGGCCAGCGCCACCGGGGCTCTTCCGTCTTTGCCCGTTACTTCGACCTCTGTATCATCCCGGATTGCGCCGATGAAGGACCGCAACTCATCCGCATACGCGACCATATACCGCTCAAGGAAAAAGTAGAGTGGCTTTGCATGGACAACGCCGGCCTCTGTCTGCCTGATTACCCGATCGGGCGTGTTGTTTTCGCACAAGATCGACCCAAGTGAGCCGAGAACCTCAACCCGCTGGTCGCCCCCGTAGACAGCCTGTCGCGAGTTGGTGATCACGCCAAGCGCACCGCAGCCGTACCGCAAAGTAACCACGGCCGTGTCGATATCGCCGGCCTCCCCAATTGCAGGATCAACCCGAACTGCTCCAGAGGCCGAAACCTCTTCCACCTCGTCGTCCAGCAGGAAGCGCGCCATATCAAAGTCGTGAATCATCATGTCCAGAAACAGGCCGCCCGAGCCCCTGATATAGCTCAGTGGCGGCGGAGCCGGGTCCCGGCTGGTAATCTGCACCAGGTAAGGTGTTCCCACCTCACCACTGCGCACAGCATCCCGAATATTGCGGAAGTTGGGGTCGAACCGGCGGTTGAAGCCGATCTGCAGCTTCGTTCCGCTTTCTGCAACAGCCGCCAGAGCAGCGTCTACCGCTGGCAGGTCCAACGCGATCGGCTTTTCGCAAAATGCATGCTTGCCCGCACGCGCTGCCTGAATGATGAATTCGGCGTGCGTCTCCGTAGATGAGCAGATGGCCACCGCATCAACGTCCTTCCGACAGATTACCTCCTCCGGGTCTCCGCTCGCCTGCGCAATGCCGAACTGCCGCGCCGTCTGCTCCGCCGCCTCCTTGACAACGTCGGCGATCGCGACCACCTCCGCTTCCTGGATATGACGCGTCAGATTCTCCGCATGAACCCGCCCAATCCGCCCGGCCCCGATGATCGCGAATCTAACCTTCTGCTCCACCCCTGCCTCCTCAGTCTATATCCTGCAGTCGGACCCAGCGTCCCTCGCGCGCGCTCAAATCAGCCGCGTCGGTGATCCGCTGTACGATGGCCCCGTCTTCAAGACTGGGGCTAAAGGGTTCGCCATCGGCAATGGCATTGATCCAACCACGCGTCATGTGGTCCTCGACCCGAAAAACGTCCCGGTATGTATTGTGTACCGTATCGCGCCGCGCCGCCCCCCAAACGTGCTCAGGCAACTCTAGCCGACGCGTCGGCCCTTCCCCTCGCCGCGTGCCCTCGACATCCTGTCGCTTAACCCAATCGATCACACTGCGCAGCGTACCCTCCTCCCCGTGCAGATCGAACTCATGCCTCTGGCCTAAGTCTGTCTCCTCCGTACACACGGCCGATGCCTGCACAAGCCCCTGCGCCCCATTGGCAAACTTCAGCAATGTGTAAGCCGCATCCTCCGTACGCTCGTACGGCTTCCCCTCCGGCGTGACAGCGGGTCGGTCAACAAACTCGCCCCCCAGGCAAAACACGTCCGTCACCTCACCAAACCACCAATACGCCAGGTAGAAAAAGTGGGACGCGATGTTGCCCAGCACACCCGTTGCGGCAAAGGCCCGGTCGTGCCTCCATCCATAGCCCGGCGTGCGGGCGTAGCCCGTGTAGTAACGCAGGTTCAAATGATACGGCCTGCCTATGTAACCCTCCTCCACCAACTCCTTGATGTATCTGTTCGTCGGCATGAAGCGGTACGTAAAGGGAGTGCAGTGAACAACGTCCTTTTCCGCAGCCAGGGCAGCCATCTCAGCCGCATGACCGTAGGTCAGCGCCAAAGGCTTTTCGCATAGCACGTGAAGACCCGCATCCAGTGCCTGCATAGTGATCGGGTAGTGTGTCTCATGACCGGACGCCACCACCAGCGCCTCAATCTCACCGCTGTCAATCAGCGACTCGTAGCTTGTGTGTACCTGAGGAATGTTCCAGCGCGCCGCAAAACTCTCTGCCCGTTCCCGGTTCCGGCCGCAAACTGCCACAACATCCGCTCCCGGATGGGCGTCCAATGCCGGCAGATACATCGCGTCGGCCCACCAGCTTGTGCTGACGACACCTACCCTAACTGCCTCTGACATTTCAAATCCCTCCCTGAATTCAACGTCGGTTCGTACTGAAGGAGGCCACTAAACCCTGCTCTCGTCGGACAGCGGCCGCACGTCCTCCCACGCTCCGCTTTCCCAGGACCGCGCCATCGCCTCCTGTACCTCCGCCAGACGCCGCGCATCCGCGAAACTGGGCGACCGCTGAACACCTTCGGCTATCGACATCAGAAAATTGTGCGCCTCAAGTACCTTCAGGTCCTCGTACCCCAGCCCAATCCCGTCTCCAGGATTGAATCGCGCATGGGAAGGGTAAGCGGGGCCCCCCAGCAACGTTGTATATCCGTCATGCATCCCGTCCGTGCCGGGAAGATATAGCTCCAGCTCGTTCATCCGCTCGAAGTTCCAATTGGCCGCGCCCTCCGTGCCGTTGACCTCGAAAGACATTTCGCACTTAGGCCCGAAGATAGCCCGGCAAGCCTCAAAACTGCCCTGCACACCGTTCTCAAACTCGACCAAGGCGCCAACGTAGTCTTCGTTTTCCACCTCGCCGGTCGGGTCGCCCTCCTTCCCGACCGAAAAGTGCGTCCCCTGTCCGGGCACCGGCAAAGGACGCTCTCTTATGAACACATTCCGGCTGCTGACCAGCCGCTTGATCGGTCCGACGAGCATATGCGCCATGTCTACAGTATGCGACATGATATCGCCCAGCACACCCAGCCCGGCCTGCTCCCTCCTGAAGCGCCAAGTCAACATCCCGTAGGGGTTACTGCCGTACATCGCGAAAAAGCGGCCCCGGTAATGCGTCAGGTGACCCAACTTGCCCGAGTCGATCAGCTCCCGGCAGTGCTGCACCATCGGCGCCCACCGGTAGTTGAAGCCAACAAAGCTCATCACACCCGCCTCACGCGCCAGGCTTTCGATCGCCGCCGTCTCCTGCGGGCTGCGTCCCACCGGCTTTTCGCAGAATACATGCTTCCCGGCTGCTGTTACCGCCTCCACCATCTCCTTGTGTAGGAAGTTCGGCGCGGCAATGTTGACGACCTGTACCTCGGGGTGACTGACGACCTCATGCCAGTCAGTCGTGGACGCCTCGAATCCCAGCGTTTCTCTCGCCTCCACCGCCCTGTGCGCAACATCGTCGGCGCAGATCACCAGCCGCGCCCGCACGCTGCTGTCGTGAAAGCGGTCGTTCACCAGTCTGTAGGACCGGCTGTGGGTCGTACCCATCCAGCCCATACCAATAACGCCGATACCTATCTCTTGGACCATGCCTGTCTCACTCTCCTCAGGTCGTGTTTGCCTCGGCTGGTCAAGACCGCCCCGCCGTTAAGCAAGTCCCGATGAACTTGCAACCGGCGGGGCGAGTGTGCTGCAGTAGTTTAAAGACCGCCTGCGCTTAGAACTTCCTGCTCCAATGCTGTGGCCAGCGCTCCACTACAACCTTCGTCTGTGTGTAAAACTCTATCCCGTGCCGGCTCTGTGCGTGGAGATCGCCGAAAAAGCTCTCATTCCAGCCGCTGAACGGGAAGAAGGCCATCGGCGCCGCCAC
>JAPPKG010000019.1:0-4294 GCA_026914085.1 Caldilineaceae bacterium | reverse complement strand
GGATTATGCAGAAGGTGCAGGCGTGGCTGCAGCCGTAGACGACGGGCACGTGGGCAGTCACGGCGGCCTGGCCGTTCATCCTGAGGCGCCGGATGGACTGTCCGGCGAGGGAAGGCTGCAGTTCGTCCTGCAGTGTGTGGCGGTGAGCCAACTGTTCTTTCTCGAATAAAGACGATTCTAACGCAATCTCGTCTCGCTGAAGGAAGGTGATCAGCGGGGCTGGCTCGCTGGGGGGCATGAAGACGTCTACATGCGGAAATCGGTCCCGGAGTTGGGGGCTTGGTTTGACGCCTACCATACAACCCATCAGGGCCAGGGTTCGGTTGGAACGAGCCAGTTTCCACGGTTTGAGGTTGCTGGCCTTGCCGATGCCCTTGTTTTCGGCGCTCTGGCGGACTACGCAGGTGTTGAGTACGACGATATCGGCGTCATCCATCGCCTCGGTTGGATGGTAGCCGATCCTTTCCAACTCCGCGGCCACATGATTGGAGTCGGCGACATTCATCTGGCAGCCGATGGTCCAGATGTGGTATGCGCCCTTGCCTACTGTTGCCGGCATGGAAGCCGCGGGTGCGTGGACTTCGGGAAGCGGGGCCTGATTCAATACGATTGTGTCCGGAACCCCGTCAGGCTTAAGAGTAGTCGCCAGTTCGAAAATCTCAGGATTCGGATCGGGATTGCGCTCGGACATTTTCTCCTCTTCAAAAGGCAGCGGTTCTTTCACGGTGAGACGCGTACCTAATTCGGAATGTATTCTATCGATGTGAGGGCACTTGGTCAAAAACTGGGGCCGTCACTGCCGGTCGATAGCGTTTGCAGAAGCTCTTTCTGCAGCTCCCACAGACTCTCGCTGACTGAGACGTCGTACGGCTTCGGATCGATCAGTCTACGTACGCCCTCATCAAGTTCGGCCACATCTGCCTGGCGCTGGGCCCGAATCTCCTCAAGGGAAGGCCTTTCGCACACCATTTGCCCTTCAATAAGTACGTCAGACAGAAGAGGTTCGATTCGGGAAATGCTCGCGTAGGGCAGACTCCTTCGTTTGGTCGAATCACGTGGATGGAGCAGTTGAATGTTAGAGCTGTCCTGCAGATTTGCAGGGCTGAGCCGGCCGTAACAGTTCTGCCACTCTTTGGCCGGATCCTCCTTGTTTAGGGTCAAGAGGTCGGCGGTAGCCAGGCCACGCGAGTCGACAATGCGCCAAACTCGCTTGTTGCCGGGAATCGCCGTCTTTCCAGGTTCCTCCGAGACCTTGGTAGTCGGTTGCCAGCCTTCTCTTACTTTCAGGCCAACCAGTTTGTAGACGCCACCCAACGAACTGTCCCCCTCGGAAGTGATGAGGCGGGTCCCTACGCCGTATACGAGGCGGCGAACGATGCTGTCGGCGTCCAGGCCATTGCGGGCGGCCTCATGAGCAATTTGCAGTTTAATATTCCGGATTGCCAGTTCATCCAGTCGATCTGAAAGCACGATGGACGCGTTGGGAAAACCTGATTCGTCCAGCATTTGGGCGACTCTCGTACTCAGATGAGCGAGATCGCCTGAGTCGAGGCGCACGCCGACGGGCGCAAACCCTTTCTGCCTCAGTTTTTCGAAAACGCGAATCGCGTTGGGCACACCGCACTCCAGCGTATCGATCGTATCTACGAGAAGCAAACATTCGTCGGGATAGACATCGGCGTAGGCCTGAAACGCGTCGAGTTCGGTCATGCCCTGGGCCAGGAAAGCCTGTACAAGTGAATGGGCGTGCGTGCCTTTTGGTGGATAGCCAAGCGCGTGTGAGATACCGGCGTTGGAGGAGAAGTCGGCGCCGCCGATCAATGCTGCGCGCGTGCCTGCGTTGCCGCCGCGGTCATGGGCGCGGCGCACTCCGAACTCGAGCACCAGCGCGTCGCCGGCGCTCTCACGAACGCGGACTGCCTTGGTGGCGATGAGTGTCTGGTAGTTGAGAATGTTCAGCAGGGGCGTTTCCAGAATCTGGGCAAGGGCGAGAGGGCCGGTCACCACAGTCAGAGGAACGTGCGCGTGGACTACCCGCCCTTCGGGAATCGCCTGGATCGAGATGCCGCCAAAGTTCCCGTTCTGGGCCAGCCAGGAGAGGAAGTCCTCTGCAAATAGCGGGCGTCCGGTACGGGAGGTCATTCCCCGCATCAGCGAGATTTCTTCCTTACGGAAACGGGCTTCCTCCATCCAGTCGAGGAGCCACTCAAGCCCGGCATTGACACAGAAGCCGGCCCGGTGCTCGCCGTAGTCCGGGTAGTTGCGAAAGAAGTGGTCGAATTGGGCCTGCCGTTCGTGCATTCCGAGGCGAAAATACAACTGCGCCATCGTCAGTTGATACTGATCGGTAAACAGAATGCCCTCAGCTGTGGAACGGTCGTTCATGCGCTCGGTTCAGCCGACCAACTGGTCGGAAGTGGGCTCCGCTCAGCAGAACCAGTGTTCGGTAAGGCGCGGCGGCCGGGGCATGTAGGAGGAGAGAGGAGGCAGAGCGGGGGGCGGGCGACCGGCGGCATTGTGGGCGGCGCATTCGATGCGATGGAATACAGCGAGGGGGCTGGCGGCGTCTCCGACAGGATCCGGCAGGTTCCCTCCGGCGGCTCCGGACGAGCCTTCGGTCTCAAACTGGCCCGCCATTTCGGCGATGCGGGCTACCTGCTGCTGGAGCGCGTCCATGCGCGGGTCGGGGTGCTGCCAGCGGTAGGTGAAGTTGGCGGCTTCTAGCGTTCCTTTCCATTCGTCAGCGTCTTCGCCGGAGAGCAGGGCGCTCCCTGGGGGAACGAGCATGCGAATCGAAAGCTGGACTGCGGGCACATGCGGAATCAGGCCTTGTTCCCGGATCCAACTCAGCATGAAGAGATAGTCGTCCAAGGTGGTCCAGGGCGTAAAGGGCATCCAGGTCGGCTGGATGGAGAGGCCGGCCGCGTCGACAGCGTCCAGCGCCTCCTCCATGTGACGGCGAGTGTGGCCCTTTTGGAGGCGGGAGAGTACATGGTCGCTGGTGGACTCGAAGGCGGAGACGACGAAGGATGCGCCGTGCTCAACAAGCTCCGGCAAGAGCTGACGATGTTTGAGAAGATGCTCCACCTTGGCGGTGAAGTCGAAACTCACGTTGGGAAAGGCGTCGTGGAGGGCACGGGCTACTTTGCGGGCGTGGCCGGGGCCGTTGAGGAAGTCGGGGTCGCCAAAGGTGATGTGGCGGGCACCGTTGTCAACCTGTTGGGCGATGTCTGCGAGAACGGTCTCGACGGGGACGACGAAAAAGCGGCCGTTGTATACGGGTACGACCGGGCAGTGGCGGCAGGTGTGCAGACAGCCGCGGGTGGCCTCGGTGTAGCCGGCAGGATAGGCGACGGGTTCTTCGACCTGTTGGCCATTGCCGGTTGCACTTCCATTTGTTGCAGTAGTGGACCCCGGGACGTAGTGGGCATAGCTGTCCAGGGAGGGCAGTGGGTTTCGAACCGGTACAGGCAGTGTGTGCCGGCCCAAATGGGGTGATGCCTCTCGATACGTGGTGGTAAGTCCGGGCACTTCTTCCAGCGGACTATCTGCGTGCAGGGTCCGCGCCAGGGCGACCAGTACCGGCTCGGTTTCACCGGCAATGACCGAGTCGGCGACCCCTTTGCGGCTGTCACCGGGTTGCAGCAGGTGACGGCGATTGAGCCAGGCGTACAGTCCGAAAAAGCACAGATGGGCGCCGGGATTTGTGGTCCGGGCTTTGTGAGCAGCGTCGACCCCGATTCGCAGGGCGGTATGCATGGGGACGGCAATGGCAATCAGGTCTGCTCCAGCCGCCTTGGCTGTTGGGAAATCTTCGACGGCCAGGTCGGCTGTTGCTGCGTCGAAGCCGGCGGCGCGCAGGGCGGCCAGCGGCCAAGCCAGGCTGAGAGGCTGGTGACCGAGTTCGTAGCAGGAGATGAGTAGAATTGAGCTTTGCATCGGTACTTTGTCGAGGGGGACGGAAGGGCCGCGACCCGCCTCATGAGAATCAGGAATGTAAGTCAGTTCGAACGCGCTTGGATTATATACTATCATCGCCGATTCGCTCTAGCGGCCGATTCTCCTGCGGGCGCGCCCGGTGGAAATTAAACAGAGAAACATACGTGTCGCACGAAAGCATATGAGAGTTTGCGAGCATCTACGAGCGTTGGACAGATTGTCTGAATCAGGATTTGCTGGATTCCTGGGGATTCTCAGGATGGCGAGTGCCTCCTGGCTTGGGAGTGGTCGTGCGAGCGATGTACGAGTGTTCACGAGAGATGACGAGAGTTTACGAGAGTCCATGAGCGTTTAC
>JAPPKG010000431.1:0-4299 GCA_026914085.1 Caldilineaceae bacterium | reverse complement strand
TGGTAGTGAATGCAGTCCTCCAACCCGGTGCGCACATGACCGCCCAGCAGCATCGCCATCACATTTACATGCAGCTCTTCCAGTCCGAGCGCACACGTCTGGAAAAGGGAATCCTCGGGCAGATTGCGCACCATGTACAGAAAACTGTCCATGCTCGTGTTGATACCGCTCTCCTGCCCAAAGACCAACTGCAAAAAGTAAGGCTTGTCCAGGGCGTCGCGCTGGATGAGATAGTCCAGAATGTCGAGATGGCCGGGGTGATAGAGGAACACCTGTGGTTTGATGCCCCGCTCCCGCAGCCGCTGTGCCGTACGCTCGGAGTCGTCGAAAGTGGCGAGCGTGACCTTGCTCGGCCCGCCGTCGCCGCCCGTGTAAGCAGCGCCGCCGCGAAAGGTCATCGGACCGGGATTGAAAGCCATGATATCGGGGCCGGCCTCGATCGGTGCCGATTTATAGTGGTGGGCCGTACCCACGAAACTGCTGCCCGCGGTCGTCAGGTCGGCGAAGCCCTGCGAATTGTCCACCAGGATCTGCGGCGCCTTGGCGCGCATCATTTCATTGATCTCGCGATAGCGGTCCGCCTCATGCGACGCCTGGGTCGGATCGTCTGCCTGCCGCGCGTGGATATGGATGATCGTCGCGCCCGCCGCGTAGACCTCGGCCGCACCATCGGCCTGCTCCTCTGCGGTCACCGGCACTGCCGGGTTCTCGCTCTTCTGATGCCCGCCCGTCACCACCGCACTGATGATCACCGGCGGCATGCCTTCACTGATCCGCCTGACATACTCGCGCTGGTTCGTGTAATCCCAGGTGATATCCATGCTGACGCTCCTCAGTTCGGGACGATCACGCCCTTAATAAAGCCGTCCAGCTTGATCTCGCCGCCCGCCGCAAGCACCGCCGTCTCCGCCTCGGCCAGTGTGAAATGATGCGTGACCATCTTCTCGATCGGATAGCGCCGCGATTCGACAACCTTGATCGCAGCCTGTACGGCCGGCGTATCGTGCGTATTCACCCCCTGCACGCGCAGTTCCTTGATCGGAATCTGGCTGGGAACGACGGAGACCTCCTGCTCGCCGGTGTTCGAACCGACAACGACTACTCCCATCGGCCGCGCCAGCTCCAGCGCCAGGGGAAAGGAAGCCGTAGCACCGGTCACGTCCACGACCATATCTGCCAAAACGCCGTCGGTAAGCTCCAGGACGGCTTCGACCGGGTCGTCGCGCTCGAGATTGATTTTGTGCGTCGCCCCGAATTGCCTTGCCAGCGCAAATCGATGCTCGTCCTGACTCAGCCCAAGCACGATGATCTTCGACGCGCCGGCCTCGTTGGCCGCCAGTATCGCGGCCAGGCCCTGCCCGCCCGGCCCGATGACCACCACGTTATCCCCGATCGCGGCGCCGCCCTTCGTGCCCACCCAGCGCAACCCGTTTCCGATGTTGGCGCAGGTCATCGCCGCTGCCTCGGCCGGCACCTCCTCCGCAATGCGGTGCACGCGCGAATTGGGCGCCAAGTACATGTACTCGCTGTAAGCGCCCCACAAATGAGGCGGCACGCTGGACGGCGTCGTCCCTCCGTACCCCTGATGCGCCTCGCAGAACCGGTACTCGCCCAGCAGACACCAGCGGCAATGCCCGCACCCGAACAGGTGCTCGACGATGACCCGATCGCCCGCCTCGACGCCCCAGCGCGCCGCCGCCCGGTGCCCGATCTCCTCGATGTGACCAACAAGCTCATGACCCATAATGAGCGGAAACCGGTGGGATTCTGTCCAGTTGTAGATACGGGGATCGCTGCCGCAGACGCCGCACATTTCGACTCTCAGAAGCCCGTCGTCTTCGCCGATGACCGGCCTGTCGAATGCCCGGATCTCCATCTCGCGCGTGCTGACGACAACCGCGGCGTTTACTTTGCTCGACAAGACAAATCCTCCATCGCCGGGAAAGAACAACCCGATTGGACGCGCTAGGACACAAAAGAAACTACGCCGTGGTCAGGTCGAAGATGACCTTCATCATCCCCGCCGCCCCTTCGTCGATCAGCTTGTAAGCCTGCGGAGCATCATCCAGGGCGAAGCGATGAGTGATCAGACCGCTGACATCGAGTTTGCCTGTGTGCAACAGCTTGATGATCACATTGTGCACGCGGTTGATGTCCCAGCGGCGATGATAGAGACCACTTTCTGGATTCTCGGGAGGCAGACGGTAGCCGCCGCTGCGCGAATGAAGGATCTGCCCGGCGCTGCGGCAGAACTCTTCGCCGAGGTAAAGAGCATCGGCCGGACCGTCGTACATCCCCACCGCGACGACCTTCGGGAAAGGCGTCCCGCAATGCATGGCCAGACCAATCCCGCCTGCCTGGCCGGAACACTCGAAACAGACGTCTGCCCCCGGCCCGCCAAGGATACGCTTCACCTCGCGCCCGACGTCGCCGTGATTGGGGTTGAGCGCATGGTCGGCGCCCAGGCGTTTCGCCGTTTCGAGCCGTTCATCGAGAAGATCGATCGCGATAACCGGGTCAGCACCGGAAAGCTTGCACAGCTGCATGGTCAGCAGCCCGACAACCCCCTGACCGACAACCACCGCGCTCTCCCCTATCCGAACCGGCCCGACGAGAACCGCGTCCAGAGCGACCGTGCCCAGACTCACGAATACATACTTCTCTAGGTCATCGTCGTGCGGCAGCGGGAAGGGAAAAACGCTGACACCGACACCGCCAGTCGTCGCCCCGACCTTCGCCTCGTCCAGGTTGAAGTTCCGGGTCTCCCGATGGTGCGCCGATCCCATCACCACGTCGCCGACAGCCAGCTCGCTCACCTCCGCACCGACCTCCACCACACGGGCAACATCCTCGTACCCATAGGTGAAGGGGTACTTCATCGAGCGCCCCTCAGTTACGAAGCCGTCCGTCTCCACGCTGCGCCCATGCCAGACCGCCTCGCCGCGAAAATGGGAGCGCTCGGTGCCGTGGCTGATCCCGGAGTAGAGATTCTCGACCCTCACATCCCTCGGACAAAGCGGCGAGTCGACGTATTCGCCTACTTCCACCTGGCGGGGACCGGCAAACAGCACTTCCTTCGGCATAGGCACTTAGGGAGCAAACCCGCACGTCAGTCCGCCATCCACGAGCAGATTGACGCCGGTAATGTACTTGGCCTCGTCGGACGCCAGGAACAGGGCGGCATAGGCGACGTCCCAGGCATCCCCCATCTTTTTCATCGGGCACAAATTGTCCCGCTGTCGGATCATCTCCTCGACGCCCTCATCAGAGTAGGCCTCCTGCAGCCCTTGCGTGATGAAAGGCGTGTTCATCAGACCCGGCAGAACACAGTTCGCGCGTATACCCTTCTGCGCGTACTGCATCGCGATGTTCTGCGTCAGCTGGTTGATGGCCCCCTTTGAAGCATTGTAGGAGACGCTCGGATAGCCCGTGTAGCGAATGCCGGCAATCGAAGAAATGTTGACGATCGCCCCGCCCCCCTGCCTCTCCATATGCGGGACACAGAACTTGCACGTCAGAAACGTTCCCTTCACGTTGACCGCCATCAACCGGTCCCAGTTCTCCTCGCTGATCTCGACCGGCCCGCCCACTTCGATGATCCCAACGTTATTGTGAAGTATGTCGATCCTGCCGTAGGTCTCTATACACGCCGCGGCCATCCGCTCGACAGCCTCAGAATCGGTCACGTCGGCCTCAAAGGCCGTACATTCTCCCCCTTCCTGCTCAATGATACCCTTCGTCTCACTGGCGGCATCCGGGTTGTAATCGACGAGAAAAACCTTCGCCCCTTCACGGGCATAGAGCACCGCCGCCGCCTTCCCATTCCCCCATCCGGGACCCACCGAACCGGCCCCGGTAACAATGGCAACTTTCCCTTTTACGCGATCTGTCATCAGAACCTCGCACTTGATTTGCTGGAGTCCACTCGATCTCGGCTCCGAAGTGGCAGACTACTCGGGCGCAATTGCACGACCTTAGTATAAGCCATGAACGGTTCGCCAAACCGGCGTCCTAAATCCACGATGGATGAAGTAGTCAGGGCCATGCCGCAGCCCCCGAATCTCACCGAGTTTTGCCCGAATCTACCACACACGGATTGACGGGTCAATGCCTCTCTTTGACATGCGTGCATTCCAAAATTGGGACGAACTTCCCCATGCCTCAGGTCGCTGCGGAGCCCCAACCATCTCGCGATCAGCCCTGAGTCCGAGGTAGCGCCGTCCCTATGCCCAGGGCCCCCCCCCCCAAACCCCGGCCGTTTTGGGGGGGGGGGGGGGGTTTGGCCCCCCCAGTTGGGGG
>JAPPKG010000438.1:0-4301 GCA_026914085.1 Caldilineaceae bacterium | reverse complement strand
ATCGCTTTCTTGCATTTTGCTTCTACACTGATTTGGCTCAGACGAAATGTCAACGAGGCCTAGTTAGTGTTGTGTGGAGCGGGTCCGGGTTGTTCGGACTGGAGTGGGCAGGGGGCCGCCAGCCGTTTCGCTCGTCCCATCGGGATATTACAGTCTAGCGATAGGAAAGTCAAGCGGCTCATTTGGGGTGCCGACGTACTTAGTTGCGCTGTCAAAAAGAGCAGAGTAGAGTACATCTTCAAAGTCCAACATCATCAAGGCGACCTATCGTCCGCGCCAACCACTCAGGAGTACCCTACATGCTCTATTCCAACATTTACGGCATCGACAAGCCGGTCTCCCGCCTCGTGCAGGGAACGATGTGGATAGACGCCAAGGCTCTCGACACCGCCTTCGCCGTGTTCGACGCCTTCCACGCTGCCGGCGGCAACTGCCTCGACACGGCCCACATCTACGGCGACGGCGACAATGAACGCGCAGTCGGTCAATGGATCAACGAACGCGGCCTGCGGGACGAGATCGTCATCCTCGGCAAAGGCGCCCACAACAGCGAGGACCGCAAACGGGTCACGCCCTACGACATCCAGTCCGACCTCCACGACAGCCTGGCGCGCTTCAAGGTGGACAGCATCGATCTCTACCTGCTGCACAAGGACGATCCCGAAAAGCCTGTGGGCCCGATCGTCGAGACACTCCACGCAGCCAAAGAAGCCGGCCAGATCGACGCCTGCGGGGGATCCAACTGGAGCGTCGAGCGCTTGCAAGAGGCCAACGAATACGCCGCCGCGAACGGTCTGACCCCCTTCGTCGTCAGCAGCCCCCAGTTCAGCCTCGCCGTCCAGATGGAGCCGCCCTGGCCCGACGGCGTCAGCGTCAGCGGGCCGGCCGGTGAGGGCGCGCGCGCCTGGTGCCGCGAGAATGGTGTAACGCTATTTGTCTGGTCCAGTCTGGCCGGCGGCTTCTTCAGCGGCCGCTTTCGTCGCGACAACCTTGACACATTTACCGAGTCGTATGATCAGCTGGCGGTCAAGGTCTACTGCGAAGAGGAGAACTTCAAGCGCCACGACCGCGTGGAGGAGCTGGCTGCGGACAAGGGCGTCACCGTGCCCCACATCGCTTTGGCCTACGTCTACAACCAGCCTGAAGGCATCCACGCGCTGTCAGGGGCGCGTAACACCGATGAGGTTCGGGTAAACGTCGAGGCGTCCGAGATCGAGCTGTCCGAGGAGGAAATAGCTTACTTGGAGCTGAGGATTTGAGCAGAGGATATCGGTCGCGATAATTTCGACCAGCTGAAACCTGTTCTCTTACGCGGAATTGGTCGTCTTAGGCTGCTTACATCTCATGTCATCTCACCCGTTTCACCAGTTCCGGGCAAAGGAAAACGACATTTACGCCATTTTCCTTTAGCGCCTGCCGATCATACCACCAGTCCCTGTCTGTGGCGTTCAAAAGGTCAGGGAGCGTACCGCTTGCTCTTACAACAGCGACGAACTTGCGGTCAGAGCGATCGAATGTGCTGAGGCGGGGATCCTTCGGGAATTCTGCAAATCCTCGACTGGCATCGACTGTCACGGGCACTATTCGGCACCTCTGAGGTTGCGCTTGGTTTTCCCACAGCCACTTAAAAAAGGCATCGCCCAAGCCGGGCTGGCCGGAGTGACTCAGGTTCCTTCGGTACTCTTCCAGGATCAAGCCTTGGTCGTCGAGTAGTGTTTTGCGCTCTGCTTGCACCTGCCTAATTGCTCTAATGCAAGCTTCTTCACACACAAGATCGGCTTGGCTTGCCATGAAATTGGCAGTGACTGCAACATTGGTATCCAAAACTACCTCGAAACTGTTCATTTTCAGTTGGCATTCTGACGGCGCTTGAGTCCTGCTTCGCTCATGGCTGCAATTTCCCCGAACTGATCTCCGAAGAAGTCTTGGGGCCAGTTGCGTATATTGCCTAACAGGTCAACCTCTAGCATTTCGAGTTTAGAGACACCATCCGCAGCAGAGCAGAAGTAAAGGCCAACGTCATGCTCAAAGAGCGCCTCTTCAGCGATGCGGCGCTGAAGCCGGCGCAGGAGGTGTTCGCTATGGCTTTCGACCAGAATCTGTACGCCCCGCCTGCGCCAGGCGTCGATGAAAACATCAGCGAGGCCGGATTGGACACTTGGGTGCAGATGAATCTCAGGTTGCTCCAGGACGACCGTCGATCCTTCTGGCACGTAGAAGCAGAGGACAAGCACCGGCAGGATTTGCGATACGCCGAATCCGACGTCGGTTATGAGCACATCAGCCGCTTTCGGGCTCTTTCGCACCTTCACCTCAAAAAGGCTACTTCCCTCGGCAACAGGTACGACGCGGAAGTCGTGGATCAAGCCGAGATTCTGCAGCCACCGAGCAACGTACTGCTCCAGGGCAAGTCGGTGCTTCCTATATCCAGGGCTGATCTTTAGCCCTCGCTGGCGGGCCGCCAGCAGCGCATCCACGACCAGCTCTCCAGCTTGTCCCATATCAGTGGGTTGTCCGCCGGACCAATTATAGAACCGCTGAGGGAAGGCGCGCAGGGGACCAAGGTAATAGACATCTTCTAAACGTTTTTCCAGAGCAAATTCAAGATCGGTCAGAAACCCGGCATTTTGATAGTTGGCGCGAACCGTGTCCGGAAATCCGTAGCATTTGACCAGAGAGGAAACAACCCAAGGCCTTCCCGTCTTTCGGATAAACTCGAAGTCCGCATTCTCTATGAATGGCCTATATTTGCTTCCAGTCCCGCGTCTCATCTCGAATACTGCTTCCCCCACGCGATAGGACATTCTGTCCACAACTAACCGTTCACGCGCGCCGGCCCCCTCCAACCTTGAGACAACCTGAAATCCGACATCATTGCTTTGAGTGACTCTCTTTTTTTTGTCCGTATCCGTGACTTCAAAGGGTTTTTCAGTTCGCCAGTCAAGTGAGAGCCCCAGCGCGTTATCCGTTTCGTGGTCGTGCACCACGGTTGCGAAATCACCCAGGTCAACGCGGGTTGCCGCCCCTCCAAATTGAAAGACGATCCCCCGATCTGCCGAATCGGCTGTCTGCTTCAGGAGTAGAAGGGCGTGTATCAAACCAGACTTACCTGAGCTATTTGCACCAAAAAAGCCGGTAATCGGCCTGAGAGCGATATCTCTAGTGTCCTTCCAGGATTTGAAGTTCTCCAAACGCAGCCGAGTCAACATAAATCACACTCCCCATCTTCAAATCTTACACCGGTCCGTACGGGGCATCCGCTTGTGAATAGTGTTGCCTGTCCAATTCATAGAAATGCGCCAACCTGCATTATACCACCCTATGAAGGTATCACTGGTCTGAAGTCCGTTGTTTAGCGGCGGGAGTCTCCTTTTGCGCCTTCAGATTCAATCTCCCAATCTACGTGCTATTTTCGATCGCTGTTGCGAGCAGTTTCCGCAGAGCGGAAAATAGAATTGGGATGTCGGTACGAAAAATGTACCAGATAACGTCGTCATCCAGCCCCAGGTACGCGTGCGCGATTTGGATGCGCATTGCGATTATTTGGCGCCAAGGAATCTCAGGATGCGCCTCGCGCACTTCAAATGGAAGATGGGTTGCTGCCTCTCCGATGCGTTCAATGTTGCGGAGTGCCGCGTCATAGATGAGGCTATTGTTAACGAACATTTCTGAATCCAGACCCCTCTTGTAAGCAGGGACCTTTTGGCTGAATTCGCACATGTCCTGGACGTAGAGCCGCCAGTGGCGCCCTTGACGCTCCGCCTCACACATCGATAGCCTCTCGTTCCACAGAAGGGCGCAGTTCATTACGCAACGCTTTTTCGGTTACCAGATCCACGGGTCTGTCCAGTAAGTCTTCAATGTAGAACTGAACAGCGAAGTATCGCTTCGATGTTGCAGGCCCGTCGAAACCCACGAGAAGGTCCACATCGCTTTCATCCTCAGCCCTGTCGAGCGCAGCCGCAGAAGCGACCGGGGTGAAACCAAAGTTGAAGGCCAAGCCTGTGTTCTTGGCATTTGTATGTGTATTCGTCTTTTTTACGTAGTCGACGCTCTACGGCCTAACGAGGGCAGGCACAAGGCCTGCCCCTACGGGGGCGGTGTGGGGGATTAGTTAGATGGCGGGGCAGCGCGTACGAGGGCAGGCACGAGGCCTGCCCCTACGGGGGCGGTGAGGGGGATTCGTTAGATGGCGGGGCCGCGCGGACGTGGGCAGGCACAAGGCCTGCCCCTACGGGGGGGGGGGGGGGGGGTTGTTTTTGGGGGGGGGGGCGCGGGGGGGGGGCGCGGCCCGCCGCGCC
>JAPPKG010000626.1:0-4332 GCA_026914085.1 Caldilineaceae bacterium | reverse complement strand
TTATTGAGCGGTGCCGGCTGGCGGACCCGTTGCACATTCCGGACGGTGTTTACTCGGATATGATGTTTGGTCGGGAGAATCTGCCTAGAGCGGTGCCGTATCTGGAGGGCGAGGCCTAGAGTTCGTGGGCGGAGTCGGGTCGTAAGTGGTGAAATCACGTGTCGATCCGCTAAGGTGTGCGAAGAAGATCCTTCTTTCCGCGAAGGCACGCGAAGGGGCGCGGAGAACATCCTTCCTTCCGCGAAGGAACGCGAAGGGGCGCGAAGAACACCTTTTTGCCCACTTAGGGCCGCGAAGATCATCAGTGACTACCGGGATTTTCCTTGTGTGCATGCGCGGATAAGGGGCAATATGCTCCCGCGGATTGCTGTTCCTTCAGTCGTCAGCGAGCACTAAGACTACACTAGATTCCCGTTCAATCTCCCATTACTCTCTCTCCTCACAGTTTTCTTCTCTCTGAAAGCAATGCCAAACTTTTGGGCTGCCAGCAGTTGGACCTCTTCACATTGCTTGCAGGTCGTCAGTTGCTATGGGAGAATCTCTCCCGGTCCGATTCTTGCGGACCAGATAGCCAATCCACTCTCGGTGCCAACATGAAAAACAGGTTCAAATCAGTGCCCGAACGCGCTCTTCCGATGTTCGTCCTGGCTCCAGTACTTGCGGCGGTTCTCTCACTCGCGTTCTTCACCTATATCGAAACGTATGCGCAGGACGAGACGGCGGAGGCACTTGACGCGCCGGTATTGGACGCCTCGTTGTCAGGATCGAACGCGGTCGACCTGAGCTGGAGTTCGGTCGACGGCGCGGTCAGATATGAGCTGCTGGTGTGGTGGGACAGTGAGATAGGGTGGCAGCAGTTGGGCGAAGGAGAGCTGGCAGACACGACATTCAGACATGCCGAACTGGCGGCAGGAACGACGTATTTCTACCTGGTGCGGGCGGTGAACGAAGCTGGGGAACCGGGAGCGTGGTCTGAACGGGTTGAGGTTACGATCGAAGGGGCGAAGTCGACGCTTGCGCCGCCGGTCCTTTCGGCAGCGGCTGTCGAGGGCGGGGTGGAGCTGAGCTGGACGGAGGTGGATGGGGGAGAGAGCTATGAACTGTGGACGTGGACCAGCTGGGAGGGCTGGGAGAGGCTGGACGACGGCAGTTTGCGGGCTACAGGCTACAGTCATACAGGGTTGACGGCGGGTAGGACTTACTTCTACACGATTCGAACGTTGGAGGGGAGCGGGCGGAGCAGCGAGTGGGCGCAGCAGGTGTCGGCGAAGGTCCCCGGCTTGCTGGTTGTTCCGGAGGTGCCTGAGGAGAGGGCGGCGCTGGTTGCCCTTTACGAGGCAACTGACGGCGCGAACTGGAGGAGGCAGGACCACTGGCTTTCGGGCGTATCGATTGCAAACTGGTATGGCGTCCATACGGACCAAGAGGGGCATGTCACCTCGCTGTTTCTCGAAAACAACGGGCTGGAGGGAACTCTACCCGATCTGAGCGCTCTCGCCAGCTTGGTGAGCCTGAACCTGAGCATTAACAGGCTGTCGGGGCCGGCGCCGGAACTGAGCCACCACCCTGGCCTCACGACTGTTTCGCTGCGGAAGAATCAGTTAAGCGGCGGCGTGCCGGAGTTGAGCGCGCTAATCGATCTCAGAGCTCTGCACCTCGACGGCAACCGGTTGACGGGACCGATCCCTGACCTGAGTAGTTTGAGCAGCATCGTTGCTCTGAATCTAAGGGAAAACCAGTTGACAGGGCGGATTCCGGAATTGAGCGCGCTGACAGAGCTGCGGACGTTGGATCTGGGCTCCAACATGTTAACCGGGCCGGTCCCGGACCTGTGTTCTTTTTCGGGGCTGACAGAGGTCGACCTCGGCGACAACCGGTTGACAGGGACAGTTCCGGAATTGTGCGATTTGCAGGCGTTGAGAGTGCTCAATCTCAGCAGCAACCGCTTGACCGGGCCGATTCCCGATCTGAGTGCAGTTACCAATCTTGAGGTCCTGTATCTGGGCAACAACAGGCTGACGGGGACAGTTCCAGACATAAGCTCTCTCAGCAGGCTGTGGAGGCTGTCGCTTGGGTCTAACCGGATAACGGGTCCTGTGCCCCAACTCGATGGGCTTTCCAACCTGACACAGGTATTCCTTGAGAATAACCTATTGACCGGGTCCGTCCCCGGCCTGGAAAACGTTCCCAAACTGACTGATCTGAACCTAAGCGGCAACCGACTCGAAGGTACAATCCCTGAACTGGGGGCCCTATCCAGGTTGACCAACTTGAAGCTGCGAGCCAATTTGCTGTCGGGGTCAGTTCCGTCGCTGGATGGTCTTTCATTCCTGAAGGAACTGGACCTCAGCGACAACGGTCTGACGGGCGGAATCCCAGACTTGCACACGCTCTTCAGGCTTGAGACTCTGGACCTGTCGGAAAACAGGCTGAGTGGTTGCATACCTGAATTGAGCAACCTGAAAAGGCTCGTGCTGGTATCGATGGGGGACAACCAGTTGACGGGAATGGTTCCGGAGTTGAGCTCTCTTGCGAGGCTGAAATGGCTTTTCCTGGAATCCAACCGATTGACCGGTCAGATCCCGGATCTCAGTCTCTTGCGCAGTCTGCGGGAGCTGAACCTGAGTGACAATCAGCTGACAGGACCAGTCGTCGAGCTGGATGGTCTGGAGGCATTGAGGCGTTTGTCTATCGGCGAGAATCTGTTGAAAGGGCCGCTACCTGATTTTAGCGGACAGTCCAACTTAGTTTTGGCGGACCTTACGGGAAATCGGTTTTGCCTGGCGCCGGGGACCTGGGTGTCGGGGTCAAATGTAATCGTAAACGCGCAGCTGGCAGCGCTTTCGCTGGCGGCATGTTCGGCGGCCGATGCGGCGCGTGCGCCGGCTATACCAAGGAATCTGAAAGCGATCGTCAAAGAGGGCAACGTGACGTTGCAGTGGGAGGCGGCGGCGGGTGCCGACAGTTACGATTTGCGGGCGTGGGACAGCATCGGGCGGAGTTGGGGACTGATTGGGAAGGGGGTTGCGGAAACCCGCTTCTCGCACAGTATATTGACCGACGGCAGGAACTATTATTACCAGGTACGTGGGCGTGACGGCAGCGGGGTAAGGGGAGCGTGGTCGGAGCGGTTGTTGGCCGCGGTCGTTCAGCAGCCGTTTCGACCGCCGCCACGGTCTCTGGGACTTGACCTGTTCTTTCAGAAGTACGTGGATGTTGACGGGATTGCGGTGGTCGCCCCATCTGAGGTGCCAGACGCGAAGATGAACGAGGCGAGAGAAATTATCGGCGGTGTGCTGGTGGGCCGGCCCTACCTGCTGGAAACGCTGGCCGCCAACGACGCGCGGGTCGAGTTTTTCGGTTACTGGGGGGAGGCAGGGGGCGTAGCCGACGAGTGGGAGGCAGAGGTGACGCAGAATGACCCGAATTGCGAGCATTTTCTGCAGGCGTTCGCTCACCTGGTTCGCCGCGCAGTTGAAGAACAGCCTGAGGGAGAGGCGTTCAGGATGCGGCTTGAAGAAGTGTATCAGGCGGCGATGGAGGAAGGGCTGTGGAGAGGTGGGCCGGCGTCTGTTGGGGTCGAGGGATACTGGGCAGAGACGGTCAAGTACTGGTTATGGGGGGTGTTGCCGGATTCGGTTGCTGCGGACGGTTCAGGGCTGGCGGAGTATGATGCAGATGTCGCGCTGTTGATTGGGGAGGTTTTGGGAGAGGCCAGCGTACCATCTTACTGTAAGCCTTGACATTCAGGTGCGCTGCAAACTGGCTGTGAGAGGGTCTGAGGCGTCGCGACACTGCTTCTCTATCCTGACCTGAATGTTGTGACGAACAGAAGCAATCGATCCGTGGAGATACGCGAATGGTCGCGGAGAACGCCAGGGGCGAATCGGAATTCCCTTGTTTGAGAGCGCCGCCCATCACGAAGCAGTCACAGTTTGCTCCTGCATCTCGTTGTTATGACGGTCGTCAACAGTTCCAAGCCCATGGTCAAGGGTCAGTGGCGACGCTGGGTCCCCCCTGAATAGGACGGGGAACTGACAGCAGTTTGGTTACCTCCCAGGTTTTTAAGAAAGTTGGAACCCTTTCCGGAATGCAGTTGGGCGAAATTGGATGCCTCCCAGATTTGGGGTGGGAACAGTCTGTCGGGAATCAGCGCCGGCGGCGGCTGGATTAGATTACCGTCTTTGGGCGAGACTCAGGGAAGGCAAATGGCCGGCACGTAAGGGGGTTTGATGGGACTGACGGGACGTGGTCTGGCTGGACACTTTCGATTAGGGACCTGTTACGAATATCGACACCCGGTCGATGAGGCATGTTGTTGGGGGGGGCGTT
>JAPPKG010000373.1:0-4361 GCA_026914085.1 Caldilineaceae bacterium | reverse complement strand
TTCACGCCGGCGGCCTCCTCATCGGCAACGCCGGTACCTCTGGCATGGACGACCTATTCGGCGTGCAGACCATCCGTCTCCTCGAAGAGGGCTACCTGCAGCCTCCTTCCGCAACCCACCCTGTGACCGGCAGCCTGTGCAGGGAAACCCACGTCTTCGGCGGCGCCTTGGTCAAGGCCGTAAGCGGCACCGCGCTCGCCCAGGTCGAGCCCATCCAACCCCCGCCGCAGACAGGCGGACCCGCAGCCGATGCCGTCGTAGCACACGCCAGCGGTCGCGGCCGCACTCTCCTCTTCGCACTCGACCTGATTACATCCGTACTCCACATCCATCAGGGCAAGCCGGTTGTGCCCATCCCCCCGCGTGAGTCCTCAGGCACCCCCTCTGGTTCCATCCTCGACCCCGAACGGGATGGCGATCTGGTCGAAATCGACGACGTCGACGATCTCTACTACTCCGGCGGCATCCCCCTCCAGGATGGTCGCACCTACTACAACCAGCGCATCATCCTGTCGCCTATGGCCGACGTCCTGAAGGAGCTGCTCCTGCGCGCCATCTTCCACCTCCTCAGCACCGCCGGCGAACCCCTGCCTCTCCTCTGGTACTGGCCCCGCGGGATGACCTCAATGGCCCACATGTCCCACGATTCCGACGGCAACCGTCCCCTCGTCGGCTGGTGCCTCTTCGACCTGCTCCAGGAGCTCAACGTACCCTCCACCTGGTGCACCATGCCTGTAACCGGCTATGATCGCTCCTTCTACCAGGCGCTCATCGAGTCCACCTCCGAAATCGCCCTCCACTACGCCACCGGCAACGCCCCCGTGCGCGAAGCCCCCCGCTGGAGCCAGATGGACTTCGACTGGCAGTACGACACGCTCGCCTACGAGACCGGCCTCTCCAACATCGTCTCCAACAAGAACCACGGCATCGCCTGGCAGGGCCGCCTCGAGTTCTACTACTGGTGCCAGAACAAGGGCATCCAGCTCGAACATTCACGCGGCGACCGCGGCTTCACCTTCGGCACCTCCCACCCCTGGTTTCCCATGGAGGACGACCGTCCCAACGGCGACTTCCTCGACGTGATCGCCCTCCCCTTCCTCACCCAGGACTTCACCGTCGTCTGCCCCCACGGCTTCATGCGCCCCCTCGTCGACCAGAGCCACGCCACCTACGGCTGCGCCCACGTCCTCTACCACCCCTCCCACGTCGAAGACCCCGAGTGCGAGCGCTCCATCCGCGAAACCGTCGCCTACGCCCGCAGCCTCGGCATGGAATGGTGGACCAGCGAAGAGATCAACAACTGGGAGCGCGCCCGCCGCCGCGTATCCATCTCTTCCGCCGCCAACGGCGCCGCCGCATCCGCAGGCACATACCGCGTTCAATCGCCTGACAATCTCAACGCAGCAACACTGCTTTACCTGCTTCCTGCCGGCGGATCCCCACCTTCTTCATTCACGCTCGACGGCAAAGCCACTGATGCCGCCCCGATTGAACGCTACGGCCACCGCTTCGCCCAGGTCACCGCCGACCTTCACGGCGAGCACGAACTCAGAACCTCTGTAGCCGGTGAGTGAAAACTGCAAACTCCCAAGGAAGGAGCGATGGCTGACATGACAGCGACCTGGACCGACACTGCAACAGTGGACTTGGATGGGATGCGCGTCACGCTCTCCGAACCGGTACTTATCGGGCGGCGCCGTGGCTACTTCTGGTTCCCCAACCTCTGGACAATGCCCAACGGCGACCTTCTCTCCACGATCTCGCCTGTACCGGACATCCATTTCTCCGGCATCCCCTATCTGGTGCTCTGGTCCCGGGACGGCGGCCTCACCTGGACCGAGCCGCAAGTCTCCTGCGACGGCGCCCAGACCCTCCTCCACCTCCACTCCGGCGACAGCATCATGCTCCCCTACGATCTCCGTCCCCGCCCCAACGGGATCGGCGCGCCCCATAACATCATTCCCGCCGGCCAGCGCGTCTTTGACTACGTGCCCACCGGCGTCGTCATCACCGGCATGCCCGCGCCCGTCCCCCTCATCCTGCCCGGCCTCGACGTCGTCACATTCTCCTTCAACGGTCAGACCCTCTGGCTGGAGGACGGTACCTACCTCGCCACCGCCTACGGCCACTTCGAAGGCGACCAACGCGACTCCATCGTCGCCGTGGAATCCACCGACGGCACCAACTGGTCGGTGCGCTCAGTCGTCGCCGGCGCCGATTGCCCGGTCCCTGGCGATGGCGGCCCCAGCGAGTCCGCCATCTGCCGCCTCCAGGACGGGCGCATCATGTGCGTCTTCCGCGTCGAAAGCAAACTGCCCTTCGGCCAGACCTGGAGCAGCGACGAAGGCCGCACCTGGTCCACCGCCGTCGCCATGGCAGGCCCCTTCTCCGTCCAGCCCAGCCTCGCCGTGATGTCCGGCGGCGCAATCGCTCTCTCAGGCGGCCGCCCCGGCCTCTACCTCTGGCTCAACGCTGACGGCACCGGGCAAGACTGGCAACAGATCGACATCCTCGCCCACCACAACAGCTGCCATCCCCACGAGCAGATCGTCTACTCCGAGGACCTCTCCCGCCAGAAAAGCACCTCATATACCGAAGTAGTGGCGGTCGATGACAACACACTGCTCTACACCTACGATCGCGTGCCCAACGGCTGGCGCCGCATCCCTGAAGACATGGACGATACAAATAGTGTCTGGCTGGTGAGGGCAACAGTGGAGCGGTAAGCGGAAACAGGAATCCCGGAAAATCCCCAGACCCCCAAACAATCTGAGCGAAGCAAGCTGACGAACTGGAGTGACCATCTTGGCGCCTGAACCTGTCCTCGACATCCGTTCTCTTCCCGGCACGCGCGAGACTCTCGCCTACCAGGATGGCGGCCTCTTCCCCGTCCTGGCTCTGACAGCCGACCGCGTCGCCGTCGCCGCCCTGCGCGGCGGTGCCGGCCACATCGGCCGTGAAGGGCGCATGGAAGTCGTTCGCTCACAGGACGGAGGTCTGACCTGGACCCCGCCCAACTTGATTGCCGATAGCGAGGACGACGACCGCAACCCTGCCTTCGGCGTTTCACCACACGGCACACTCATACTCCTCTACCACCGCCAGCACAACTACGACGCCGACGGCAACTACCAGGGCCGCACACAGGTAGCCGACCGCAGACCGGTTGTCATCATGGCTACCCGCTCCCTCGACGGCGGCCTGACCTGGGAAGAGCCCTACCCGCTGTCGATAGACGCCCTGCCCTCAGGCTCACCCTACGGCAAGATCGTCTCGCTCGCCGACGGAACGCTGCTCGCGCCCATCTACAACAGCCAGGCCTGGGAAGACGAGCGCAGCGGCCAGAGTTTCGACTCCTCCTACCTCGTCCGCTCCCGCAACGATGGCCTGACCTGGGAAGAACCCTCCCTCATCGCCCACCACAAAAACGAGACCGCTCTCATCGCGCTGCCCGGCGGCGACCTCCTCGCCGTCATGCGCGATGACGGCGTCCAGGGACTGCACAGCGCCCATTCTCAGGACGGCGGCTTCACCTGGTCGGACCCAGTCCAAATAACCAATGCCCGCCAGCACCCCGCAGATCTTGTCCTCCTCTCCAATGGCGACATCCTCCTCACCTACGGCAACCGCAATCCGCCCCACCGCATCGAAGGCCGCATCAGCCGCGACCGCGGGCGCTCCTGGCTCGACTGCCTCCTCACCTTCTCCGGCCACCTCTACGGCTACACCACCGAGGAGTCCCGCCGCACCGATCTCGGCTATCCCTCCAGCGTAGTCCGCGGCAACGGTCAAGCGGTCACCATGTACTACTACAACCCCTCCATGCGGCAGGCTTCTGACTCCCGCCAGGCCGAAAATAACCCACTCTACAGTCACCAAAACTACTGCGCAGTCGCCGTAACCTGGCAGGAGGAAGAACTGATCGCGGCAGTGGCGCGCGCGACAAGCCGGCAATAGGCCCGTTTCCTCGGCCTTCAGACAGCCCTGGCGTCTACTCCGTGCCTTCCCGCCTGTATACAACTGAATTTGGAGAAGTAGCGCTCCCAGAAGGCCTCCGGAACTGTACCAGCCGTCCAACGCCGGCAGGATAGGGCAGGAATCTCAGAGGACATTCGGCTCTTGGGGGCAGCCCTTGAACACTAGGGACTTTTAGCGGCCAAAATATCCCCAAGAAAAGGTGCCACCACTCGAACGAGAGGAGACACTGAAGTGACGAACCTGACTCCAGACCGTATCCTTGACGTACGCGCCTTACCCGGGACACGCGAGACCATCGCCTATAAAGATGGCGGCCTCTTCCCCATTCTGGCACTGGCCCCCAACGGTGACGTGGTCGCCGCCCTTCGCGGCGGCGCCGGCCA
>JAPPKG010000032.1:0-4394 GCA_026914085.1 Caldilineaceae bacterium | reverse complement strand
GGCCATGCAGTTCATGCTGGACGAGTACTACTCCGTCCTGCCCGAACGCCAGAAGATCATGATGCAGAGATACCTCGACTCCGAGACCTTCTCTGTGGGCTGTGGCCAGATCGCCGGCCTCGCCGCCGCCGAACTCTGGATCGGCTTCAAGAACGCCTGGGAGTCCGCCCTCACCAAGAAGCAGACGCCCCAGGAAGCGCTCGACGCCTCCCACGCCGACGTCCAGAAAGCGTTGGACGCCGCCTGGGAGAATCTTGAGTCCGCCTAGGCTCAACAAGAATCTGGCGGAACCGGTCGACTTCTCGTCGTTCCGGTTCTGCCAAATCCCCTTTCCCCGTCAGCATACAGGTCGGTCGCTATGTCCGCTGCCCAACCCAAACCCAGGCTCACCAACGCCGCCCGCGAGGCTCTGACCTGCTACCTCTTTCTCCTCCCCTGGGGCCTCGGCTTTCTCGCCTTCGTCATCGGCCCGGTCGCCGCCTCCTTCGTATTGGGCTTCATGGACTACGAAATTGTAACGCCCGCCCGCTGGGTAGGTCTCGCCAACTACATCGAGCTCTTTACCGACGACGACCGCTTCGGTATGTCGATGGGCAACACGCTCTACTATGTCCTCGTCTTCGTCCCGCTCCACGTTATCGTCGCCACACTCCTGGCCCTCCTGCTCAACCAGAAGGCGCGCGGCATCGCCGTCTACCGCACCCTCTTCTACGTGCCGTCTATCGTGCCCATCGTCGCCGGCGCCATCCTCTGGGTCTGGATCCTGCAGCCGGAGTGGGGTCTCATCAACTCGACCCTGCGCATTGTCGGCATCGAAGGCCCGCTCTGGCTCGCGTCGCTCACCTGGTCCAAACCGGCCCTCATCCTCATGGCGCTCTGGGGCTCCGGCGCCGCCATGATCATCGTTCTCGCCGGCCTCCAGGGCGTTCCCCAACATCTCTACGAAGCCGCCGAAATCGACGGCGCCAACCGCTGGCAGCGCTTCCAACACGTCACCATACCCATGCTCAGCCCCACACTCTTCTTCATCCTCGTTCTCAGCGTCATCGCCTCCTTCCAGGTCTTCACCACCGCCTACGTCATGACCGGCGGCGGCCCCGCCGAATCGACCCTCTTCTACATGCTCTATCTATACCGCCGCGCCTTCGTCCTCCTCGACATGGGCTACGCCGCCAGCATGGCCTGGATCCTCTTTGTGGCCGTTCTCGCCCTCACACTAATCCAGTTCAAGCTGGCCAGCCGCTGGGTCTACTACGAAGCGGAGCAAAGTTAGCAATATGTTACGCGACCAGGCCATCGGACCCCAATCCACCCGCGAAGTCCATCCCGGCGCAAGATGGCAACCTCTGCGCCGCCTGCTCGAACTCATCGGCACGCAGCTGCTTCTCGTGTTTGGCGCCATCATCTTCGCGCTTCCCTTCGTCTGGATGGTCAGCACGTCGCTCAAGGCCGACCGCCAGATCTTCGCCTTCCCGCCGATCTGGGTGCCCGACCCTTTCATCTGGGGCAACTTTCCCGCCGTATTCATCTATGCCCCGATGCACCTCTATTTCTTCAACACTCTGGTAATCGCTCTTGCCCACGTATTCGGCGCCGTCTTCACCTGCTCGCTCGCCGCCTACGCCTTTTCACGGCTGCGTGCGCCCGGCCGCGATCTCATCTTCATGGTCATGGTCAGCCAGATGATGATCCCCTATATCGTCATGCTCGTGCCGCTCTATCTCCTCTTCGCCGAGTTGTCGTGGATCGACACCTTCTACCCCCTGACCATCCCCGCCATGCTCGGCACGCCCTTCTACATCTTCATGCTCCGCCAGTTCTTCCTCACCATCCCCATGGAGCTTGAAGAAGCCGCCATCATCGACGGCGCCTCCCGCCTGCGCATCTGGTGGACCATCATCCTGCCCCTCGCCAAGCCCGCCCTCGCCACCGTCGCCATCTTCAGCTTCATGTTCGCCTGGAACGACTTCACCGGCCCCCTGATCTTCCTCAACACCCGCGAAAAATTCACCCTCTCCCTCGGCCTCCAGGCCTTCATGTTCGAACGCCGCACCATGTGGGGCCCCCTCATGGCCGCCTCAACCATGATGATCCTCCCCATCCTCATCGTCTTCTTCCTTGCCCAGAAACACTTCATCCAAGGAATCGCGTTGACCGGAATCAAGGCATAAGATTTCGACGATGTAACCTTCTAGTTTTTTCAGGAGATCTGACGACACTCCAGGTGACCGCCTGTCGAGCTATTCGTGGGGACTACAAAAGTATCGACATTTACGAAGCCAACGAAGTTGCTCTGCTATGTCTCGAAGCATACATTTGGTAACCGAGGAGAGAGTCTAGTGACAGTCACTCACTTCACGATCGAAGAGGTCCGCTGCTTTGCCGGAAGGCAGCGATTCGACCTTCGCCCCCTGACTTTTCTGGTGGGCGAGAACAGCACAGGAAAAACGACAACGCTCGCGTGCTTTCAAACATTGGCAAACCTCCTGCGAAGCGAAGGTGTAGACTTTAACATTGACCCATATTCGATGGGAGTCTTCGGAGACATTGTTCGGAGAAGCCGAAGGAAAGAGAAGTCGTTTTCGCTAGGGTTTTCGTTCGAGGACAATGATGATTCTTTAGACTGTACAGTTGACTTTGTCCAAAAGGCAGAAGGGATTGAACCTGCAGTCAAGGCAGTTACAATGTGTTTCGACGGAGGGGAAATAGTCTTCGAGGGCGAAGACACAGGAGATGAAATGGTCAGGCGCTTGTATTATGATGAACAACACAAGCAAATTCGACTTGTGTTGAGCACCGAGATCCTTAATTATAGCAATGTAGGATTTGCCTTTCTTTTCGGAATTATGGCTGGGATCAGAATGGACGATGAAGTCTTTAAAGATGAGGTTTTTCGCAACCATTTTGATGATTTGCAGGACAGAATTAGAGAATTCCACGAAAGGGGGCACTGGACTTGCATTCAGTGTTTAGCACATCGCCGGTACGCTCCCGGCCAAAACGGACATATGATCCAACTAGGGAATTCCAAGATCCAGAAGGTAGTGATGTGCCGATGCGCCTTATGCGATTAGCCGCCACCAAACCTGAAGAGTGGGAGGACTTAAGAGAGCAATTGGTGAAGTTTGGCCGTAACTCTGGACTCTTTCAGAGTATTGACGTAAGAAATCTTGGTCGCTCGATGGGTGCTCCATTTCAATTGAAAGTCAAGGTAAGAGGACCGAATTCCAATATAGTAGATGTTGGATATGGCGTTAGTCAGATCTTGCCGATTCTTGTTCACGTCTTCGATGAGTACAGTTCCCGCCCCAGTTTTCGCCGTCGCGCTGAAACGAAATATTTTCTGCTGCAACAGCCTGAAGTCCACCTTCACCCCAAAGCTCAGGCTGAGTTGTCCTCTTTACTAGCCCGGGCGGCAAGCAAGGGGAATCAGAAGTTTCTGGTTGAAACACACAGCGACTACATGATTGATAGGGCACGCATTGAATTGAGAAGGGGAAACATCAGGAGCGATGACCTATCCCTTATCTATTTGGAACCTAAGAAGAACATCGTCAATGTACATAACGTAACGTTTGATGAAGTGGGAAACATGATAGGCGTTCCGCCTCACTTTAGAGATTTCTTTCTTCTCGAATCAGACAGGCTCATGGGCTTTGAGGACTAGAGGATGTGCATAATTCTGGACGCTAACTGCTTTGGAAGTTATCGTGACAGGTCCAACAAAGATCTGCAGCCCATTCGGAATTGGCTGGCTAAGCAGAACGGAAAGATAGCATATTCGGACACTGGGAAGTTTCAGAGTGAGTGGAGAAGAGGAGGATTGGACTACAGAGAAATGAATCGCGCAGGCCAACTAAAGTTGATTCCGAAGGAGAAAGTCCTGAAGACGGAGGCCCAATTGGTTGATGGCCTGGAATCAGATGATGCGCATGTCATCGCATTGGCATTGGAGGCAAAGATTGGTGTCCTAGTTGTACAGCGTCAACCTGACGAACCCTTAAGAGGCAAGAAGAGGAGGGCGAGGGGAGCCGACACGGCATTGCAAAGGGACTTTCAGAGACTTGCTCAAGGAAAGGTGTACATTACCAAGAGCCACAAGAATCTCTTGAAAAGAGATACATGCCCTTGAAAGGGCTACATCAAGAGAATATATCACTCCCATTTGAGCCACAACTAGAAAACTGGCCAGTACACAAACTGACTCTGTATACCGAGACTGACTATTTTTACTCTACTGCAATACAGGTAAGGACAGGTCCCATGGAACACTCTCCCGGAAAACAACTCTTCATCGACGATTACTTCATCGAATCCCTCACCGGCGCCCGCCGCGTCCTCAACCGGCCCCGCAAACTCACCCCCGACGCGCCGCTCTCCATCCCCTTCGACCA
>JAPPKG010000401.1:0-4395 GCA_026914085.1 Caldilineaceae bacterium | reverse complement strand
CGGCCACCAGGCCGTTGTGCCCGCCGCCCACCACCACCACCGAACGCGGCATTGCCGTCTGACTCATCGTAGCGGCGGAATTATATATTGGAAGGGTTCCGATGACCTCCATCTCTTCCAACGACTCATCCGACGCGGCTTCTTCCAGCGCGCGGAGGCATCGGGTGCGGGTGCGCTTCTACCAGGAGTTGGGCGACTTCCTGGCGCCTCACCGGCGCGGACGGGAGTTCGAGGTGACCGTGACCGACGGCACCACGACCAAGGCGCTGGTCGAGCACTGCGGCGTCCCGCACGGCGAGGTCGACCTGCTTCTGGTGGACGGCGAGTCGGTCGACTTCGCCCGCAAGCTGCGCGATGGCCAGCGGGTGAGCGTCTACCCGGTGTTCGAGAGCTTCGACATCTCGGCGCTCACCCGGGTACGGCCGGCGCCGCTGCGCGCGGTGCGCTTCCTGGTCGACGCCAACCTGGCCAAGCTGGCCTCCCTGCTGCGCATGTGCGGTCTGGACGCCACCGACGCGAGCATGTTGCGTCGAACGGCGTGCGGCGCCGCTGCGAGCGAGCCGGTCGGGCAAGCGGCTGTCCGAGCCGTCGAGGCAAGCGCTGGAGGTGCGGACGTCCTTGACCGGGCAAGGTGCACCGACCGTGAGAACAACAGCGCTGACGCGCCGGCACGGCCTGGCGAGATTGGCGATGCCGAACGAGACGGGCGCGGTGACCAGGCCGATCCGCACCTCGGCGCGGAACACGAGGACGCCTGCCTGGTGGCGGTTGCGCGGCGCGAGCAGCGCATCATCCTGACCCGCGACCGCCGCCTGCTGGAGCGCAAGGCGGTAACCCACGGCTGCTTTGTGCGTTCCCAGGACCCGGAGCAGCAGTTGCTGTTCGTGCTGCGCCGCTTCGACCTGGGCGCCGCTGTGCGCCCATTCTCCCGCTGCATGCGCTGCAACGAGCCGCTGGAGCCGGTCGCCAAGGCCGACGTCCTGCACCGCCTGCCGCCGATGGTGCGCGTCGAACAGCACGCGTTCTCCCGCTGTCCTCGCTGCGCGCGCCTGTACTGGCCCGGAAGCCACTGGCAGCGCATGCGCCGCCGCCTCGACACCCTGCTCGCCACCCGCCCACCGCCCAGCCGATTCGATCAGGGTGTCCTTTGGTACATCCAGCGCGGGGCGGATCGGTCGATCACTTGATGGATCAACGGACCCGCGATAGGTTGAGACGTGCAAATGAGAGCAGCGCAGCGGGGGCGTGCAATAGTCGTATGCGCTACGAGGGTAGTAGATAGCACCGAGAGCCGTGGCAGCCCGGACGCCGCGGAACGCTTTGCCCGAGCCATCTCGATCAATCGATTGCGCAGCAGCTCCTTGAGGAGAGCGAACTGGTGGGTAACAAACGCTACGCGGTATACGAAGGCATAGCGTACTGTGCGCAGCAGGACGGCAACGACAGATGGCATGGCTATCCGGTCGGCTGGGTCGAGGTTCCCGAGCATTTGCGGCGGAGTTGGTTGAGCAAGGGTCGTCTGCGAAGACGAGACATCAGGAACCACTGGAATTGAGCCGGTAACGTGGCTGTTCTCTGGGAGAGGCTCGCCGGCGACACCGGGGTGTTCGCCTTCAAGGTGGGATTTGCCGACGATCCGGACGACGGACGAGGCATCGACCCCGATGTCGGCCCATCGTGGGGTAGTTTCCAGGTCTGGATCGAGGGCCGGAATCTGTGTGCCCACCAGGAGCAGGATGGTCGGGTCGATTCGGTGCACTGGTATCTCTTGCCGCTGTTCGAGTGGTTTGCTCGCAACTGGGATCCCCTGCTGCATGAAGAACGGTTGCCGGTGCTGAACGACGGCGACACCGGCTGGGAGTCGCTCCACTCGACCAGGTTTCCGCCGGCGGCCATAGAAAACGATGGCAAGAAAGCCGCCGCGTGGGAAGGCGAGTGGCAGAGATGGTGGAATCGACATGCCATTCGTTCGGCTAGTGAAGGCGGGCTCTTCCCGGATCTCGTGTTGCGGCGCCTCCGCGATTCCATCGAAATCTCCTGGGGACCGGCGCGCAGCACGGGAATGCCGCTGCACTTCAGCTTCCTGGAGCCGCTACGGGGAGTCAGCAATCTGCCTCCGGACGCTGTCGCCGAACCATTGCACGATGTATTGTCGAGTGCAAGTTCCTACCTGCTGTCGCGAGCACCTGGGTCGCCTCGAATCCAAGCGCTGAACAGTTCGCTCGGTGGGTTGGCTTCGGATCATCAAACGGATCGGCGGATCATGTGGCTGGCCGGTCAGGGGAGCGACGAGGAAACCGTGAGGAGCGGCTGGGATCGGGTGAAGAACGTCATCTCCCTACTCGGCGATGCCTCGCGTGCGATTTTGGACATTCCAGCCCGTTCATCGCTCGTCGTGTCCGGCTCCTGTCAAGCGGCGCTCATGTTCGGTTCCCTTGCTCCTGACGTCGAGCACGAGGACATACTGCCGCTGGCCCGGATAATGGTTGAACTCTCCTCAACGGAACGAGAGACCGCAGCCGTCGAGGAACTGTGCCGCTCCGTGCCCACGACGGGACTCGACTCGCCGTGGTCTCAAGGGTATGAACTGGCTCAGATTCTGCACGAAGACCTGCACTGGAAATACGCGCATGGGTTCCGTATCGACATCGCCGTGATGGTTGAGGAACTCGGCATCAGGTGCGCCGACCTGGAGCTGTTGGACAAGGAGATTCGCGGCGTGTCCATGGCCGGTGAAGACCATCGTCCCGGCATCGTCGTCAACAGGTTGCATTATCGAAACGAGCATCCTTTCGGACGCCGATTCACACTGGCGCACGAACTGTGTCACGTGTTGTTCGATCGTGAGGAAGGGCGTCGTCTGGCCGTGGCAAGCGGCCCCTGGGCACCACGCGCCATAGAACAGCGCGCGAACGCGTTTGCCGCCATGTTGCTGATGCCTCCGTCGCTCATCGAACGCGTTGTACCGCGGTTGACTCATCCGCTGGACAGCAGTGAAGGGGTGCGCGAAGCGGCGCACCTACTTGAAGCTGGTGTCGGCGCCCTGCTGCATCATCTGAGGAACACCCGATTCATCACCGACACCGACCGCGAGCGGATCGAAGAAGAGATATTCTCCCGGTCCGATCCGACCTAGCTGATCGCGGAGTCGTGCAGACTCGAATCACCACGAAACGAAACCAGGGAATTATCTGTTCTCAAACGACTTGCTGCCATCGGCGCCATAGCGCCCCACGCCACCCCTCAGCCTCGGGTCGAGCAGGTCCCTCACCGCATCGCCGAACATGTTCAGACTGTAGACGAGAATCGTCAGGAAGAGACCTGGCCAGAGCGCCAGCCATGGCCCTGCCTCCATGTATTGACGCCCTTCCCGGCTGAGCATACCTCCCCAGCTCGGAACACCGGGTGGCAATCCAAAACCAAGAAAACTCAGAGACGCCTCGGACATGATCACGCCCCCTATGTTGATGCTGAATATGATGATTACGGGAGCCACGATATTGGGCAGCACATGTCGCATATATATTCTCCACTGGGAAGCACCGATCGACTCCGCCGCCTGAAAATACACATTCTCTTTTATTGCGATAACGGCGCCTCTGACGACTCTCGAGCTGCCGATGCCTCCGGTTATCCCAAGCACGACTATTATCTGGACCAAGCCCTTCCCCAGTATGGACATTACGGTTAACAACAGGAGCAGACCCGGGAACGACATCCAGGTATCGACAAACCTCTGCACCACGAAGTCTACTTTACCGCCAAAGAATCCTGAAACGCCGCCTATCAGTACAGCGACCATGACATTGAGAGCGGTCGCGGCCAGACCGACCATCAAAGAAATACGAGCCCCATAGATAATTCGGCTCATGAGGTCTCGCCCCAAGTGGTCGGTACCAAGCAGATACCGGGCTGATGAGCCCTGCAACCGGTCTACCAGGTGCATCTGATAATGTTCATAGGGAGCCAGAGCATCCGCGAAGATGGCCACGAGAATCAATATCAATACGATAATCCCGCCGATAGTACCCAGTGGCTTCTCCTTGACCAGCCTGAAAAGGAAATCAGCGAGCCCGGCAGGTCTCCTGGGCTCCCCTACGGCTGTCCGTATACTCGTGGTATCACTCATACTCGTTGATTCCCCCTCATTGGTAACGAACCCTGGGGTCCAAGAAAGCATAGAACAGGTCGGTAATCAGATTGGCCACGATAACCGCGCTGGCGAAAAACAGGTTTATTCCGGAGATCAGCGGGTAGTCTCTGTCATTGAGGGCAACCAGCATGAGTCGACCCAACCCCGGCAGGTTGAAGATGTTTTCCATGATGACGGAGCCGCCAACCAGGATCGGCAACTGCAGGCCGATCAGAGTCACCACCGGGATCAGGGCATTCTTG
>JAPPKG010000600.1:0-4400 GCA_026914085.1 Caldilineaceae bacterium | reverse complement strand
GTTTATGTCCGGAAACTACCAGGTAGTGGGGACCCGGCCCATCCGGCACGACGGTACCGATAAGGTTGTCGGCGCAGCCCGCTATGCCGCTGACCAGAATGTGCCGGGAATGTTGTACGGCAAATACCTGCGCAGCCCCCATGCCCACGCCCGCATCCTCAATATCGATACCAGCAAGGCCGAGGCCCTGCCGGGCGTCACAGCAATCGTTACCTCGTCCGACCTCGCCGAAGCGGCTGACAAGATTCAGGAAATGGGCGAAGACGCCGTCAATCTGCGGTATCTGAGCGCCAACATGCTGGCCCATGACAAGGTCCTCTACCACGGCCACGCCATCGCTGCCGTGGCGGCAAACAGCGTCCACGTCGCCGAAGAGGCGGTCGAACTGATCGATGTCGAATACGAGGTCCTCAAACCGGTGCTCGATGTGCGCGAGGCCATGGCAGACGACGCTCCCATTCTCCTCGAAGAGCTGCGCACCACCGCCTTGGGCGAAGTCGGTGATAGGCCGACCAACGTCGCACAACATTTCCGCCACGCACGCGGCGACCTCGAAGCCGGCTACGAAGCCGCTGACGCGATTGTCGAGCGCGAATTCACTACCGCCATGGTCCATCAGGGCTATCTGGAACCCCAGGCCTCAACTGTGCAATGGCGGTCCGACGACCAGATTCATATCTGGACCAGCACACAGGGCCCCTTCCAGATTCGGGATTCGGTGTCGGCCCTCCTGCAGGTGCCCGTTTCCCAGGTAAAGGTGACGCCCGCGGAAATCGGAGGCGGTTTCGGCGGCAAGTTCACCCCCTACACCGACCTTCCCGCGGCCCTGCTCTCCCGCAAGAGCGGCAACCGCCCGGTCAAGATGGCGCTGACCCGCACCGAAGTACTGCAGGCGACCGGCCCCACCTCCGGCAGCTACATCAAAGTGAAGATGGGCGCTTCGAAGGACGGCCGCATCACCGCAGTTGAAGCCGACCTGATTTACGAGGCAGGCGCCTATCCCGGCTCGCCCGTTGGCGCCGGCGCCGGCGTGATCCTGTCGCCCTACAAGCTCGATAATCTGCGCATCGACGGCTACGACGTTGTTGTGAACCGTCCGCAGAGCGGCGCCTACCGCGCGCCCGGCGGCACCAATGCCGCCTTCGCTTCGGAGACGGTGATCGACGAGCTGGCCGAGATCCTGGAGATCGACCCGCTCGAATTCCGCCACATCAACGCCGCCCAGGCAGGAGACCGCCGCCCGGACGGGCCCGAATACAAGCGCATCGGTTACAAAGAAACGGTTGAAGCCGCCATCGACCACCCCCACACCGCCATGCCGAACGAAGGCACAAATCGAGGCCGGGGCGTGGCCTCCGGCTTCTGGTTCAATGGCGCCGGCCCTTCAAGCGTGACCGCGGTTGTGAATGCCGACGGCACCGTAAACCTGCTCGAAGGCTCCGCCGATATCGGCGGCACGCGCGCATCCGCCGCCATGATGCTGGCCGAGACGATCGGCCTTGCAGCCGAAGACATCAACCCCCAAGTCGTCGACACCGACTCGATCGGCTACACCGGCGGCACCGGCGGCAGCAGCGTTACCCACAAGATCGGTGTAACCACCCATCAACTCGGCCTGGAACTGCGCAGGAAGATGAGCGAGCAGCTTGCCGACTACTGGGAGATGGACATATCTGACATCACCTGGCAAAACGGCCAGTTCAGTGGCAACGGCCACAGCCTCGGCTTCAAGGAAGCCGCCCAGGAACTGTCTAGCGGTTATGAAGCGCTGACGGCCAGCGTCACAATGAATACCGAGGGGGCCGGGCCCTGCTTCGGCACCCACATTGTCGACGTTGAGGTCGATCCGGAGACGGGAAAGGTCGAGATCCTACGCTACACCGCTGTCCAGGATGTGGGCAAAGCCATCCATCCCAGCAATGTCGAAGGCCAGATCCAGGGCGGTGTCGTCCAGGGAATCGGCTGGGCCCTGAACGAAGAGTATATCTACGACGACGAGGGGCATCTGCTCAACGCCAGTCTGCTCGACTATCGCATGCCCACCGCGCTCGATCTGCCCATGATCGAGACCGTTCTGGTGGAAGTTGCCAACCCCGACCATCCGTTCGGCGTGCGCGGCGTGGGTGAAGTACCGATCGTTCCACCTGCTGCGGCCCTCGCCAACGCCATCTACGACGCCATCGGCATACGGCCGTCCGAACTGCCAATGTCGCCGGCTCGGGTGCTGGAAGAGATCTGGGAGAAAAACGGCGCCTAGCGCCCAGTTCCTGTAAACCTGCGGCCAGGTCCCGATCTGGCCGCCAAACTGTTCGCAAAGGCGGGTCGGTAGACCATGTGTTGACCGGCCCGCCTTTTGATTCGAGCCTGAGGATTCGATACTGCGAAAGAGAGTCACCTATGGAACAACTCGACGACAGGAGATAACTGCCCTATGTCTTCCTCTCGTTCAGTTGCCGTAACCGGCAGCCTTGGCAATCTCGGCACTAAGCTGCTCCTGTACCTCGCCCGCACAAGCCCCTGCCAGCTGCTGATCGGGCTGGATGTGCGTGCGCCGTCGCCCGATCAGTTACAAGCATTGAAGGACGCCGCCGCCCAGAATACGACCGGCTCAACGCCTGCCGTCGAACTTCTCGAATGTGACCTCACCGATCCCCGCGACGCCCGCTGGCGCGATGCGCTGGACCGGGTACAGGCGGTCGTCCACTTCGCCGCATGCAACCCCTATCCCGACGCCAGTTGGGACGAAGCCGCCATATCCATCGACATGACCCTCAATGTGGCCCTCGCAGCCGCCCGCAGCCCTGCCGTCGAACGCTTCGTCTTCGCCACCTCCAATCACGTCATGGGCCGCTACAAGGACGATCCCCTTGCCGCCACCGTCGGCCCAGGCACCCTGACCCCCGAAAGTCCTCTGGGCGTGGGCACCGTCTGGGCAGAGACCGAACCGCCCCTCGACGCCACCGCTTACTCGACAACAAAGATGGTGGGCGAACGCATCTGCCAGGCGCTGGGCGCGCAGACGAATGGCGCCACGACCTTCGTCAGCGTTCGTATCGGCTGGTGCCAGCCAGGCCCCAACCGGCCCGAAACACTCAACGCCACCGGCGACCCGGGCGTCCAAATCGGTGGCGCCCAATCCCACCCCGACCCCGAAGGCTACCGCCGCGCCGAACGCTGGTTCCGCCTGATGTGGCTGTCCAACCGCGACTTTGTGCACCTTTTCGAACGGGCCGTCAATGCCGACGCCGCCGCATGGCCCGCGCCGGCCATCGTCGTCAACGGCATGTCCGACAACACCGGCATGGCCTGGAGCCTGGACCAGACCCGTCGCTATCTCGGATACCAGCCCAGGGATGACGTGAACGCAAGCGGCCTGTGATCGACCGCGTGCGTCCCGCCTTATCCGCCAGCGATTGAGACCGACCGCAAACCTTACGTCACAAATAGGAGATTCCACATGAGCTACAAGCTCGCCTACAGCACCTTGCGCTGGCAGAATCCCGAACTGGAACCCGCCCTGAACAGGCTTGCCGAAGCGGGCTGGCAGGGCTGGGAAAGCAGGCTGCCCCTCAACTGGATGGGAACGCCTAAACGCCTGCGCCGTGTCTGCGACGAAGCCGGCATGCCCCTCGTCGTCTTGACCGCCAACGGGACGCCCGATAGCCGCGATCGTGAAAACGTCGAGTTGAACCGCCGGCGCATGGAGTTCGCCGCAGAAATGGGCTGCGACTGCTTTATGTACATGAACGGCGGCAAGCCGGATGACCGCCCCGTGAGCGATGATGACGTAAAAGCGGCCGCCGAAGGCGCCGACGAGTGGGCCGATTACGCCGCCCAGTTCGGCCTGGAGCTGACCTACCACATCCACACCAATCTGCTGGTCGATTCAATCGATCACTGGAAGCTGTACATGGAAAACCTGCGCACGGCCAAGCTGTGCATCGACGTCTCGCACGCGCAGCTCTGGGGCTATGACCCCGTCGCCTCCCTGCGCGACTTCAGCGCACAGTTGAACTATGTCCATCTACAGGATTGGGCCACCACCACCCGCCGCGCCGACGGCTTCTACGATCCGCAGTGGTGCCAGGTCGGGGAACACGAAAACGTGGATTTTCCGTCCATCCGGGGCGTTCTTGACGAAATCGGCTACGACCGTTGGGTGACCGCCTGCCCGGGCCAGCCCATACCCGGCCGCGAAGATCCCATGAGCGAAGCCAAACGCAGCGACGGGATGGTCACCTATCTGCGAGGAATCGGCTACTGAGTGTCCAGGTCGATCTCGGGGTGATCGCGGAAATACCTGGCCGTATCGATAACCAGGTTTTCCTGCAATTGAATCGTCATACCGCCGTCAATGACCAGCGTGTGGCCGGTGATGAACTTGGCCTCGTCGGAGCAGA
>JAPPKG010000255.1:0-35570 GCA_026914085.1 Caldilineaceae bacterium | reverse complement strand
TGCTGCGCACGGCGATGATTCCGGTGCTGACCTCGATGGGCCTGATCACAAGCGGGCTGCTGACGGGCAGTCTCTTTGTCGAGCAGATATTCAACATCCCCGGTATTGGCAAGCTGGCGATCCAGACACTCTTGTCGGGCGATCATGCGGTGTTTATGGGCGTTGTCCTGTTTCAGTCATTGATAATCGTGACGGTCAACCTGCTGACCGATCTGTTATATGGCGGGCTGGATCCGCGTGTCACCTACAATTGAACGCGGAGGGGAATCCATGGTATTGGCGATGGGACCTGAAATACCTCGATTTTTGCCTTCGACCAGTTTCCGACGACGCGCGACAACCTGCTTTGCCAAAATGCCAGAGTCCAAACATTTTTTGAGGTTTCCGGAGTGACCACCGAGGCCAACACCCAGCACGAGTTGTTTGCCATGCCGGAGCAGCGCAGCCTGTGGCAGGATGCCCTGGAGCAGCTGATGCGCAACCGGCTGGCCATATTCGGAGTATTCGTCGCCTTCCTGCTCGTCTTCGTTTCCATCTTCGGACCCTGGCTGTCCCCGTATGACTACACCCAACAGAATCTCTTCAGAATTAACGAGGGACCTAGCCTTGACCACTGGCTGGGGACAGACGGCCTAGGCCGCGATATGTTGACACGCATACTCCATGGCGCACGCACGGCTTTTCTGGTGGGGCTGATCGTTACGATAGGCACGACTGTTCTGGGCGTTGTGTTGGGGGCGGCCGGGGCATTTCTGGGCGGCTGGGTTGACGCCACCGTCATGCGCATGGCCGATATTACGATGGCGTTCCCCGATATTCTGCTGGCCGCCTTCATCAGTGTCGTCTTTCGCGAAAAAGTGCTCGAATTGCAACTCCAATTGCAGGAGCAGTACGGGTGGACGCTGTCCGAGTCGAACCGCGTCTACCTGGACTATCTGGTGATCTTCGGCGCGCTGACATTGGTCCAGTGGTATGGGAAGGCGCGGCTGGTGCGGGGGCAGATCCTTTCGCTGCGCGAGAAGGAGTTTATCGAGGCCGAGCGGGCTTTGGGCGCGTCGAACTGGACCATTATCCTCAACCACCTGGTCCCCAACAGCCTGGGGCCGCTGATCGTTTCTATCACAGTGGGTTTTGGGGGCGCGATGTTATCGGAGGCTTCGCTCAGCTTTCTGGGCGTCGGCATTCAGCCACCGGGCGCAAGCTGGGGGGAGATGATCAGCGACAGCCTGGGACAGTGGCGCTTCAGTCCACACCTGGTTCTGATGCCGGGGATTGTGCTGGCGATCGTGGTGCTCGGCTTCAACTTCCTGGGGGACGGGCTGAACGACGCGCTCAACCCGGAGCAAAGGCGACGCTGAGCGATGGGTACGGACGGTAGTTCCCAGCCAGAGAGCCCGCTGACAGACGGAACTGAACCTGACAGAAGGCCCCTGCTCCAAATCCAAGAGTTACACACCCAGTTCGAAACCAAACAGGGCACCGTCCGAGCTGTTGACGGGCTGTCGCTGGACCTCTACGAAGGGGAAGTATTGGGGCTGGTAGGCGAGAGCGGCTGCGGCAAGACGATGACGGCGCTGTCGATTATGGGTTTGCTGCCGGGAAACGGCCAAGCGGTGGCTGGGGAGATCAAGTTTGAAGGGAAGAACCTGCTGGTGTGCAGCTCCGAGGAGATGAAGAAGATCCGGGGCGGCCAGATTGCGATGATTTTTCAGGAGCCGATGACGGCGCTGACACCGACGATGACGATTGGCCGCCAGATAAGCGAGGCGATGGAGATTCACCTTGATCTGAGCCGGCAGGAGGCAGCAGAACGGGCGTTGGAGCTTCTCGAACACGTTGGCATCCCCTCGCCGCGGGCCCGCTTTGACAATTACATCCACCAGTTCAGCGGCGGCATGCGGCAGCGGGTGATGATCGCGATCGCCTTTTCGTGCGAGCCACGATTGCTGCTAGCCGACGAGCCGACCACGGCGCTGGACGTGACGGTGCAGGCGCAGATCCTGGACCTGATCAAGCAGCTGGCGCAGGAGGCCGGCATGACGGCGCTGTTCATTACTCACGACATGGGGATCGTGGCCGGCAGCTGCGACCGCGTTGCGGTGATGTACGCGGGCCGCATGGTAGAGATCGGGCCTGTCGATGACGTGTTGCTGAATCCCCGGCATCCCTATACGCAAGGGTTGCTTGGTTCGGTTCCTTCGCTGGACAGTAAGCCCGGGGATCGCCTGTTCTCGATCAGCGGGTTGCCGCCCGACCTGGCCAGTCTGCCGACCGGGTGCAAGTTCTGGCCCCGTTGCCCGCTGGCCGACGACCGCTGCCGGGAGGAGGAGCCGGTGTTGGAGCAGTACGGCGAGTCGCAGGCGGCGTGCTGGAAGGTGATGCCGCTGCGTGTGGAGTAATGCGTAGTGCGTATTCCGTATTGCGTGCGGGCATCTGGTACTGGAGCGGAGGTCGCGCAATGAATCAAGACGGGGTCTTGGGAGCGAAGCATGGATGAACAGCCCCTGTTGAGCGTGCGTGAACTGGTCAAGCAATTTCGGATGCCGCGGCGGAGCCTGTTGCGTCCGGCGGACGTTGTGCGGGCGGTTGACGGGGTGAGCTTCGACATTTGGCGCGGCAAGACGCTGGGCCTGGTGGGTGAGAGCGGATGCGGCAAGACGACGACGGGGCGGACCATTCTGCAGCTGATGCGGGCAACGTCCGGCTCCGTTCATTTTGGGGGCACTGATCTATGCCAGTTGAGTGACAAGGAACTGCGCCGGTTCAGAAACGGAATGCAGATTATCTTCCAAGACCCGTACGCCTCGCTCGACCCACGCATGACGATAGGTAAGGCGATCGCCGAGCCGCTGATGATCCACAAGCTATGCCAGACGCGGGATGAGGCCAGTGAACGCGTTCAGGCGTTGATGGAGCGCGTCGGGTTGAATCCCTACTTTAACAATCGTTATCCCCATGAATTCAGCGGCGGCCAGCGCCAGCGCATCGGCATCGCCCGCGCCCTGGCGGTTGACCCTGATTTCGTTGTCCTCGATGAACCCGTCTCCTCGCTCGACGTCTCGATCCAGGCGCAGATCCTCAACCTGCTGCAGGACCTTCAGGACGAGATGAATCTGACTTATCTGTTCATCGCCCATGATTTGCGGGTGGTGCGCCATATCAGCGACCGCATCGCGGTGATGTATCTGGGGCTGATCGTGGAACTTGCCCAGGGACTGGAGATCTACGATGCGCCGCTTCACCCGTATACGCAGGCGCTGCTGAGTGCGGTGCCGTGGACGGACCCAAGGCTGGCGCGTAAACACCAGCGCATCATCCTGGAAGGTGAGGTGTCGAGCGCGGTCAACCCGCCGTCGGGTTGCCGCTTCCACCCGCGCTGCCCCATCGCCGAGGAGCGCTGTCAGGTTGAAGTGCCGGAACTGCGCGAGGTGCAGCCGGGGCACTGGGTGGCTTGTCACCTGGCGTGATTGCAGCATTGGTCCCCGCTAAACGATAACAAACAAACCCAACGCCATTGCGGAGAGACTAGCTCTGTGCAGATAACCGAAGACACTCTTGAGATCGGTTCGGAGCCTCAGCTTTTCGTCGATGACACAGTAGTCGGCGCTAAGCACGGAGTCGTGCACACGCTGCACCCGGCGCGCAAGCTGGAACAGCCGGTCCTGCGGCCGGACCGGCCGTGGGAGGGGCGGCGCGTATACATCTACGGTAGCGTCCACTACGATGACGAAGCCCAGCTCTTTCGCATGTGGTATATCACGCGTCTGGGGCAGGGGCAGCAACCGCGCGCGCCGGGCCTGCGCGGGCGGACGGGAGACATCGTCCTCTATGCTACGTCCGAAGACGGCGTCCTCTGGGAGAAGCCCAGCCTGGGCCGGCATGAATTCGATGGCTCGCGTGACAACAACATCCTCTTCTTCGACAAACACAGCCCCACTGTAATGATCGACGCTGACGCCCTTCCTGAATATCGTTTCAAGATGGCCGCCTGGAACTGGGACCAGGATGCCTCCGGCTACTGGATCGCACATTCGGCTGACGGCCTGAACTGGCGTGAGTACGATGTCAACCCGATTCTAATGCGCGACGAAATCCTGGAGTCGGTCACTGTTACCCGCCACCCGCGCAGCGGCGAATACTTCGCCTTCCACCGCCTGTGGGGAGAGGTGCGCGGGCACGTGCGGCGGCAGGTGGCCGTGGCTACGAGCCGGGACTTTACGACGTGGACCAGCCATGATGTGTGTCTGGTCCCTGACGAGAAAGATGACGCGTGGATTCAGGACGCCGACCAGCGCACCGAGTTTTACGGCATGTCGGGCTTTGTCTATGGGGATCAGTTTCTCGGGTTTTTGCCTGTGTTTAACGTGATCAGAGACGCCCGCGGCGAGTCCGGGATGCCAGAATCGGTTGCCGCCGATGGTAGCAAAGGCTTGCACGCGCCGGCAGTGATATCCGAGTCCGGGGCGGAGATCGACCAGGCGCCGTGGGACGGCCCAATCGCGGCCCAACTCGTCCATAGCAGAGATGGACGCGACTGGCATCGCTTTGAAGACCGGTCGCCCATCATTCCACGCGGGGGGCCTGGCAGCTTTGATGCAGGTTGTATTTTGTGCTCGGCGGACCGTCCGCTAATCCGCGGAGACGAGGTCTGGCACTACTATACGGCGGTCAGTACGATGCACGGTGGTCCGATGCCGCCCAAGACGATCTCGATTGGGCTGGCGAAATGGCGGTTGGACGGATTCGTTTCGCTGGACGCCGGGCATTTCGGGGGCGTGGTAGAGACGGTGCCGCTGCAGCTTTCGGGTGAGGGGCTGGAGGTCAATGTGGATGCCGGTGACGGCAGCCTGGCGGTGGAGGTGCTGTCGGCGGCTGGCGAGCCTCTGACGGGATTCAGTCGCGAGGACTGCCAAGCGATCCATGTCGACGGCGTACGCCAAACCGTTCGGTGGAGCGGGGATGCGCGCCTTCCTATCGGGCAGCCTTTGCGTCTGCGTTTTCACCTGCAGGATGCCAAGCTGTACAGCTTTCGCATTAGGGAAGCAGGCCAGCCATGAGAGGCATATGGTTCTTCGACGACTGGATGCTCGAGCGTCGCGATTGTCTGGAGCGCGTCTGGGGCAAGCCGACCTTTGTTAAGGAGATCTTCTCGGAGTTTTACCCGGCCGGCTGGGACGGTTATGGGGGCTACCCCACAGCCTTCTACGATGAGAGGCTGGGCAAATACGCTCTGTATTTGATCGCGTTTCCGGGTCGCGAGAGCCGCGACCGTACGCCGGGGATCAGTGCGGGTGAGTTTCAGTTCCGACTGCTGTCCGACGACCCTTGTAACTGGCCCAACCCTGTCTACAATCCTACGTCTGGCCCGGCCTGGCGCAGCTTCGATGATGTTGTCGTCGACCAGGACGGCGCGCCGATTTGGGCGCACGCGGTGCATTCGCTGGCGGGGACGCCGCTGGCGGAGCGGGGGTACGCTTCGGCTGTACTGGACGTGCCGCGGCATCTTACCTGGGGCGGGTTCTCGGATGACGGTGTGCAGTTTACTGTCGACCGGTCAGGGCCGTGGCTGGATCCGGGTTCAGACATTGCGGGAGATATTCTGTGGAACCGGGAGGCCGAACTCTACCAGCTGTTTGTGCGTCCGGTCTACGGTGACCGCCGCATTGCCATGTCGACGACAACTGATTTCACGCAGTTTACGCGGCCAGTTACGATCATGCAGCCCGATGCGTTGGACCGGGTGGGGACGGAATTGTACGACATGCCGCCACGGCCCTATGAGGACTTCTATATCGGGCTGCTCAACATCATGACCAGCGACCGCTTTGAGGAGGTGAGCCTCAGCAGCAACTGGCCGCAGATCAAGTATTTCGGGCGTATGGATACGCAGCTGGCATACAGCTACAACGGTCTGTACTGGTACCGCACGGAGCGCGAGCCGTTTATCGGGGTGCGCGACTATGGCCAGGTTGGGGGCGGGTCGGCTTACGGTAAGGAGATGCTGCGCACGCAGGACGACAGGCTGCTCTTCTTCGTCATCGGCGATTACGGCGGTCATGCGGCCCGCGTCGACAAGGAGACGGAGTGGCCGTATGGTAGCGGTTATCGGAGCCCGATGTTGTATGAGATGAGGCTGGACGGTTTTTGTTCGTTGAAGACGTGGGGTCGCGAGGGGGTGTTGCGGACTAAGGTGATCATCCCGCGCGACGGTGAAGTGCGGCTGAATGTGCGGACGATGGTGCACACCGGGGTCCGGGTTCAGATGTTGGATGGGGTAACGGCGCAGCCGATTCCTGGTTATACGTGGGAGGAGGCGGTTACGATCAGTGGGGATCATTTGTACGCGCGGCCGCGCTGGCGGGAGCGGGAGGACATTGGGGAGTTGGTGGGGCGTCCGGTGCGGGTGGAGATCTCGATGGTGGAGGCGGAGTTGTTTGCAGTTCGGTTGGCGTGTGATGTGTATAATGCGTGTGAGCCGCTGGGGTCGTTGTGGTGAGGGTGCCGTTGTGTGAGTTGCAAAGGAAATCCGATCTGTCAGCATATGGAGCAAGAGAACAGTGGTAAGTGCAGAGCTAGAAGCCGGCAAGGATAGTCGACACCAGGCGTGGCCAAAATTTGTTAAACGCGTCAACGAAATCGTTGCCTCTGGAGAATTGGAAAGTGTAGAGATCGAATACAAGCTGGAACTCGGCTGCGAGATGGCCGAAGCGCGAAAGTCAGTGCTCAACGATTCCGCGGACTGGGTGGGCAAGTTAGAGAATGGTGGATTCAGACCCCGCCAAGGTCACCCCATAAATTGGCGATCGATTCAGGACCTTAAGACTTGGTTTGGAAAATCTCCGAGTGACGCGAGTGAGGCGCTGAAAGCACTGTGGAAAAGAGGCGACTTGCCCGTTGCTGATAGAATCCGCGCATTCAATTCAAAACTACCGAAGCATCCAGAAATACGCGGCAAAGAGGGAACTCGGATAAGGCTTATAGCCGGATTACTAATGGGCCTTGACGCCAAAAAGTATCCTCCGTTTGCGACTCGAACACTTACGAGAGCCTACAAGGAGACTGGATACCCCCAGCCGAAAGGAGGCGCGGACGAGGCCGATTTGTATAAACACGCCCTTGCATTCCTCGATCAGTTTCTCAAGGAAGCGCGAGCGCATGGAGCACATTTACACGACCGGCTTGACATGCAGTCAGTTGTTTGGCACTGGCGGCGTCAACCGGATGATCTGCCCCAGTTGGGCATACCACCCACTGAGAGTTCGAACGGTTTAGAGACCGAAAACGGCCGTGACGGTTGGGATGCTTTCGCCCGGCGCGCCAACGAGCTTATCACTTCTGATGGGTGGAACAAGAAACACATTGCTCCTAAGCTTACGATTGAAGTCTTGGCTGAACAGGCGCGGACAGCGGTACTTGTTGATGCAGAAGAATGGCCAGACTTGGTCAAGAAAATCTTCACTGGTGAACACGTTTTTTTCATAAGTCGCGAGAAGGTCCGGTCTTGGATCGACGAGTCTCCAGAAGACGCCTTACAGGCACTAAAGGCGAGTTGGACGGAAGACAGCTTGTCCGAGGAACAGAGAATCCGTGCATTCGGCGAGCGATTCCCAGAAGCAATTGTAAGCGGCAAGGGATCACGTATGACCGTAGCGGCCACCTTGCTGGCGGCGCATGATATAAGGCAGTTCCCGCCATTCTCAAAAAAGAAGTATGAATATGCATACAAGCAGACCGGTTACGACATGCCCGAAAAGAACGCAGATGAAGCTGCCCTATATGTCCATGCCCTTGGCTTTCTTGACAGATTTATTGAGATGGTGCAAGCGCATGGGGTGGATCTACGACACCGTCTCAACGCGTTTGCAGTGGTATGGAACTTCGTCGACAGTTTGCCTAGAATCGGCACGCAACCGGCAAAACCCAAGTCTGTACGCGCGCTTGCGGAGGAACTGCTTTTGCCGCCAGACTTTCTCGAAGAGATCTGCACATTACTGGAGGACAAGCGTCAGGTCATATTCCAAGGGCCGCCGGGCACAGGAAAGACTTCGTGGCGCAAGAATTGGCGAAGCACCTCTCGGAGTCAGAGACGGGAGAGCGGGTCACGCCCGTGCAGTTCCACCCCTCATATGCTTCCGAGGACTTCGTACGCGGCTTTCGTCCCACACTCAGAGAACGGCAGGCCGGATACGAGTTGCGAGATGGACCGCTTTTGCGAGCCGCACAGAAGGCGCGTGACGAGCCAGGCGCCATGCATTTCCTCCTAATCGACGAGATCAATCGCGGCAATCTCGCCAAGCTGTTCGGCGAGCTCTACTTCTTGCTTGAATACCGAGACGAGCCGATACACATGCAGTATCAAGAGGACGACGAGGAGGACTTTTCGCTCCCCGAAAACCTATACATCATCGGAACGATGAACACCGCGGACCGTTCGATCGCGCTAGTCGATTTGGCGCTGCGCCGGCGCTTCCACTTCGTGGAGTTTCACCCCGACAGCGAACCGGTCAAGTGCCTGCTCCGTCGCTGGTTGGAAAGACAAGGGCTCCATGAAACTTTGGGGATCGTTAAAGTCATTGAAAGAGCAAACGAGTTGTTGCAGGATGACAGGCACGCCGCCATCGGACCAAGTTACTTTATGAAGGAAGATCTTGACAGGAAGACGGTGAAGCGTATCTGGAATCACAGCGTGCTCCCTTACATCGAGGAGCGCCTCTTCGGAGACGAGGAGCTCATAAGGGAGTTTGATTTCAAGAAACTCTGCACTGATGTCGCGCCTGAGTTACTTGCGAGTAAAGACGAAGGGCAGACTAGCGATGAAGTGTAAATCGTCACGAGCGGCGTGAACAATGCGACAGATCAACCTTAAAGAGTACGAATCGAGTGAGTACAGACTGACAACTGATCAGCTTGACGCGCTGTTGCGAGAATCGAAGACCCTCGATCTCACCATTGAACCGGTCAGAGGCGCCAGGGGAAGATATAGGCTCAAACCCGGTTCGACCGTCGGCGCTCTCGAAGTTGACGGCGCTTCAGTATTTATCAAGCCTAAGATCGAAATGTCGCAGTTGCTTTCACTGGCCTGCTACGCCATGAGCAAGCTCGGATTCCGGAAGGAAATGTTCGACTTCAAAGAGGACGAGACACTGCCAGACATACTGGCTCTCGCCTTGAGCCAAGCGGCGAGAAGAGCATTTTCGCGGGGACTTCTGCGCGGATACCTGACGGAGGAAGATGCGCTGTACACCGTACGAGGTCGTATCCGCTTCGACGCGCAGATCAGGCGACGGTATGGCATTCCTCTGCCGGTGGAACTGCGATTCGACGAGTTCACCGAGGACATTCTTGCGAACAGGATGGTGAAGGCGGCGGCTGCACGGCTCGGTCGCATGAGTCTGCGCTCGTCGGAGGCGCGGCGGGGGCTGGGCCGGATTGCCGCGATCCTCGAAAACGTCTCGCCGGTCGAATTCCGGCGGCGAAACGTACCGGAAGTCCGATTCGATCGACTCAATGAGCATTACCGCCACGTTGTTGGGCTGGCGCGGCTGATACTACTGCACAGCGAGTTCGAGGCCAGGCACGGAGATGTGCGTGCGAACGGATTCCTGGTCGACATGAACTATCTTTTTCAGGAGTTCGTGACGCAGGCCTTGCAGGAGCAACTCGCTGGCTCAGGGATAACTCTTCGAGCAGAGAAGGGCGCTTGGTTCGACGATGACAAGAGGGCTTGGCTTAAGCCCGACTTTTCGTGTTGGGAAGACAGCGACACCTGTTTTTTTGTGGGTGATGCCAAGTATAAGGACCTTACCGGAACGAGTGCTGAGAAGGCCGACCTGTACCAGTTGCTGGCCTACGCCAGCGCGCTCAATCTGCCGGGAGGTCTCCTTATATACGCGCAAGGAGAGGACGAGGCCGCGACTTATAAGATTCAAAACACCTGTAAGCAGCTTGAGGTCGTCGCCCTTGACCTGACCGGCACGCTTGAGAAGGTACTTAAACGCGTCAGAAAGATCGCACGCAAGATCGAGTGCATGAAGGAACGATGCCCGTCAGCTTCCGCTTGATCTGTAGTATAATGCCCTCACCTCATCACCTGACGGGGGTACTGCTATGACACGCACAGAAGAAAAGCTGCTGACCGCCGACGACCTGCTCCGTCTTTACAGCGAAGGGGTGCGAGGTGAACTGATTAGAGGGGCGCTTTGCGAAACGATGCCGACAGGATTAACCCACGGCGAGATTGTGATGAATCTGGGCGGCGCGTTGAGGAATTTTGTCAGGCCCCGGCGTTTGGGCCGGCTGGTCGGTTCGGATTCAGGTATGTTGCTGGAGCGCGATCCTGATACGGTGCTGGAGCCTGATATCGCCTTTATCTCCGCACAGAAGCTGCCTCTGAATGTCAGACTTTCCGGCTACTATGAGGGGGCGCCCGATTTGGTGGTCGAAATCGTCTCCCCCAGCGATGGTTCGCGGGAGGTCTACCACAAAGCCCGTATGTGGATCAGCTTTGGCGTGTCGCTCGTGTGGGTTGTGAACCCGGAGAACCGCACCATCGAAGTCCACCGCCCCAATCAACCCCTCCTGAGTCTGACCGAAAATGAGATCCTCGATGGCGGCGAGGTCCTGCTAGGATTCAACTACCCCCTGCGCGACGTATTTGATCTCTAGATTGAATTCAAACTGAGATCAAGGGTATACCTATATCGTGAGAGCGAGCGAGACACCCGTGCGCGATCCCAAGGTATAGCCCGTGCGCAAATTCCTAATTTCAAGTGAGAATCGGATCAGCATGCGCGAGACAGACCCGATACGCGACATCGGCGGCCATAAGGAACTCTTCATCGACGAAGCGGCTATCGCCGCGATGAAGAACGTCCAGTTGACTATGAACACCCCCTACCAGGACCATGAGCCGGTGTTTCTGCCGGAGGCTCCTTGGGAGTACCGGATTCATCCTTATGCGACGGTGATGCGGGAGGGGGATGTTTTTCGGATTTGGTATCTGGCGTATGAGTGGGACCCGCCAACGGGGATGGCGTTGCCGGTGGCGGGGACGGCGGAGGATGCCAGAAGGTTTTGGGCGCATACGCGGGGGAGGCTGTGCTACGCTGAGTCGACGGACGGTGTGCACTGGGAAAGGCCCAATCTGGGACTAGTGGAATACCGCGGAAGCGGAGACAACAATATCCTGGGGCCGGCTGTGCACGACCGGGTGCAGCAGGCTGGCTGGAACGGGGGTACGGTATTCAAGGATCCGGGTGCGGCGCCGGAGCGGCGGTACAAGCTCTGGAGCCAGATCGTTGTGGCGGAGGAGGGTAAGTCGGGGCTGACGGGTTTCTGTTCTCCTGACGGTTTGCGCTGGACGCCGTGCGGGAACAATCCGATCCCGGGGCATTGCGACTGCCTGAACGTGGCATTTTGGGATGAACGGATCCAGCAGTATGTGGGTTACTCGCGTCTGTGGACCGCGGATAGCCACGGGGACCGGTATCGGGCGGTGCGGCGGCTGGTGTCGCCGGACTTTGAGCAGTGGGAGGATTTGGGGCTCGTGCTGGGTGCGGACGAGATCGACCTGACGCTGCCGGTGAAGCGTCAGCGACAGAGCCGGCAGATCATGGACTTTCACGGGAATTGCGTTTTCAAGTATCCCGGAACAGCGGACGCTTACCTTGCGCTGCCTGAGGTCTGGTGGCACTGGTCTACGAACCCGTTTCCGGAGGCTGGTCGAGACCAGGAGAAGATGGGCGGCTTCCCGGACACGGTCGACGTGCAACTCGCTACGAGCCGCGATGGGATCAAGTGGCAGCGGGCGGGGGGACGCAACCCGTTTCTGCGGCTGGGGCCGGCGGATGCGGGCGATTCGAAGATGATTTACGCGTTCACTCAGCCGGTGCAGGTCGGCGATGAACTGTGGATCTACTATGGCGGATTCCGGTATGGTATCAGTGAGGGCGTTGCGCTCAAGAGGGGAGCTTACTTCCGCGCGCGGCTGCGAATGGACGGCTTCATTTCGGTTGATGCCCCGTACGAAGGCGGCGAGCTGGTGACGGTGCCGCTGCTTTTTCGGGGGGACCGGCTGTCACTCAACGCGGACACGAGCGCGGGCGGTGCAATCCGAGTTCAGATTGAGGACGAAGACGGCACACCTATGGAAGGCTATAGTATGGGGGAAGCCGACGAAGTGAACGGCAACTCTGTTCGCCATTTTGCGACCTGGGGAGGCCGTGCGCATGTCGGCGAACTGGCGGGGCGCGTGGTGCGCTTGCGGTTCCAGATGAACGGTTGTAAGTTGTACTCCTTGCAGTTTGTCGACAACAGCTAACCGGCGTCTGCGACGGCCAGGAGGTTGGTTGATGGGCTCCCAGAACACAGACCAGAATGAAGCGTTTTCGATCGGCTCGGAGACACAGGTTTTCGTCGATGATGCCATCGTCAGCTCCAAACGCGGGGTGGTGCGCACGCTCCATCCGGGGAAGAAGCTGAAGCAGCCTGTGCTATTGCCCGACCGCCCCTGGGAGGGGGACCGGGTCTACATCTACGGCACGGTGCATTACGACCCCGACGCGCGGCTGTTTCGCATGTGGTATCTGACACGGATAGGACGCGGGCACCAGCATCACGCGCCCGGCCTGCGTGAACGGCAGGGGGATATGATCCTGTACGCCACTTCGGCTGACGGCATCCAGTGGGAGAAGCCGGAGCTGGGCCTGCATGAGTTTGACGGCTCGCGGGCGAATAATATCCTCCTGTTCGATAAGCACAGCCCCACAGTGATCGTTGACGAGTCGGTCGACCCGTCGGAACGTTACAAGATGGCTGCCTGGGACTGGAGCCGCGATCAGTTCGGCTATTGGGTTGCCCATTCTGCCGACGGCCTGGTCTGGAACGAGTATGAGGTCAATCCGATTCTGATGAATTCGACCGAGACGCTGGAGGCGATCACGGTGGCGCACGACCGGTGTTCGGGCGAGTATTTCGCCTTTCACCGGCGCTGGGGAGACATAGGCGGATTTGACCGCCGCCTGATCGCGGTATGCACGAGCAGGAACTTCCTGGACTGGTCCGAACCGGAACTGATCATCGTCAGTGATGAAGAGGATGATGCCTGGACCCAGGACCCCGAACAGCGGGGGGAGTTCTACGGCATGTCAGGCTTCGTATACGGCGGACAGTTTCTCGGTTTTCTGCCTGTATTCAAGGTTTACCGCGACATGCGGGGACAGGAGGTCGGGGCCGAGCAGAGCCCGTGGGACGGGCCGATCGAGGCGCAGTTGGTGCATAGCCGGGACGGGCGCAGCTGGGAGCGTTTCGCTGACCGCTCGCCCATCATTCCGCGCGGGGAGCGGGGCAGCTTCGACGCAGGATGCATTCTCTGTTCAGCCGACCGGCCTATCGTCCATGGGGACGAAGTCTGGCACTATTACACTGCCATCAATACCATGCACGGCGGCCCAATGCCGCCGAAGACCGCGACCATCGCGCGGGCATCGTGGCGGCTGGACGGCTTTGTTTCGCTGGACGCGGGTCATTTTGGAGGGACTGTCGAAACTGTTCCGCTAAACCTACCGAACGGCCAACTCGTGGTCAACGCAGATGCCTCGCAAGGCAGCTTAACGGTTGAGCTTCTCTCCCCCGCCGGCGAGACTCTGGCAGGGTTCTCAAGCCAGGACTGCACGGCAATCGGCTCGGACAGTGTGCGTCATGTCGTTCGCTGGCAGGATCACGAGCGGCTGCCGACGGACCAGCCTTTGCGTTTGCGTTTTCATCTAGATACTGCCCAACTATACAGTTTCCGTGTCAAGACGGCGGAGAACGAGTAGGGAATCGCCTGACTGCCACCAGCCAATTGAAAGGAATTGCGGGTAATGACGACAAATGGACAGACGATCAAGTCGGGCATTTTCATCATGCCGTTTCATCCGCCGGAGAAGCCGCTGGCGCAGGGGTATGACGAGGATATTGAGCTGGCGGTGATGGCGGATGAGTTGGGATTCGAGGAGTTCTGGATTGGCGAGCACCATACGATGCGGTACGAGACGGTGGTGGTGCCGGAGGTGTTTATCGGACGGGTGCTGGGGGTTACGGAACGTATCCGGCTGGGCCCGGCGCCGATCTGCGTTAATTTGCATCATCCGGCGTATCTGGCAACCCGGCTTGCTTTTCTGGACCACCTGGCCCATGGGCGGCTCAATCTGTGCCTTGGGCCGAGCGGGACGAGCACGGACTATGAGCTTTATGGGCAGCATCCGAAGGATGGCGGCAGGATGACGATTGAGGCGATTGACGTCATGTTGAAGCTGTGGACGTCGGACCCGCCTTACGAACATGAAGGCCAGTTCTGGCAGTTCTCGCTCAAGGAAAATGTCGATGAGGAAACCCAGTTAGGGTTCATCCACAAGCCGCTGCAACAGCCGCATCCTCCGATCCTCGTGCCGGGCATTACTCGCGATTCATACAGCCTAAAAATGGCGGGGCGGTACGGTTTCGCACCGTTTTCGGCTGCTGTGGCGGCGGGGAATGTGCTGGCGGACAACTGGGAGACATACGCACGCAGCGCGGAGGAGGCGGGAAGAAAGCCGGACCGGGCCGACTGGAGAGTGGCGCGGGCGATCTTTCTGGCTGATACGACTGAAGAGGCGGTGAAGCGGGCGCGGACCAACTCGGTAGGGAGGAATTATGAGTATCTCGCCAAACTGATGGATAAGACCCGGGGCAGGGGCGTTCTCAAGCGAGACCTGGAGATGTCGAACGCTGATTGCAATATGGACTACTGGATGTCGGAACAGATCATCGCGGGCGACGTGGACCATGTGCTGGAGCGGCTGCTGGCGCTGATGGAGGAGAGCGGACCGTTCGGTACTCTGGTCCTGATGGGATTTGACTGGGACGATAAGGCGAGTTGGCTGCGCAATATAGAGCTTTTCGCGACCGAGCTTATGCCGGCGTTGAACAAGGCGGTGGCCTGAGCGCAGAAGCTCCCCAGTAGATCTGATTGGATGAGAGGATGTTCACCAACTTTGACAGATTGAGTATGATTTCATCAATTGGAGACATTCCACAAGACAAGGGCACCCTTCTCAGGAGATGAATCAATGCGACTCAGCCAACAGCAGCTCCAGTTTTTTGAGACTTTCGGCTTTCTCCACTTTCCCGGACTGGTGAAGGAGGAGATCGGCTGGATTACGGAGGATTTCGAATCGATTTTCGCGACGAGCGGGCAGGTGCATGACGGGACGCAGCGCTCCTGCATTGTACCGTTTATCGATCAGCGGGAGAGGCTGTGTACGCTGCTGGATCATCCGAGCATCGACGGGCTGATCAGCAGCATATTGGGCGACGACTTCAATTATCTCGGCGGTGACGGCAATTTCTATACCGGCGATACGCGCTGGCACAGTGACGGCTTTCACACGATCGGGAAGTACTTGAAGGTGGCCTTTTATCTCGATACGTTGACATCTGATACGGGCTGTTTGCGGGTGATTCCCGGCTCACACCGGGTGGATGTGGAAGGCTGGCAGGCACGGCAAGCGCGGGAGGCCCCCGAGCTGTGGGGGATCTCGCAGCTGGAGGTGCCGCACGTGGCGCTGGAGACGCAGCCGGGCGATGTTGTGGCGTTCAATCATAATCTGATGCATTCGTCGTTCGGCGGCAGCACGGCGCGGCGTATGTTTACGATCAACTGCTGTGCATACTGCGAGACACAGGAAGAGATCGAGGAGTTGGAAAAGTTCGTTGCCGGCGGCGCTCGTTTCTGGAAGGACCAGATGCACACCGATATCATGCGCAATACCGCTTCCCCATCGCGGATGCGGCATTTGGAGCAGGTGATGGCGCACGAGAGCCATTTGCCGGCGCTGTCGGCCAAGGCGCGGGCGGAGATGGCGGAGCCGGCCCGGGGGTAGGGTTATGGCGGACAAGATCAGGATTGGCGTTGTCGGCTGCCGGGTCGGCGGGGCCTGGGTTGCGGGCGCGCACGCAGGTGAAGATACGGTGGCCTGGGCGGTGGCTGATCTGAACCAGGATTTGGCACGGAAGGTGGCGCAAGAGAGCGACGTCGCGCGGGTCTACGGAGACTATAGTGAACTGCTGGCCGATGACGAGGTTGACGCGGTTGGCGTCGCCACGGCGCCGGACGTGCGCAAGCCGATGGTACTCGACGCGTTGCAGGCTGGCAAGCATGTACTGGTGCAGAAGCCGCACGGCATCAGCGCCGCGGACGTGGAGGAGATCAATGCGGCTGCGGAGAGCAGCGGGAAGACGCTTGTCTACTCCTATTTCATGCGCCACGAGGAGGAGAACAAAAGGAGCCGATCGCTCATCGCTGATGGAAGGATTGGGCGTCCTTACCACGCGCGCGTCCACTACCACTATCGAGAGCGAGGCGTGGACTACGAGCCACCGGCCGGCAGGGAGTGGTTGTACCGTTGGGGGCTGAAGGGGGGCGCGTTGGGGCAACACGGTTCCCATTACCTCGACCAAGCCTGGTACTTGCTGGGCTGTCCGGAGCCGCAGTGGGCCTTCGCGATCAGCCATAGTGCGTTTCCGACGCGGCTCGAGGTGGAGCGCCATTCTGAGGATTACATGAGCTTCCTGGTGGGTTGCGCCGGGGGCATCACCATTCAGATGGACACGTCTGCGGTCATCGCCACGTGGGCGGACCGGGCGTGGGACCTGCGTCTGCGGGTCCTGGGCACGGCTGGGACGGTTGAAGTCGAGTCGACGCGGCTGGCTTCGGGGCAGACACGTTCGGGCACGCGACGCTTGTTGGGCGCAATTTACAACGAGGGCGACAGTTTTGTAGAGGAGAATGCGGAGCACGGAAGCGGGGACTTTGACGGGGAGATCCGTGACTTTGCCGCAGCCATCCGCGGAGAGCAGCCTCCCGATGTGTCGCCGGCGGATGCGTTGACGTTCATGAAGCTGCTGGATGCTATCTATCTGAGCGCGGAGACCGGGGAAAAGGTGCAGGTCGCCGCGTAGAGGGTGGACTGGTCTGCAGCGGCGACCTGGACGGGTTTTGGCCCTCAGCCTCGCGCCGGCTCTTTCATTGTCTTTTTCAGTTCGCGCGTCAGGTCTGCCAGGTGGGTGTCGTTGGCCCTGACCTGCTCAAGATGGACCATACGCTCCGGCCCGGCGGTGGCGATCATGGCTTCGCCGTGAATGCGGTCGATCCAGAAGCGAGCCTCGCGGCCGAGTACTTCGCGCAGCTCTTCGAGCCGGTGCTCTGGGTAGCGGCGTGAGAAGTTCATGGTGTACATGCGGCGGCGCTCTGAGCCCCCGAAGGCGGCGTGTTTGAGATTGTGGTTGAACACGACGATGTCGCCAGGCGTGGTCTCCAGGATAAGTGCCGGTACGTCGGGACCCTCCAGCCCCCAGATCTTTCCGCTTTCCCTAATATTTTTCTCAAGAGCATCGGCATAGGCGTCACCGGCGCGGTGGCTGCCGGGAATGACGCGCAGTGCGCCGCTATCGCGCGTGAGGGGGTCGAGATAGAAGGCGATCTTGATGCTGAGAACGCGTTCGGCGCTGTAGCCGTCGGAGTGCCAGCGAGTGTCGCCGGCGTAGTAGTTGCCGTCACCGCTGGTGTAGTTAAAGTCGTCGCCGCAGATGCAGGCGGCGATGTCGTGGATGCGGGAGTCGTCGAGAAGGGAGCTGAGAAACACGCTCTTGTCGGGGAAGGGAAGGATGCAGGAGCGCTGCACACCATCGTGATCGCGCCCGTGGTGGCCGCCGCCGTGTGCAGCCCAGATGGCTTCGAATTCGTCGATGATTCTGTCTGCGCAGTCGGCCAGCAGGCCGGGAAAATAGAGATAGCCGAAGGTGTCGAAGAAAGCCAACTGTTGCGGTGTGAGTCGAGTCTGCGCCACTGTGAACTCTCCTTTAATCTGTCGAGCCAGTCTTGTGCCCAATGTCATTGCGCACCCATGTTGTCTTACGAAATGGTAGTGGCGATGCCAGAGAAACGCAACCCGGATTGCTTGAGCAGGGGGTCACACGTCCGAGCCGTTTGGGATTGACAACAGAGCCAGCCCGGTGAAATTCCATGCTGCCAGTTCGGGCAGCGCCGCGAAGGCGTCCACTTGCGCGTGCGCGAAGCCGGCTGCAAGGGCGGCCATGAGGCCAATCCGGTACCATGCTTGCGACCCGCGCGATGCGTGTCGCAAGACAGAGACCAGCCAGCCGAGCAGGGCGCCCAGCCACAACAGCCCGAACAGCCCCCAACCGGTTGCGTACTCCAGCCAGACGGAATGAGCGTGAAGCAGGTTGGGATCCGCTGCCTGGGAGGGCTGGAGGAATGCCGGGAAGCTCCAGTAGAATCCGCCCGGGCCTACGCCGAATAGGGGGTACTGTCTCCAGAGCGATAACGCGTCTCTCCAGATAGCGAAGCGCGAGCGCAGGGTCTCGAGGTTCAGCAGGCGCTCGCCATAGAGCTGGACGATCTCCAGGCCGACGACTAGCGCCAGGCCAACCGCCAAAGTCAACAGAACTGCCGATCGCTTGCCCAAGCGGAATTGTTCCTGTCGGGCCGCGGCCACGGCGAAGACGAGAGCGGCGGCTGGCAGGCCGAGGAGGAGTGCGCCGCGGCTGGCTGTCAGGAGCAGTGCCGCGGTCACGAGAAGGCAGCAGGCGGTCAGCGCGGGTCGTAGGCGGCCGGAGGTTGCCAGGAGACCGATACCGACGGGGAGTGTGCGCAGTAGATAGAGGGCAGTCTGATTGGGGGAGAATGCAATCCCCATCAGGCGCCGCACTCCGTCGACGGAGACGCCTCCGCCGATCAGCCAATCGATTCCTCCGACGCCGGCGGCGAGCGCGCCGCCGGCGAAGAGGGCGGTCAGGAGGGTCTGCTGCTGACGCGGCCCGGCGGCCAATAGCCTTATGCAGGTGTAGAGCAGGGCCGGTACCACTACAAAGTCCCAGAGCCCGACAATATAGCCTGGCCAGTGCCAGACGTTGCGGGCGGCCAGGAGGCTGATCAGGATCCAGGCCGCAACGAGCGGATTGGCGTACTGCGCGTTCCGAAATGCGATACTTGAGCGACGTATCGGGTTAATGGATTTGAGAGTAGGCCTGAGGCGACCGACCTTGGCGCGTAAGGCGTGCTGAAAGAGGGCGGGCAGTGTGGCCAGCAGCGCGGCTTGGGCGGGGGGGACAGCCCAGACGGCGCCGACGAGCGGCAGCTCCTTATGCTGGAAATGGAAGGGTAGGGCGACGACGGCGATGATGGGTCCGGCAGAAGGCTGGGCGGCGATGAGGAATGCGGCGGAAAGCCAGCAGAGGATGATCAGCGGCGGCCAGACTGCCAGGTAGTAAATGGTGAGCAGAAGGGCCCAGACTGCGAACTTGCCGGGCAGCGGCCATGTGCGGTATGCGGTCTGCCAGTGGCGCAGGGGCAGGGTGCGGGACTTGAGAACGGCCCAAGAGAGTAGAAGACCGCCTGCCAGCAGCAGTAGAGCGAAACGCAGATATGGCAGGCCCGTTGTTGCGGAAGGTTCGGTTTCAGTCGCTGTCTGTGCAGCCTCAATAAACACGGACAGCAGCGCATGCTCGTTCCCATCGGCGGTTACGAGAGAGAAGCCCCACATTGGATCGGAGAGGGGTGCGTCCGGGCGGTACACCGGCCAGCCCATCGCTGCCAGCCACGGCCAGGTCGCGCGCGCATGACGAATTGCCCGCTCTGTAAAACGCGACTGATTGGCCGTTGAGACGGTCTTGTAAAGATTTTGCACTTGCCGATTCCACCCGAAACGGACAGCCCAGATGGGAGTCTGTGCATCTCCGGCGGCGACCATGACGCGGCGGACCCACAAGGCGCGACGGAAGTTGAGGGCGTCGACACGGCTGCGCGCGTCTTCAGGAGCGGTTCCAAAACCGTAGGGCTGGACGAGAACGGCATCGAAGTAGGGCGCGGCGCCGGAGGCGTAGAGCCGCTGGAGGAAGAAACCCTCTTCGATGGCGGTATGGCCGCGGTCCTGGGTGGGCGCGAGCGCAGCGGCCAGTATGACCGCGTCGGGGTCGGCAGCGCGGACAGCAGTGGCGGCCGCACGCAGCAGACGGGCGTAGGCGACCGGATCGATCAGCCGGTTTCCCCAGTGGGGGGCGATGTTGGGCTCGTCCCATATTTGATAGAAGCGGACCGTGTCCTGGTAGCGGAGGGCGAATGCGGCGGCAAAGCGGGCGAAGGTTTCCGGCGCGGCGGGGGGCGCCAGTCGCCAAGGCAAGTCGTTTTGCGAGGACGCTGATGAGGGTCGGTCTACGCTGTCTCGTGCCCAGGAAGGGCTGCCGTCCAGAACGATGACAGGAACCAGGCCGGCGGCTGCGATTTCGGTAAGGACCTGGTCGGTCCAGGTCCAGTGGAACTCGCCCGGCTGCGGTTCGATGAGGCTCCAGTCGATGCGCTGGCGGATCCAGCCGAAACCGGCATCGTGAAGACGATTCAGCGCCTGCAGCCGATCCTGCGGGGTATTGTATAGCTCGAGGGCGACGGTTACACCGAGAAAGGGTATCTGACTGGCCGGGGAGGATAGGGAGCGGGGCTCTGACGTTGCCTGCAGGCTGCTGGGATCATGCTCGCGAAGGTCCCGAAATGTCAGGGCGATCTCTACGCCGAGGTAGCAGAGAATCGCGTAGAGAATTGCGAGATGGATCAGTCGGATGGTGGTCTGGGCCACGGCACCGGGTCTTAAGAACGATCCAGGCAATGGTCAAGGATATTCTGGATGTGGCGCCTCTCCTCTTCGAATGTAGAGAGGCGTTTTTGTACAGACCTGATGTCGATGGCACGGCCGTGGTCCCGCTCGTCTACGGCCTGCTGCAAGATCCTCAGCAGCAGGCCGACGATGCGGCGGCGACGCTGATATTCGAAGGGCAGATGGGGATCGGAGATGGTTTCGGGCAGGGAGCGGTACCACGCCTCCTTTTCTGCCAGCCTGAATTCGAGCCGCAGAGAGGAAGCTCCCATCTGCGTACGCGTGTAGATGGAGCGTTGGGGGGTGGACGGTTCGGTCTGCTGCGCGTCGTCGAAGGGGAGAATGCGGCCGTCTTCGGAGTTTAGCCAGAGGATAGGCGTTGCGTAATCGACGCGGTTTGGGTCGTTGATGTACAGATTATTGCGGGCGATGCTGACAGCGGCGTCGATGTGGCCGCGACCCTGACCCGCGACAAGCGCTTCGTAGACGCCGGCGGCGAAGTACACAGCGGAGCGATCCAGGATCTCGTAGCGCATGGCGATGACGGCAGGCAGGCCGCTCTGGAGCAACTGGTGAGCGATACCGGCAAAGGGTCGTGAACTGTCGACACGACCCGCCAGGCAGGCGTTGAGAAAGACAAGCTTCACCGATTCTGCCTGCTGCAACACCGTGCGCAGTGCGGCGGAGGACACGAGGGTTGGGGCGTCACCGTCCCATAGGAGGAGGCCATCCTCATGGCCGTGGCCGACAAAGTGCAGTATGTCGGGCCGGGATGTCACGAGCCGTTCCCGGATTTGCTGGATGGAAACGCGGCCGACCAGATGGTCCAGCGCCACGCGGGCAGAGGGAAGCTTTGCGATGGCGGAACGGATCTGTTCGCTCTCAGTGCGTGCGGCCAGCTGATGGCCCAGTTCACCCTGTTGGGGTCTGATCTGTTCGGGGACACCCGTCATGCCTGAATCGACCGTCACCAACAGAACTTTGAGAGGCAGCGCCGCTTCCAACGCCCTGGGGCGGGCGACATAGCTGACGAGATTCTGGGTGCGAACGAGTGAGAGTTTGGGGTCGGCCGCAAAGGACTGATTGCGGAGGGGATCATGGAGCGTCTCCCAGGGCAAGGCCGCGACGGCAGGGGGATGCAGGATGAGGCGCAGCCGGAGCCGGCCGCCGCCATCCAGGTCGGCACGGGCCTGGGCCCAGAGGTCCCGGACTTGATCGCGGAACAGTTCGGAAAAGAGCCTGCTGCCGATTTCGGCCAGTAGCTCTTCCCCTTGTGTCTGAACCGGGTCTCCCAGCCGGGCCAGGAACTCCACCCAGACGAACTGGAAGGCATCCTGAGCGAAGGTGGATGCGCCACTCAGCCCGCGATAGGACGCCAGTACGGCAAAGGGGGTCTCGTCGCCGCTTATGGTGATATCGAAATTCGTGTACTCGCTCAACTCCGGTTTCCAGTTGTTCCTTTTTGTTTTATAGTATCATCATCCTTGTCTTCAGGAAACTGGAAGTGGAAAATTGGGTACTGAAAACTGGTATTCGCCGTTCGGGGCCGGAGGCCAACAGGGTGCGGGTCAACCCGCAGGCGGAAGTGCGTCCTTTGCAGCGACGGGGATGGAACGTTCTACGACAGCGGTGAAGGTGTACGGCCCGAACCGACGCTTTGTGCAGCGCGTGAGCGTGCTGGCCTGGACGGTGGCGGCCACGGTCGCGATCAGCTTGTTTCTGCGGCTGCCGACGGTCGTATTTACGCTGAACGCGCTGGGCTCGCCGATGTCGATCCGAATCAGCGAGACGACGGTCATCGCGGTCTTTATCGCGCTGCTCACGGCCAGCGGGACGGAACGGGCGATCCGTACGCATCCCCTTTACTCCGGGGACCCATTGGGCGGCGAACCTGAAAGCGGCGGGCACACCTGGCTGTTCTGGGGACTGCCTGCGGCAGTATCCATTTTGGCGGTACTGCTGGCGCCTGAGGCCAGGACACCGCTTTTTCAAGCCGGAGCTGCGCTGCTCAGCGGCGGGTTGATAGCAATCATTCTGTTCAACCTGTACGCTTCCGTGGACCAGGAATCGACGGGTTACCGACAGGCTCGGATCCTGCTCAACGTGCTGTCTTATACGGCGGCGCTGGCGCTTTTTCTACTGGTATACCAGACCAGAACGCGCAGCCTGCTTTCGGGGACCTTGATTGCGGCGACGTCGGCGCTGCTGGCTGTCGAGCTGCTGCGGGACATTATGCCCAGAGTGAATGTCGTGCTTATGTATGCGGCGCTGGTTGCGGTTGTACTGGGTGAGGCGGCGTGGGCGTTGAATTACTGGCCCCTATCGGGAGCAAGCGGCGGGCTGGTGCTGCTGCTGATTTTCTATCTGTTTGTTGGGCTGGCCCGGCACGCGTTGCATGAGGGCCATCTGAGCCGCAGGCTTGTGCTGGAGTATTCGGCGTTTGCGGTGCTGGCGCTTGTGCTGATCGTGCTGATCGGGCCAGGACTCTAGCCTCTGAATCCTTCTTCCATGCCTGGAACTGCCCTAGTTCCGGCGCGAATTGCTGTGGATTAAGGATTGTCCACTTCTCCAGTTGCGGCAGCAAGTCTTTCGAAGTTACCCCTCCAACCAGCTCTCAACTGCGGCTCGGCGGCAAGTTTCCGAACAGTTTGGGTCAGCAAACGGTTGACCGGCGTTTGGATGCCGACTTCCACGCCCTTGCGCACGATGGCGCCGTTGTACCAGCCGACTTCGCTTCCCCTCTTACCTGACTCCAGATCGAGGAAAAGGCTAGGCATCTTGCCTCCCCTCGCTCCGCCGACGATCCTGTGCAGGGCAGGGCGAAGGAGCGGGCGCGGACCGAAACGCAACAGGGGAGCGAGAGTTCGGAGCGGGTATTTCTCGACGTTGAGAGGGTTGATGCCGGCGGCGGCCATCACGCGCAGGGCCTCGCGCAGGGCGTCGATCTCCAGGTCTGCGATGCGGGGGTGGGCGAAGGTGACGCCGGGCGGCTCGGCGAGGATGGCGCTGGTGGCGTTGCCGATCATGTTCATGAGCAGCTTCGACCACTTCATGCTGTGCGCATCGTTGTACACCTTGGCTGGGAGGCCGGCGGAGGAGAAGCTCAAGGAGAGAGGAGGGAGGAGAGAGGAGAGAGCGTTGCTTCTCGGGCCCTCGCTGTCTTCGTGGAAGTCTGCGAGGCCGACGGCAAAAGTGGGCTTTGTAACCTGGACGACGCCAGGTTCTTTCACTTCGACAGGTGCCGTGATGGTTCCGGCGAGGACCCGCTGGGGGCCAAAGCGGGCGGCGATCTGTTCCTCGTTGCCGACCCCGTTCTGCAGGCTGAGGATTGCCGGGGGAAGCAATGCTTCTGCCGGGGCCAATTCGTCCAGAACGGTTTCCGTGTCGTAGCTCTTGACGGCGAGTATGGCGAGGTCATAGGAGCTGGGAAAGGCCTCGCGAAGAGAAGAGACGGCGCTGACCGAGGGGATCTTTTCCACCGCGCCATCAGCCGCGTGCAGCTCAAGACCACGCGATTGCAGGGCAGCGGTTGTGCCGGTGCGACCGACCAATTTCACGACATGCCCGGCCGAGGCCAGCTTGCCACCGACAAAACAGCCGATGGCCCCGGCACCGACAATGAGGATGCGAAGAGGGTCCATGGCTCAGTTCCCACCGGCGGGACGCCGGGCCTGGAGGTCGTACAGACCATAGGCCGCCGCCAGAAGCTCGATAGGATGGCGGGAGGGGAGGCCGGTTCCGTGTTCCAGTTGCCAGCGGCATGTTTCGGAGTCGCAGGCGGTAAAGGAGACCGGTCCCCTGGAATCCGAATCGGACTCATTCGCTTGTGAAGCGACGTAGTCGAAGAGCTCCCTTCCAACGTCCATGGCGATCTGGTATTTTTCGGTCTTGTAGCCGTAGGTCCCGGCGATACCGCAACAGCGGGCCTGGCTTTCGCGCAGGTCAAGGCCCGGGATTCTGGCCAGCAGTTCGAGCGCGGGTTTGCCGATGCGATGGGCGCGCAGCTGGCAGGGAGCATGGTAGGGAAGTATACAGGGTTGATCTGATTGGTTAAGCGGGCGCAGGTCGGAGGGCAACTGGTCTTGATCGAGACGTTGGCGCAGCCATTCGAAGATATCCCAAGTGGCGAGCTTGAGGGCCCGGGTGCCTGCATCGCCCTCCAGGTCCAGCAGCTCCGGCGCCTCCTCTTTGAGGGTCAGGGTGCAGCTGGTGCTTGTGCCGAGGATTGGGTAGCCGGCTTTTACGTATTGGGCGAGGCGGGCGACGTTGCGGCGATGGTAGCTCTCGGCGGCGCCGAATTCTCCGTTCGAAAGCATGGGCAGTCCGCAGCAGTTTTGCGGAGGTACTATCACTTCGTAGCCGAGATGCTCCAACACGAGAATCGCGGCGATGCCCACGAAGGGCTCGTAGTACTGGGTTGCGCAGCCGTGAAAGTAAACGACTTTCCGCTCGCTGCGGAGCCGATGGGCACGGGTACGCGCAAGCCAGCGGTTGAGCGTTTCACGGTGCCAGCGGGGCAGCGGCGCCTTCTCTGCGACACCGAACAGGGATGCGGCGAGCTTACGGCTGAGCGGGTTGTGCAGGGCGAAGTTGGCGAGGCCGGGCGCGACGCTTCCCATCCGTCCCAGTAGTTCATTCCGGCCCAGGAGACGGTTACGCAGGGAGAGGCCGCGCGCGGCCACGATGCGGGCGCGGGCGCGGGCGTTGATTTCGGCGATACGGACACCGGTTGGGCAGACTTCGTTGCAGACGCGGCAGCCGGAGCAGTAGTCGACCGAGGCATCAGGCATCCGGCCAGCGGCGAGGGGGCGGGAGATGGGGCCGGAGTCGTCCTCGTAGTAAGGGTGGCCGAAATCACGAAAGCGTTCGGACTGGGGCGCGGCGTACTTCGGGCCCGGGAAGCTGTCAGTCACTTCGGAGACAGGGCAGTAGCTGGTGCAGATGTTGCACTTGATACAGGCGTTCAGGCTTAGGCCGACAGAGTTTACGGTTGTGTTTTGCATAGAGGCGATGGCCAGGGATTTGGGTAGATCACTGGCGCTATTGGCTTTTGATCAATCCATTTGCGGCGGCGTAGCCGGTAGCGATAGCGATGCCTTCGCGGCTGCGCTCGCGGACCGGGTCGGTGTGGGCGAGAATTGAGCCCGCAGCCCACAGGTTATCATAGACAGGCGCGCCGGATTGGTCCAGCGGACGAAAGTGGTGGTTGACGGAGACACCGGCCTGGAAGATTGGATGGCCGCGTTTGTCGAGGAAGAGAGGGCGCAGCCAGTGGGAGCGCGCGTGCGGCGCGGTCAGCGGCAGGTCGAAGACGGTCTCCTTTACGCGGCCGCAGCGGTCAGCGTAGATGCCTCCGCCGAGGATGCCGCCGGTTGCGAGCAGGTAGTTGCGGGCCGTGTGGCGCAGGGGGCGGCTTCCGGTTTCGGTCTCGATCCACTGGATGCGCCGGCCGGATGCGTGGAATGCGCAGACTTCCATGCCGATTTCGACGCGGACGCCGAGGCCAGCCAGTTGGGTACGCAAGGCAGCGTCAAGGCGCAGACCCGGCACACTGGGAGGGAGCGTCGGGATCTCAAAGACTGATAGGACTGTGCCGCGCCTGTCAGAATGTTGGGACGAATCCCGGCCTCGATCGACGACAGCTTCCTGCAGCTGCGTCAGGAGGCGTGTGTGGGCGTCCATCCCTAGCAGTGCGGGAAGGCCCACACGTTCTCCGGGTGCGGCCATGTCTGCCACCATTTCAGTGAACTGCGCCTGGGCGTCAAGTTTATCCAGTGTGCGCGCCATCTGCAGCGGAGAGATGTCACGCCGCCTCGAGAGCGGACTGAGATTCAGGGTAGCGGTGCGAGCATAGAAGCCTTGCCTCTGCAGATTCTCGGCGCTCAGTGCGGGGTAGAAGTCGGGCATTCCTTCCAGGCCGACAATTACCAGGGGACGGTCGTCCTCAAGATTGGCGGCCTGTTGGGCGGCCGGCGCCAGATAGACCGGGCGGGGGGCGCCGACCGGTGAGATGAGCTGGCAATTGCGTCCGAGGTTGTCGTTGTCGATCTGTTCGACGGGGCCTCTTGTTTGTGAAGTTTCCTCCTCAGACGCGCCGGGGGCGGGGAGAGACATGATGGTACCGGGGCGTACATAGGGCAGCCCGGCTGCGACGGTAAATTGTTGAAACGCGTCCAGCGCCGTCGCAATTGTGTCCACGCCCAGAAGACGGTAGGGATGTGCAGGCGGCAGTTCGGGTAGCGCCTGTGTCCAGTTCGCGACCGCCTCATTCCTGTTTCCCACATATCCCAAAAGATCAATTGTTCCGGCATGCCAGTGCGTCGCGCCGGCGCCGTGGGCAATCACGCGCACGTGCAGGCCGGCGCGTGCGGCGGTATATGCGGCAAAGAGGCCGGTCAGACCGGCGCCGATTACAAGGAGATCGAGCATGCGCGGTTAGGGGTTTTGGCTCATGGTATTCGGCATTACATTACACGGCATCATAGCAGTCGCTCCAGATTCGATGGTAGATTCCCATGCGGACGTCATGGCTAGCGGCCTGAATCAGAAATGGAGGAATCGGAGCGATAGAAGGAGGAAAGGGGGCTTTCCCCGTCATCGACGGGCAGGTGATCGGCGTTCAGAATGCTCAGGTAGATCAGCTCGTCCAGGCGTTCCTGGCGCAGCTGCTGTCCCCAGAGGATGGGTGCGACGCCCTTCCAGCGTTCCTGGAGGAAGTCGCGCAGGAGCAGGTTCGGCTGCGAAACGGCCGCCTGGGGATCGACGGCGGCGGAGCGCTGGCGGGGGTAGTCTCTGGGGATGGGAACGGAGGCCGGCTCAGAGGCTGTGGCGGGTTGTTCCGGGGTGGGGCTGTCGCGGTGGTGATGGGCCGGGGACTGCATGTGGGCCACGTGCCACTCGCCGGCTGCGGACGAGGCATTGCCGGCGCGCAGCTGGTGGAGGATACCGACAGCGCGGTAGGTGCAGAAGCCGCCCTGACACGGTCCCATGCCGAGGCGGACATCGCGGCGCAGGTCGTCGAGGGTGACGGTCGGGTTGCGCTGGGCGGCACCTTCCAGCATGGAACGGGTTACCAGTTCACACTCGCAGACCAGCTCCGACTGCAGGTTTTCGTCTTCGACTTCGTTGAGCCGGTGGCCGAGCCAGTAGTGTCCCTGTTCGACGCCGGGCACGGTTGTGTCGGCGGTGCGGCAGGGGCGGGAAACGCCCAACTGCTCACAGGCGGCGTCGACTGCGGACTCGGCCATGAGGCGGAAGGTCGTCCACTTTCCGCCGGTAATGGTGATGAAGCCGCGCACGCCGTCCCGCTGCTGATGGTCAAGCAGGGCGAGGGCACGGGTGGCGTCACGGCTGTCATGGGGCAGCTCCGTCGCCGGGCGCTTGTTCGACTGGGCACGGTTATCGCTTTGGGCAGGGCCACCGGGCAGTTGGGTCTCCTGGTATAAGGGCCGCACGCCAGCCCAGGCGCGCAGGATGCGGGTGCGGCTGAGGCCGGGGACGAGTTTGTCGCCTTCGGTGAGCATCAGGTCGATTTCCCACTGCTCGATGGGCAGGTCCTCCGGTTCGGCCACTCGTTCGTCGGTGGTGCCGATGACGGTGACGGTGTGAATCGGCACGAGGATGTCGCCGTCGCCGGGCATTTTGCAGCGGTTGATGACGGTGTTGGTGAGGCGGGCGTTTGTGGCCAGCATCACGCCTTTGCCGAGGATCATCTTCACTTCCACGTCTGCGAGTGCGGCGACATGACCGGACCAGGCGCCGGCGGCGTTAATGACGAGATCGGCGTCGATGTGCAGTTCTTCTCCGGAGACTGTGTCGAGAATGGTGGCGCCGGAGAGAGTGCGGTTGCCGTCGCCGCCGGAGATGTGGAGCCGGGTGAGCTCGTGGTAGGGCAGCAGGGTGGCGCCGGCCTGGCGGGCAGCCTGGGCGGTGGCGTGGGCGGCGAGGAAGCTGTCGGCGGCGGCGTCAGGCAGTTCAAAGACGCGGCTAATGCGGGGGTTGAGCAGAGGCTCGCGGCGCAGGGCGGACGCCGCCGGGATCTCGGTGCAGGGGACGTCGAGGCGGCGGCAGGCGGCGGCGAAGCGATCGGGATAGTCGTCCTCGTCTTCGGGCGTTACCACGAAAAACCCGCTCGTATCTTCGATGCAATGGGTGTGGGTGCGGCGCAGGATGCGATTCTCGCTGATACACTCGACAGCGCTGTCGGGATCTTTGAGTACGTATCTTGCACCGCTGTGGAGGAGGCCGTGGTAGCGCCCGGTTGTGCCGTGTGTCAGGTCGCGCTTTTCGACGAGGACTGTGCGAAACCCTCGCAGGGCGGCATCCCAGGCTACACCGGTTCCGGTTGCGCCGCCGCCGATCACGAGGATTTCAGTCTGCATCCTCTTCATCGGGGGCTATCCAATGTCATGGAGAAGTTGATGGATCTCCTGGGCGCGGCTGCATTTGAGCGCTGTGGCAGCGAGCTCTCTGGCCGCGTCGACGTCGACGCGCCGAATTGCGGATTTGACCAGGGGAACGGCCGGGCCGGCCACGCTGATTTCATTGAGGCCCAGGCCCAACAGCAGGGGCTGCACGGAAGGGTCGCCGGCGACTTCACCGCAGATGGCGACGGGGATGCCGGCGGCGCGGCCGGCTTCGCAGGTCAGGGCGATCAGGCGCAGCACTGAGGGGTCGAGAGGGGTAGCCAAGGTTGCGACAGCGCTGTTTACCCGGTCTGCGGCGAGGGTATATTGGGCCAGATCGTTGGTGCCGATGCTGAGGAAGTCGACATGGGGGGCGAAGTGGTGCGCGAGGAGGGCGGCCGACGGCACTTCGATGAGCACGCCTACTTCGAGGGTGCCGAGTTGGCGGCGGCAGTGCTTATAGCCGGGAATGTCTTCAAGCAGTTGCAAAGTCTGGTGGACTTCGTTCACTTTCGAAATCATGGGTATGAGAATTCGAATGCGGTCTACGGGCGACACATTCTGCGCCAGCTCGATCAAGGCCTGGGCCTGGTCGATGAGCATTTGCGGGTGGCGGAGCAGGAGGCGGATGCCGCGCACGCCGAGAAAGGGATTGGCTTCGGCGGGAGTCTGCAGATAGGGGACCGGCTTGTCGCCGCCGATGTCGAGCAGGCGCACGGTGAGGGAGTGGGTGTTGGTGTAGGAATGCACGTCCTGGTAGGCGGCCAGTTGCTCGGAAACGGTTGGCGGGCTGGTCCGGTTTTGGAAAAGGTTTTCAGTGCGGAGGAGGCCGATGCCCTCGGCGCCGTTGGCGTGGATGTGCAGAAGATCTTCACGGCTGTTGACGTTGACGCGGACGGGGATGCGTTCGCCATCGGGAGTCAGGGCTGGTTCATGGGACTGTGAGAGCGCTTCGGCCTGGAAGCGGCGCAGCCGGGAACGGGTCAACTCGTACTGTTCGAGCGTCTCCTCTTCGGGGTCGACGAGGAGGCGGCCACGGATTCCGTCGACCACGGCGAACATGCCGGTGTGCAGTTGGAGGATTTCAGCGCCGGCGCTGCAGACAAGGGGGATACCGAGACTACGGGCCAGGATGGCAGTGTGGGCAGTGGGTGTGCTGTTGGCGAGGGCGATGCCAACGACGTGGTCCTGGTCGAGGTGTGTGGTATCGAAGGCGGTCAAGTCCTCTGCGAGCAGGATTGTATTATCGGGCAAGGGGGTCAGCTGGCGGGCGGAGGTGATTCCGCCGAGACGGAAGACGAGGCGCTGGCCGACGTCGCGGATGTCGGTGGCGCGGCTGGCGAAGTACTGGTCGCTGAGGCCCTGGAAGATGCCAACCAGTTCACCGGTAGCCTGGCGGGTGGAGCTGGTGGCGTTGGAACCGGAGTCAATGGCGGCGCGCACGGCGTCGGTGAAGGTGCTGTCATGGAGTATTTCGCGGTGAACGAGAAAGATCTCTGCGGCGGCTGTCTGGCCGATCTGGGAGAGACGGGCGAGTTCTTCATCGACGAGGAGGCGAGCTTCCAGGAAGCGTTCCCATTCCTCTTCGGGGTCGCCGGCAGGGGACGCGTGGGAGCCACTTGAGTCGTCGGGAGCAACGGGGGCGTATTTGTAAATGTTGCCGATGCCTACCCCTGGCGCTGCCGATAGGCCGTGAAAAAGCTGCTGCACAGAAATCTCGCTGGTGTCTAGAAGAGGGAGCTAAGCGCCTCGATGGCTGCGACCGCGTCGGGTCCTGTGGCTGCCAGATGCAGGTCGTGCCCCTGGCGGGCCTGAAGCTGCATCAGTTGGATAATGCTCTTGAGATCGATGGCGCTGGTGTTGCGGCTGAGGTTGGCGGCTGTGATCCGGGCCTGAAACTGGCTGGCGAGGCGGACCACATCTCTGCCGGAGCGGAGATGGAGGCCGCGCGGGTCGCTGACCGTAACCACGACGCTTTTGGACGGCTGAGGCGGCGTCTCCGGTTGCGCGAGGCGGCCATCAGGCAGGAGGTTGCGGGCGTTGTTGCGCAACCCACTCTGCTGGTGCTGTTGATTATCCTCAAGCCTTTCCTCTTGAGGTCCTGCCTGTGAAGCTCGATTCTCCATCTTAGAGTTCCAATACTGCGATCGTTCGATTTGCTCAGCCGGCGCCGGGAAGCTTCGGGACTGAGAGCGCGGCCTCGGCGACGGCGTTGACTGCCTGCAGAGGCTCACCGAGGCTGGCATGAAGCGCTGCGACTATGGCGCCTTCCACCAGGGGCGCATTGCTCAATAGACATTTCTGCCGCCGTTGTTCGGGCAGCATTTCGAGAGCCAATTCGGCCGACATGACAGCGCTGCCCAAGTCCATCAACAGGAGTACTCCATCTTCACACCAGACCTCTTCAATGGCGGAAAGTATTTTGAAAGCGTCCGTGCCAAGTGTCTCACCGTCATCAGAGAGGCCTCCAGCCTGCCCTATCTCGACCTGACCTCCAGCCATTTGCACTGCCAATTCATGGACGCCCCGGGCAAGTGTGGCACTGTGGGAGACGATCACCAGACTGATCAGAATTGACTCTCCCACGCTACAGAGACGGAGCAGACTGTAACCACAGTTCTCATTCCGCCCAATTGAGCGTACGTTCTACGGCTTTCTGCCAGCCGGTATAGCCCTGCACTCGTTCGGTATCATCGAGCCGCGGCTGCCAGGCTCTGTCTTCCTGCCACTGCGTGCGCAGTGTTTCCAGGTCCAGCCAGAAGCCGACAGCCAGGCCGGCTGCATAGGCGGCGCCGAGGCTGGTTGTTTCGGCGATGCGAGGCCGGATGACTTTGGTTCCCAGGATGTCGGCCTGCATCTGCATGAGCATGTTGTTGACGGTTGCGCCGCCGTCGACCTTGAGCTGTCGCAGGGGCACACCGCTGTCGGCGTTCATGGCATCCAAAACTTCGCGCGTCTGGTAGCAGATGGATTCGAGCGCGGCGCGCACGATGTGGGCGCGGTTGACGTAGCGGGTGAGACCGACGATGACGCCGCGGGCGTCGCTGCGCCAGTGGGGGGCGAACAGCCCGCTGAAGGCGGGTACAAGATAGCAGCCGCCGGTGTCGTCGACGCTCTGGGCGATCTCTTCGGTCTCGGCAGCCGAGCTGATCAGCTGCAACTCGTCGCGCAGCCATTGGACGGTTGCGCCTGCCATGGCGATCGAGCCTTCGAGGGCGTAGACGGGCGCGGATTCGCCCATCTGGTAGCAGACGGTGGTCAGGAGCCCGTTGCGGCTATAGACGATTTCTTCACCGGTGTTCAGGATCATGAAACAGCCGGTCCCGTAGGTGTTCTTGGCTTCGCCCGGGCTGAAACAGGTCTGGCCGACGGTCGCGGCCTGCTGGTCGCCGAGGTTGCCGCAGATGGGAATGGCGGCGCCAAAGGGGCCATCGGCGGCGGTCGTGCCGTAGAAGGCAGGTGCGCTGCTGGGTTGGATCTCCGGCAACATCGAGGGCGGAATCGCGAGAATATCCAGCAGCTCCGGGTCCCAGGAGAGGGTTTCCAGGTCCATCAGCATGGTGCGGCTGGCGTTGGTGGGATCGGTGACATGCACGCGGTCGCCGCCGGTGAGCTGCCAGATGAGCCAACTGTCGACGGTGCCGCAGATCAGGTCACCGGCTTCGGCTCGGGTTTGCGCGCCGTCAACGTTCTCCAGGATCCAGCGGAATTTGGGGCCGGAGAAGTAGGTTGCCAGAGGCAGGCCGGCCTTCTTCTGGAAAGTGTGGGCGTGACCGGCCTCTTCGAGGCGGCGGCAGATGCGGTCGGTGCGAGTGTCCTGCCAGACGATGGCGTTGCAGACGGGCAGCCCGGTGCGGCGGTCCCAGACGACTGCGGTCTCGCGCTGATTGGTGATGCCTATGGCTGCGATCTGTCCGGGCCGGACATCACATTTGGCGAGGGTGGCACGGATCACGGCCTGGGTACGCTGCCAGATTTCGAGTGGATCGTGTTCTACCCAGCCGCTGCGAGGGAAGATCTGTTCGTGTTCCTGCTGTTCAAATCCGACGACGGCGCCCGTTTTATCAAAGAGCATGAAGCGTGTGCTGGTCGTACCGGAATCGATTGCACCGATCAGTTGAGGCATCAGTCAGCACCAGTTGTCGTGAGGACCTCGGCGGCGGTCTCGAACAGGAAGTAGGCGCTGGTGGCGCCGGGATCCTGGTGACCGATGGAGTGGGGGCCAAGGTAACTGGCGCGTCCTTTTCTGGCCTCAATTTCGATGGTGTGTTTCATGCCCAGATGGGCGGCCTGGCGGGCGGCGGCCAGAACGACGGCGGCGCTCTGGTGGGCTGCAACCGCTGCCTCCATGGCCTCGACGGCGGGCTGGATGGTATCGATCATGGTCTTGTCGTCGGCCTGGGCCTTGCCGCGCTGCTGGAGTCCATCGAGTCCGTAGCGGAACATCTGGGTCAACTGAGCCAGGTCGATCGAGCTGCCGTTTGTGGGGCTGGTGGCGGCGCGCAGGAAGAAGGTGCCGTACAGTGGGCCGGCGGCGCCGCCGACGCCGCTGATGAGTGTCATAGCGACGGAACGGAGGAAGGCGCTGATGTCTTCCGATTGTCTCTCCACCTGGAGGCGTTCCTGCAGTTTTCCCATGCCGCGGCGCATATTGACTCCGTGGTCGGCGTCACCGATGGCGGTGTCCAACTCGGTGAGATGGTCTTCGTTCTCGATGATACGAGCGGCGTAAGCCAGCAGCCATTTGCGCAGTTGCTTTGTTGTGATCTCCTGGGCCATTTTCACAGTCCGTAGTCGGCTGGCCGGTTGGTTACCAGTGCAGGACGGGTGTATGCACGGGTGCATCCCAAAGCTGCAGCAGCTCGTCGTCCAGTCTCATCAGGGTTATGGTATACCCGCCGCGGCCGAGGCAGGTCAGATAGTTACCGATCAGCTGACGCTCGACGCGAAGTTTATGTGCGGCCAGCAGCTCGTGAATTGCCTCGGAGAAGAGGTACAACTCCAGAGGCGGCGTACCGCCCATCCCGCTGATGAACAGAAGTATGCGATCACCAGAAGCAAAGGGCAGGTCATGGAGAATTGGATGCACGATCAGGTCAACGATTTCGGGCATCCCTTTGCTCACAGAACGCACTTCGCCGGGTTCGCCGTGAATGCCCACGCCCAGTTCGATCGAATCGTCTGCCAGATTTTCGTTGGGCCCGTTGCGAGGGAGCGTGTTGATGTTGGTTCCTACGCCCATGCTGCGGGAGGAGGCGATAGCCCGCCGCGTTACTTCCTCAGCCTCTGTTAGCGTGTAACCGGATTCGGCGGCGGCGCCGGCGATTTTGCAGGCGAGGGTGGCTGCGCCAAGGCCGCGACGATTGGAGACATTGGGGATCGACACGTCGTCATTGACGAGCACGTAGCGGGCGTCGATACCCTCCTGCATGGCGATCTCGATGGTCAGCTCGGTGTTGAGGACGCCGCCGGCGTAGTTCTTTACAACGAAGAGGACGCCTCCGCCGCGGTTGACCGAGTGGACGGCAGCCAACAGTTGGACGGGGGAAGGGCTGGTAAAGATGGGACCGGGACAGGCGGCGTCGAGCATGCCCAGACCGACGTAGCCGGTGGGCAGAGGTTCGTGTCCGCTGCCGCTGCCTTTAACGACCGCGACTTTGCCGGAAGGGGCGGGGGCCAAACGCTCGACGAAGTCCGGGTCGAAGTGTACTTTGATTGTGTCCGGGTGACTCAGCGCCATACCACGCAGGCTTTGCGTGATGGCGCTACCCGGTTTGGTCATTAAATCTTGCATCGTTCATTGTGGGCAATGTTCGGCAACAACAGGGCCATTGTAGCCTGAAGTGCGGCTTTTTTCAACGCAGGGGGCATTTCATGTCAGGGCAATCACATCTTAATAGGATAGAACTCCCCAGAGATAGTCACTTTTCCAACCGGCACGGTAACGTTTGGCAGAAATGCCGGTCTGGGCGCTTTTCTGTCTGCGTAAGAGGTTGAGAGGTGTTCGGCGCAAAATGGTCAAGTTGTGCTGCGCATGAAAGCCTTGGGTGCTGATGCGTGCATTCGGTTCATCGTGGAGCGTTTTTCTTGATGGTGGTGCACTGGCTTTCTCGTCTGTGTGTTGGACGAGCGTTTACGAGAGTTTACGAGAGTTTGCGTGATGTCTTTACTACAGTACATGAAAATCGTTCGATGGGCTGTGATCAGGGATGCGCTGGTGCGCGTGGGCGCATACGAGGTCAATCGAGAGATGTACAAGCGTTGTACGTCCGGTGATATGGTGGGACGCAGTTGGCGTCAGATGTCGGGTAACGTCGGGCCAAGTCGGCATAAGTCGGGTAAAGTCGGGCGAAATTTTTTTCTCCGATTCTTGTTGTCGTTACGCTTTTGCATCAGTTTTTGCGTATCCGGAGCCCGTTCCCGGTTCTGGCAAGTTCTCTACGATGCTCTTCCACCACTCCAACAGACGACAGACTCA
>JAPPKG010000444.1:0-4418 GCA_026914085.1 Caldilineaceae bacterium | reverse complement strand
GTTTAGAGCATTTGGATGGCAGAGTCGGATCTTCTTGACGAAATCTTGTCCAAGGTAACGGAAGCGACGAAGCCCGCGGCCAAGGCAGCCGGCACAGCCTGGGATGGCATCCGGAGGGAATCGGAACGTGTCTTGGAGGAGGGCTCCAAGTCATATAGGGCATCGAAGCGCGACTACGAGGAGTTGACGACCGCGGTGACCGACTCCACCCGGGTTCCGGCTTGGTACATACTGGCAGGGCTTGGCACCCTCAATCGCCGCTCCTTGTGCGAATTTCTCGCAGTATTCGAATGCGTTTCCCTAGTGAATCTCATTCGTGGCTCGGCCCGTGACCTCTTCAAGAGACTGAGCGGGCCGGACCAAGCCGACGGGAGGCGGGCATTCGAACGGCGCGTGCAAGACGAGGCGGAACAGTACTACCGATCGAAGGATCGGCGGGATTCGGACACTTGGCTGCGTTTTCGGCTCTGGAGCAGGCTGCGCAGTGCCCAGGAACTCGCGCCTTCCCTGCCTCTGTCGTGTCAGATGGCGAGTTCGCGCTGCGTAGAGACTGCCGACAGGGCGGCCCAGCAATACTCCGGTCAGCGCGCGTCGGCAGGGCGCACCAAGGGCCTGGGGCGCAAGATGGGCAATGCGGCTGCGGACGTCGACACAAACGTCAGGACACTCTTTTCCGCCGACCGCAAGGACTTTACGCAAGCCGTAAGGCGCGAGGCAACCGCGACCGTCCTGCAGGCCCTCCAGAGTGACGAGTTGCCAACCGACCAAAGGGAGCTAATTGCCAAAGAGTTCCAGTCGAGACTGGATGCCCTTCCCGAGGAACTAAGGGATCACGAGCTGGAGCAGGCCGTCAAGAATGGTGACTGGGCGACCGTGGCCACATTCGCCGCTGCCGGATCCTTGGCAGGACTTGCCATCACGGTTGAGATCGCAGGTTTTTCGGCCTACATCGTGGCTGCGCAACTTTCGGCTGTGATTCCTTTCCTCGGTGGCCAGACAGCTGTGTCATTACTAGCGGTCTTGGCGGATCCGATCTTCACTGCGGCGGCCCTCTTGGGGGGCGGCTGGTACATGAATCGCAGCCTCACGCGCAAGATCGTCCAAGGGGTTGCGAGCAATCTAGCCATACAGCTGGCGCTGCAAGGGCTCTCGGCCCGATCGGACGGACTCAAAGTCTGTCTGGACGGATTCAAGGGCCTCGAATTGGACCGCCACTCCGAATCGGACAAAGAAGAGGCGCGGCTCGCCTGGCACAGGGAGCGAGTAGGCCCACTACTCGGCTTCATGCCAGAGACGCCCGGCGCACCCGATGCAAGCTTGCCCGAGCTGAGCCAGATGCGCGGTGCGGATGCCCTGAGCAAGGTGCTGTTTCCAGATTCGAAGGCCGGAATCCCAGACGAAGGGCTGATCGCGGGTCTGACGGTGGCAGAAATCTTGTTCGACGCGGCTGCCATCGACCCGCGGGTTGTTGCCGCGACCGACTTCTCGAACGCGGAAGCGATTGACAGTATCTTCCAATTCGGCGCCTTCGCGGAGCGCGTCCAAGACATGGAGGGAATGGCGCGGGTCGGGGCAGAGAGCCACCTTCGAGGTTTCGTGGCAGAGCTTGTCGTGGCGACCCGCCTTAGCGATTACGACGTTAGCCTTGCCGACAGCCCCAACACTCCCGGATACGACCTGCTTGTGGACGGAAATCCGTTCCAGGTGAAGTGTTACGGAGATCCGTCAGCCGGGATGGCCGCTCTTGAAGACCACTTTGCAAGGTATCCCGATATTCCCGTCTTTGTGAACAGCGAACTGCTCCCGGCGGTTCAAGTGTCCGGGGAAGCGTGGGTGGACAGTGTGTTTGGCGTAGAGGGCTTCGACTACGCCCATACGGACGAGATCGTCCAAGAGTCTCTTGCTTCTGGCGCCGACTTAGTGGACTTGAGCGTTCCCGTATTCGCGATCGCCGTCTCCGCTGCTCGAAACGTCCATTCGTGGTGGAAGGGAAGCATTTCGCTGAAGGATCTTCCGTTTGAGATTGCCGTCGACGCAGCGCTACACGGCACGCTGACCGTGGCCGGCGGCTTCACGGGATCTGCGGTTGGGCTGCTCCTGTTCGGTCCTGCGGGTAGGCTGATCCTCACGGGAATCGGAGAGATTGGCGCGATCACGCTGCACCGCAAGGCCCGCCAAAAGTTTGACGAAGTGTGGGTCAAGGAATGGACTGCCGCCCTCGGACAAGCGAACGAGGAATTCCGCCAGGCTCTGCGCGCGGCAATGATCTTACGGATCCAAAGGACACTAGCCAAGGTAGCGCGCTTGGAGGTCAGCGACTACCGTTTGGATGCGTGGATGCGCTCGCGATTCCACGACCGGGCGCTGTCTGTGGCTGAGTGCGTCGCTGAATTAGACGATCTTCCCGAAAATCCAACCGAGAGGACGAAAGCGCTGCTTCGATTGATGTCGGAGGCGAGAGTCCACCAGCGCTCCGTGAGCGACCCGCTCAAGGAACTGACGGCCGTGCTCGCTCGTCGACCGGGCCTCTACGACCGCTTGCATGAGTTGGTCAAGGCCGGCGATGGCGAGTCCAGTGCCAAGCCCGCCAAGGATGTGCCGTAGCAAGATTGGACACCACCCATGACCGGGATGCACGGCTGGAATCTGCCAAGACGGACTACCCGATTGACTGGCCTCACACAACGAGCCGAAAACGCTCGGGCGGGATCATAGCATCGGCCGGGCCGACAGTCGTCGCAGCCCTTACTGAGCCAGACACCCAAGTTCGGCAAGCCACGCCATGCAAGTCGGCCGAGCAGCCGGGTGGTGATTCCGGACGTATTCCCCTGAAGCAGTGCGGGCTTGTGCGATGGCTGAGGAATCCTGCGCGCAAGCGTTGGTCCAACACCAGCTGCGCCGCCGTGCGGCCAGGCAACCTCTTCGGCGGGCTGCTCGAATTTCACCGTGCGGAGCCAGTGTTCATGCCGGAGACCGACTTGTTGATGGCAACCCTACTGCCAGTCTTTGTCAGCCTCGATTCGTCCGCGAGGACCCCGGCGGCTGTCGGCTATCCGCATTGAAGCATTTGGCGTTCCAAGCACCCGCACGGGTCAAGGTGGACAGGCACTTCTCCGAAGGCACTCCGACTCCGCATGGACTTGGCGAACTCGTTGTCAAGCATCGGATCACGCCGGAAGCGCTTGCGATCAATCAGAGCGCGGCAACCCGACGGTGCTCAGCAGCGCTTTGCTGCACCGGTTACGGCTCCGTCCCCTCAAGAGTCGGACAGCGGGGCGCGTGAGTCCTACACCGTCCGACAACGGCTACCCAAGTCACAGTCTCTAGGCAAACTCTACCGCGGGAATAGCCACTCTCTGGCGTTTGCGTGCTTGCCCAAATCTCGCTGTGCCGTACAGCGTGGTGCTGCCCTATGCGGGCTGGATAGGTCTGGTCGGGTACGGGGGTTGGCCACAACGGGGTGCATTCTGTCCATACATTCCCGCTGATGCGTGGCTGAGTTGGCCGGGACCCCCGCAATGGAAATGCGTGGGTCTTTGTGTGATAATTCACACAATGGCAACCAACCTCGGCATCGATCCAGACCTACTGGAAAGAGCGCTCGCAATCGGAGGCGAACGGACCAAGAAAGCTACGGTGAACCGTGCGTTGCAAGAGTTCATCGCTCGCCGGAGTCAGGCGCGGCTGCTCGAGTTGTTCGGAACGCTGGATTGGAACGCCGACTACGACTACAAGAGCGAACGGAGCCGCGAGTGAGCCTATTCGTGGATACGAGCGTATGGTCCTTGGCGCTAAGGCGCGATTCGCCCGCAGGAATCGCCGAAGTGAGGTGCCTACGGGACGCGCTCTTGGGTGGCGAGGCGGTGTACGCAACAGGCTTGATCCTACAGGAACTATTGCAGGGAGTGTCGGGGCCGCGTGATCCAAAGCGGATCGTCGATCACTTCGCTGCTGTTTCGCTCGTCATGCCGACTCTTGAAGATCACATCAACGCAGCGGGAATTCGTAACCACTGTCGTCGCCGCGGAATTCAAGTGGGAACGGTCGATGCTCTGCTAGCCCAAGTCTGCATCAGGCATGGCTTCGTCATGCTGACGTGTGATCAGGATTTCAGGCACATCGCTCGTCACACGTCGCTCACAACTTGGAGCACTTGATGACGCGGTAAACGCTTGGGCTTCAGACTCTGTTGGCAGTGTGGCCTACGCATTCGTCGATTCAACCGGCGTCGACCACAATCGGCCGACGCTAGAACGCGAGCACTTCGAATGTGACCAGGACCGCGTACCGACGCACATAGAACACAGCGTCAGGGAGGCCTTCGACATTGGCCAACAGCGACCGCTACAACAGCACACAGTCTCCAGCGGCGCAGAAGCTGTCCAAGCGGGACTTGTCCACGCGTTTGATTCGTTGGG
>JAPPKG010000443.1:0-4424 GCA_026914085.1 Caldilineaceae bacterium | reverse complement strand
AAACGCGACCGCCGTAGAGGATGCGGGTGAGCATGTCGCGGCCGGTGAGGTCGGTGCCGAGCCAGTGGTCGACACTTGGGGGTTTGCGGATGGCCTGGACGTCGATTTCATGCGGCTCGAATGGTGTCAGCCAGGGGGCCAGAATGGCTGACACGGTAATCACCAGCATAAATATGACGCCGCCGACAGCGCCGGGATTCTGCAAGAAGAGGCGGAAGTTCTGGGCGGCCAGCGACGGCCTTTCAATGGTGAGGGTCTGTGCCGAATCCGAGGCGTTTTCGTTCTGCGCGCTCATGCTGGCGATTCACTCCGAAAGGTTGGCTCTACGAATAGGTCACGCGCGGATCGACCCAACAGTAGCAGATGTCCACGATCAGGTTGCTGAGGATGACGAGAACGGCGGTAACGGTGATGGTGGCGATCATGATGGAAAAGTCTTTGGCTTCGGCTGCCTTTGCGGTCCACATGCCGACGCCGGGGTAGTTGAAGACGATCTCGAAGAAGGCGGAGCCGCCGATGACGAAGGGGATGCTGCGGCCGACGATGGTGAGGATGGGCAGGAGGGCATTGCGGAAGATGTGGCGGCTGCGGACGATGCGCTCCTTGAGGCCTTTGGCGCGGGCGACAGTGACGTAGTCGGCGCGCATTGTTTCGAGAACGCTGGTGCGAGTCCAGCGGATGAGGCCGGCCGAGCCGCTGATCCCCATAGCCATAACGGGCAGGATCAGATAGTAGACGCGGTCCCAGAAGTCGCCTCCGGTGCGGGCGTTGTACATGCCGCCGGCGGGGAACCAGCCCAGCCTTATGGCAAAGATGATGATGACCCAGGTGGCGAGGAGGAATCCGGGCACACTGATGAGGATGTAGGTTATGAAGGAGACGATGTTGTCAAAGGCGGAGTACTGGTAGAGAGCAGAGAGGGAGCCGGCAACGACGCCAATGCCGACGCTGAGCAGCGTGGCGAGCACTGTCAGGCGGATGGTGACGCGGACGCGGACTGCCAGTTCGGGGCCGATCAGTTCGGCGGTGCGCATGGCGCGGCCGAAGTCTCCTTGGACTACCCTGCCGAGCCAGCGGAAGTATTGGATATGAATGGGGTCGTTGAGACCGAGTCTTTCGTGGAGGTAGTCCCGATTGCTGGTGCCTTCATCTTCCCCACGCCCTTTGTAGGCCTCCTGGACGCCCAACTGATCCCGCACTTGCTGGGGTGTCATTCCCTGTGTTTCGGCCGTGACGAACATGAAGAGTGTGGGGTCGCCGGGCGCGAGGCGCATGAGGGCGAAGTTGATGTAGGTGATGACGATCAGCATGGGGAAGGCGACGAGGATTCGGCGGACGATGTATTGGGTCAAGGTTAGTTCCCTTTCAGATCACTCAGATGGCACTAGCACCTGCCTGCGGCATCTGGATCAGGAGTCGAGGCTGTCCTGCAGGCACTTCACCCAAGGCAGCGAATCGGTTACTGCGCGATATAGCCGTCTGTCGGCGGTCCAGAATTCACAATTGTTCAAGTGAGCTACTGCCAGGTAGGCAGTGTCGTAGGCACGCGGGCGGTTGAACCGATGCGCGTATTGCCACGCTATAGAAACGACTTCCCTCCGGAAGAAAAGTTGGATGTCAAGAGTTAAGAAGTGCTTGAAGGCTTCCTCTCCCTCCTGCAGCGTGATTTCTCCAAGAAAGACCAAACGGCGTAACGTGGATGTGACTTCAAATGCCAATAGGTGTGGCGCAATCAGCGCAATTTTTTCGCGATTCCAGTGCCTAAACAGTTCATTGGCCTGCTCTGAGAATTGTCCACCTAAGAGTGCTCGAATGAAGACGTTAGCGTCAACGCAAACCATAGATTTCGTCATCTCGTTCTTCGCGAATTTGAGAAATCACACGGTCAACCTCGATTGGTTTTCCCTTCCGACGTTTCCTGATTTTCTCCCTAAGCGCTTGCAGACTATCGAAGAAGGCCTCATCTACTTCGGATCTGCCAACCCCGGTTGACGGAAAGGCTTCCAACTGTTCATCTTCGGCCAACTGCCGCTTTATTGCTTCAAGGCAGTACTCGGCAACGGCTACATCGCGCTTTGAGGCAACAACCTCGAGTCGCCGCTCGGTTTCAGGATCGGTAAACAGTTGAATGCAATGCTGCTCCATCGATATTGTCCCCTTTAGGGTCGATACAAATGTAAGACGACGTCTGCCTACCATTTTTCATTGTGTGCGGCAAGAAAGAGGCCGTCAGAGCTTTTCGCTAAACCGACTTTCCTTAATCTTGATAAGAGTAGGGCGAGAAGAGGAGGGAGGAACGGTTCTCCCTCCTCTTCGCTGTCTGTTCTCTGACTAAGTCCTATTCGATCCAGTACCAGCTGACGACACCTTTTTCGCCAGAGGTGCCGAGCCAGTTGAAGGCTTCCTCGGGGATGAAGCCGCCGAGGTCGTCGGTCATCACGTAGAATTCGGCGATCTGGGTGACACCCCAGATTGGGCCGTCTTCGAAGTAGATTTCCATCAAGGCCTGGGTGGCGCGTGTTTTCTCGTCGGGGTCGGTGGTGCCCATGGCGACGTTACACATGTTTCTGAATTCGTCGTTGCACCAGTGGAAGCTGGCGGGCCAGTAGTCCTCATCGCAGCTGCCGACCCAGTATTCGCAGTTGCGCAGGGTGTTGGAAACCCAGCCGCCGACCATGCTGATGTCATAGTCGCCGCTGCCGGTGCGCTCCTGTTGGAGTTCTCTACCGGCGAGGATTTCGGTCTGGATTCCGACATCGGCCAGCTGTTGCTGGAGCAGAACGGGGGCGTCACCGCCTGCGCCGCCAAGCACGATGAGGACGCGGCTGGGATCCCAGATGCCTTCGGCTTCAGCTTCGGCGAGGAGCTGTTTGGCCATTTCGGGGTCGAAGGTGCGCGGTACGACAAGGCCGGAGTCGCAGCCTTCGCAGAAGGACTCGGTCGCGGTCTGATGGCCGCGCAGCCCGAAGACGGAGTCTTCCGGCTGGCCGAAGCCGAAGTAGAGGACTTCAGCCCAGAGCTCGCGGTTGACGGCAAGGGCGATGGCGTCCATGACCTTGCGCGGCAGTTTGCGGTCGTCACCGCGATTGAGACCGTAGCCAGTCATCATGAAGGTGCGGGGATGGATGGCGGTATCGGCGAGGTCACTGACGGTCTCGTAGTCGCTGGCGCCGACTTTGACCATGTCGGACTCGCCGGCGAGGAAGTTGTCGAGGGTCAGGCCGGAGTGTTCGGCATAGCGTTTGATGCCGGGCTTGCCGTAGATGGCGTTGCCCCACCAGTCCTCATTGCGGTGCAGCTCAAGGACTTTCGCCTCTTCGTCCCAGCTTACGACGCGGTAGGGGCCGCTGGTGACTTCGGGAACCCAGGCATCGGGGAAGTCACCGGCCCAGAGCTGGGCGGCGGTGTACTGGCCCAGGTGGTGTTTGGGCAGAACGGAAAGGAAGGCCAGTGGGCGCCAGACGAGGCCGATGGGTTCGTCAGCTTCGATACGCATATTGAAGTCATCGATGATCTTGATGCCGGAGATGGAGTCGGCTTTGCCTTCGAAGTAGTCCTGTCCGCCGGTAATGTTGGGGAAGAGGACTTTGGCATCGCCGAGCCAGTAGTCGGCATCGGCGTGATAGAGGAGTTCGAAGGTGAAGGCGACGTCGGCGGTGGTGATGCGCTCGCCATCGCTCCAGACGGCGTCCTCGTAGAGTTCGATCTCCATGGCCATGTTGTCGTCAACGCGCTCGATGCGGCGTGCAATCCAGGGCGTGGGGGTGGTATTGCCCATGGGGCCCATGAAAATGAGCGGCATCTGGACCATGTAGAAGGACTCGCTGCCGAAGTTCCAGTTGCCGGCGGTGATTCCGCCCCACATGCCGACGCCGAAGCGGGTACGTCCTGGTAGAACGAGAAGGCGGTCGGAGTCGACGGTGTCGGGGTTGACGGCGTATTGGATGCCGGGCAGTTCGGCCATGTCATCGCCCGCACCCTCCTCCATGGCGGTGTCGGCGCCGTCACCGGTGGTTGCGGGTGCGGCACAGGCGCCGATGAGCAGGGCGAAGACCAGCAGGAGGGACAGCAGTGAACAGTTCAGCCAGTTACGTTTGATACGCATGTCTTTTTCTCCTTTGGATAATGGAATTACACAGGTCTCTTCCGGAATGCGCCGTTGCAGGGGAATCAGGGGGAGGAATCTGGTGGGCATTTTAGGGAAAAGTGGGGGGTGTGTCAAGGAGGGAAAAACAACATAGTTTTTAGTTGCTAGTTTTTAGTTTTTAGTTGGCGCTTGTCTGAATCAGGATTTGCGGGATTTATTGGATTTTCAGGATAGCAAGTTTGCTGGGGTCGCATGGTGCCGGTTAGAGAATTCTGCGAGAGATTGCGAGAGATCGGTGAGAGAATGGGGGGATTTTTGATTTTGGACCGGGATTTGG
>JAPPKG010000686.1:2687-4429 GCA_026914085.1 Caldilineaceae bacterium | reverse complement strand
CGCGCCTGCCCACGGACTTCCTGGCGCACGTGTCGAACCGCATCATCAACGAAGTCAGGGGCGTAAACCGCGTGGTCTACGACCTCAGCTCCAAGCCACCCGGCACCATCGAATGGGAATGAGCCCACGTCCGGCACCCGACTGGATCCCCTCCAGCACTGGCTGGAACCCCTCCAGCACTGCCCGGCACCCGAAGGCTTCATAGTTCACGTTAGCCCGTTTAAAAGCGGGCTTTTTCTTTTTGAACAGGCACTTGCTGGCACGTCGAGTATTCACAGGCTGCCTTTTTGCGGAACAGGCAATCTTGGGCTTGACAACGTGTTTCTTTTAGTTATTATTCGTTACGTTATAACATAACAATAACTACGACAACCGGCCCGCTGGTCTTTGTCTATAGCGGTGGTAACAACCTCAGGATTCCGTTTGTTAAAAGGTGACTGTTCGATGCGAATCAGTGGCAAAATGAGGTTCTTTCTTGCATGCCTGTGTGCCGTCGCGTTCTCGATGGATATCCACGCGACAACGATGCTGCCGGTCGAGAATGTCGCCGCCGAACAATCCACGGGTGACGGTCACGCCGACAACAGCCAGGGAGTTGCGATCTGGGATCGGGTAGCGCTCTGGATCTGGGCATTGCAGAATGAATTCCTCATGGGCTTGATGCAGGAGTTTGAATCGCTGCGTGGCACGGATGGCTTCGGCTGGGCTTTGGTGCTGACGAGCTTTCTCTACGGTGTCTTGCATGCCGCGGGGCCCGGACACGGGAAGATCGTGTTGACGACCTACCTGTTGACCCAACGAAGCCGGTTGAATCGAGGTATCGCCATGGGTGCCGCGGCTGCGCTCCTTCAGGGCGTGACGGCACTGTTGCTGGTTTGCGTACCGATCGGATTGGCAGGCAGACTGCCGATAGATACAGATACGGCATCACTGTGGGCGACACGGGCCAGTTTCACTTTGCTTGCCCTCGTCGGACTCTACTTGCTGGTACGCGCGGCCGGCGTCCTGTCCGAAAGCGTTCGACGTCTGCGGCGCGTAACCGGCGAAGTCCGCCACGACCATGCCGACCATGTTCACGGGGCGAGCAGCGCCTGCCGGCATATGCCCAGCGCGGCCGAGATCGAAACGGTCGGCAGCCGGCATGCGGCGGCTGGCGTGGTTTTGTCCATTGGACTGCGTCCCTGCAGCGGAGCCGTGTTTGTGCTGATCCTCGCTACCGCGATGGATCTGATCTGGTTTGGCGCGCTCTCCGTGATCGCCATGTCCATAGGTACGGCGATCACCATAGTCGTCCTGGCCATCATCGCGACGGAGGCGCGGGCATGGGCGAGTACGGTGGTCGCTCACCGGTCACCGCTGTGGACACTGGCGGGCGCCGGCCTGGGTGCGCTCGGCGGCACCTTTCTGGTACTGATGGGATTGTGGGCGCTAAACGCGTCGTTTGCACTGAAACCGGCAGTGGGTTTGTAAAGGACGGAAATCAACTCTAGCTTCCGCACAAATAGTCTGTAAATGGTCATGTTGCAACAACTGAACAAAGCTGGATTTTCACCTCTTCGGGCCGGCATTGGAGCGCGCCTTGCGCTGGCCGGCGTCGCCACCGGACTGTTGTGGTTGGCAGTCGCCTGGGCCCTGATATGATTGCGCCAATGGACAGCACGATCTTGCGTTTCGACAATTTGACCCTCGGATACGACCGCCATCCCGCGGTCCATCATCTCGATTACGCCATCCGTGCCGGG
>JAPPKG010000686.1:0-2587 GCA_026914085.1 Caldilineaceae bacterium | reverse complement strand
CGGATGGTTGGCGAGGCCCTGGATACCGTGGGGCTGGGTGGTTTCGAGCGGCGCCCCATCGGCACGCTCTCCGGGGGGCAAATGCAACGTGCACTGTTCGCCCGCCTGCTCCTCCAGGACGCTCGGCTGATTCTTCTGGACGAGCCGTTCACGGCCATCGATTCGGCGACGGTGCGGGATCTCAAGGGGCTCATTCGCCGCTGGCACCGGGAGCGGCGGACGGTGGTCGCCGTACTGCACGATCTGGATCAGGTCCGGTCGGAGTTCCCGGAAACCCTTCTCCTGGCCCGCGAGCAGATCGCCGCCGGACCGACGGAGGACGTCCTTTCACCCGCGAATCTCGATCACGCGCGCCGGCTTACCGAGGCCTTTGACGACGGAGCGGCCCTATGCGTAAGATGATCGCCCGGGTTCCTTCCCGTCCGGTGGACCTTCCGGTGGAGGGCGTATAATGTACGATGCCGTCATCGCCCCCTTCGTCGAATTCGGCTTCATGCGCCGGGCCCTGGTCGGGTGTCTTGCCCTTTCGCTGGGGGCTACCCCCATCGGGGTGTTCCTGACCCTGCGGAGGATGAGTCTGACCGGGGATGCCATGGCCCATGCCATTCTTCCCGGCGCGGCCCTCGGATACCTCGTGGCGGGGCTGTCGCTCGGCGCCATGACCCTCGGCGGGGTGATCGCGGGGGTGACCGTGGCCATGCTCTCCGGACTGGTAGCCCGCACCACCGTGGCCCGTGAGGATTCCAGCCTGGCCGCCTTCTATCTGATTTCCCTCGCCGTAGGGGTCGTCATCGTCTCGACGCGTGGCAGCAACGTCGACCTGCTGCACATCCTGTTCGGTACGGTGCTCGCTTTGAACGATGCGGCCATTTACCTGGTTGCGGGCATCGCCACGGTCACCCTGTTAGGGCTCGCTGTCCTCTACCGTCCATTGGTGATGGAGTGTTTCGACCCGGGCTTTCTCCGATCGGTGAGTCCCCTGAGCCCTGTGGGCCACTACAGCTTTCTCGTGCTGGCGGTCCTCAATCTGGTGGGTGGATTTCATGCGCTGGGGACCCTGATGGCGGTTGGGATCATGATCCTACCCGCCGCCGCCGCCCGGTTCTGGACGCGTGATCTCACGCCGCTGGTGGTCATCGGTGTGCTTGCGGCCTTTCTGGGCGGGTATGTCGGCCTGTTGTTGTCCTATCACGCCAGTCTGCCTTCCGGCCCCGCCATCATCCTTACGGCGGGCGCGTTCTATCTGTTCTCACTGTCCTTCGGACCAGACGGCGTAATCATGACGCACCTCAGGCCACGCCGTCATCTGGAAGCATGATGCCAGGTATGAACCAGTATATGATCATGGTATTCAAACGATTTATCCTCTCTTCCGTCTTCGCCGCCTGTTTGATCGCCGAGTCAGGGGCGGGTACCGCACGGGTCGACACCTCCATCGACGTGGTCGCATCGTTCAGCATCCTGGGCGATATGGTCCGGCAGATAGGCGGTGACCGGGTGCACGTTACCACCCTCGTCGGTCCCGGCGAAGATGCGCACGTCTATCAGCCGACCCCGGCGGACGCCCGGACCGTCGCCGAAGCCAGGTTGCTGGTCGTCAATGGATTGGGTTTTGAAGGCTGGATAGACCGCCTGACGAAGGCATCCGGGTACAACGGACGGGTGGTGACGGCGACCGCCGGCGTCAAGCCTCTCTGGGTAGGGGAAAGCGGCCACCGCGAGATCGATCCCCATGCGTGGCAGAGCCTGGCCAACGCCCGGATCTATGTCCGCAACATCGCCGACGGATTGGCCTCGGTCGACCCTGCGGGGGCCGTGATCTATCGCCGCAACGCGGCGCGGTACATGGATGAGATCGACGCGGTCGAGGTTCAGGCCCGCGCAACGATCGATTCGCTGCCGGCCGAACGGCGCATGGTGGTCACCTCCCACGACGCATTCGGTTATCTGTCGGCAGACTTCGGCATCGAGTTCCATGCCCCGGTTGGTTTCAGCACCGAAGCGGAGCCGTCCGCCGGCGACGTGGCCAGGCTGATACGTCAGATCAACAGGGAAAAGATCCCGGCCGTCTTCATCGACAACATCTCCGACCGGCGCCTGCTCGACCAGATCGTCCGGGAAACCGGCGCGCAGATCGGCGGCACGCTTTATTCAGACGCGCTGTCGAAGGCGGGTGGACCGGCTGATACTCACCTTGGCATGATGTTGCACAACATCCGAACGCTGGTCGCCGCCTTGGGCGATTGATCGGGAAGGAGAGTCCTGTGAATAACAAAACGCTTTCCCAGGTACTGAAACGAGCCGAGGCGTTGTGCCATGAGCGCGGCGCGCGGCTGACCGAACAACGCAAGTCCGCGCTTCAACTGCTGTGCGTAGCTGAAAAACCGCTCAGTGCTTACGACCTGCTGGAGCGCATGCGCGGCGTAGTCCGGAATCCTGCGCCACCGACGGTCTACCGGGCGCTGAACTTCCTGCTCGAGCAGGGCCTGGTGCACAAGCTCGAAAGCCTGAATGCCTATGTGGGCTGCGCCCATCCGGATCATCCGCACGCCAGCCAGTTCCTGATCTGCGACGACTGCGGCGAAGT
>JAPPKG010000378.1:0-4433 GCA_026914085.1 Caldilineaceae bacterium | reverse complement strand
GGCCCTTCGACAGATTCTCCTGAAAGCAGCTTACGCGCACTTTTGCCTCCCGTCCTGCAGGAAATAGTTCCTAATTTGGTACATTTTCGGATAGTTCTCGCTCAAACAGCGAAGTGGTAATGCGTGGATCAAGCATAGCATAGCGGAAATTGCAGGCCAAACTATCGGCCTATGGATCAGGCGGTAGCGACGGCCGTCGCGATCGCTTTGCGGAGGCGGAAGACTAGCCAGAGAGGGAGCAGCGCGGCGAGCGTAATCGCGAGTTCGGTCATGACAGATTCGGTAGAGATGGGCGGCTGTGAACCCATGTCTTTATCCGCGAAGTAACGCGAAGGGACGCGAACTGCAAGGGTCAGGGGCTGGGGGCCAGGGGTTAGAACTGCAGTGGTCAGTGAGTTGTGGGTTGAGGCGACGAGTGGGGCGTAGGCACTGTTGGGTAGACACGATGGTGGGGAAGAGTGAGCACGGTGAAGAAGGCTGGTGTAGAGGGGGCGTTGCGGGGGCGCGAACCGCAGGGGTTAGAGGCTGGGGGCCAGGGGTTAGATCTGCAGTGGCCAGTGATCAGTGGTAAGGGGAGCCGTGGTTGATTGGGAATGGGTTTGGGGAGTGAGGGGGCTCTGAGCCTGCGATTTGTGCAGTTTCGGAGAGGGGAATCTGCTAAGTTTGGCGGGGGGCGACCGGATTCTCTATAATGGTGACGTGCGCTGCCTCTTCTATTTTTTGCGTGGAAGAGGGGCGAGTGCGGAGTGGGGTCAGTGACTGGCGCTTTGAGCCGGACAGCGGGCAGGCTATCTCCAGTAAGCGCTGCGCAACGATTTCAGCGACGGCGTGTTATAAATTATGAATGGAAACGCTCTGAGCGAAACGGAAAAGAGCGCCAACGGGAGCCGGCCCGTCAGGTCTGAGGTTGAGCCGCCGGAGGACGAACGGGCGATTGAATCGGCGCTGGTGGCGCGGGCGAAGAAGGATTCGCGGGCGTTTGGTGAGCTGTACGAGCGCTACGTTGATCGTATCTACTCGTATGTGTACAGCCGGGTACAGAATGTCGAGGATGCGGAGGACCTGACGGCGCGAATCTTTTACCGGGCGCTGGACCGGCTGGACGGCTACGAGGACAGGGGGCTGCCGTTTGGCGCGTGGCTTTTCCGCATTGCGCACAATCTGGTGGCCAACTGGCACCGTGATCAGGGGCGGAGGACGTTTGTCCCGATCGATGGGATGGTCTTCAGGGGGGAACAGCGGGAAGAGCCGGAGGCGACGGTAGAGCGACGGGAAGGGGAGGAGGCGTTGTGGGCGGCGATAGAGAGGCTGCCCGAGGAGCGGCGCCGGCTTCTCTTTCACAAGTTCGGAGACCAACTGACGAACATTGAGATCGGCGAGCTGATGCAGAAGAGCGAGGGTGCGATCAAGTCACTTTATTTCCGCACACTGGCGGCGCTGCGCAAGGATTTGAGCGAACAGTTCGAGGACGGTGAGGCAGAAGGGGCGCCATCCGATTCCGAACATCAGGGAAAGAAGGCATCCGATGGGAAGCGTGAACATGCTGGATAGGTTGCAGCAGTTCAGAAGCGACGTGGTGCGGGTCATGCCCTTTGGGCAGGCGGCGCGCGGCGAGATGGAATCTGAAGCGATGGATGACGAGTTGACGGAAGAGGAGGAGGAGCAGTTCGCGCAGATGGTGAGCTTCCTGGGCAGGCTTTTCCCCTTTGTACGGCCGTCGCCTGAGTTCCGGGCGCGGTTGAAGGAGGCACTGCTGGCGGAGCACCGGCGACGTATGGCGAACGAGGATTTGCTTCCGGCGCGGCAGGAGGGAGGATTTTCCTGGTGGTGGTCTCTGGCAGCGACGGTGCCGCTGTTGATTGGCGTGCTGGCTACGATATTGTGGCGGCGCAGCCATCGATCGAACGGGCAGCTGATCTCACCGGTAGGGGGTCGGTAGGGTCGTACCCTTTCGACAGCAGAAATCGCTGTAATGCCTCCCGGCTCCTTTGAGGAGTCGGGAGTTTTTTGTGCGGGCTATTGTTTCTTACCTTTTTTCTGGCCGCCTGTGACGCTGCTGACGCGGTCCAGTTTGCCGGCGGGCTTCCTGGCTGAACGGGCGGAAGATTTGGCGGCAGAGGGCTTCGGTTCTGTGGAGGGCTGGTCGAGAAGGCTTCCTTGTACGGACTGTTTGACCGAGGCAACTGCGGCGCGTTTGCCCTTGGGCTGGGCAGTGCTGGCGGGTTTTTTCGTTTGCTTTGCCCGGCGGGGCGTTGATGCGCGTTTGGAATCAGGTGCGGGCTCTCTGGTGTTGCCGGTCTTTTGGCGGCGGTTTGAGGCGGTGGTGGCCGCGGGCTGGGTCGTGGTTGCCTGGGCCCCATTCTGACTGGATTGGCGGCGGGGTTTTGCGCGGCGGTTGGTGACTTCGCCGTTGGCCGTTTCTGCCGGGGCCTGCTTCGGTGTGGTTTGCTCGCCGGTCGCCGGTTGGCGTTTCCTGGTTGTTTCGCTGGCGAGCTTGCGCGTTTTGCGCTGGGCGCGCGGTTTGGCGGTTGTGGCAGCTGCGGTCCCGCCTGATGGTTTACTCTTGGCGGGCGCTTTCGTCGTTTTTTGCTTGCTTTCCTTTGCCGGAGACGCCGAGGCGTTGTTTCCTTTGCCATTCAGCTGTGGTTCGGGCAACGGGGGCGGGCTGTCGATGGGGGCTACGACGGGTGAGAGTGCGTGCACGGCTGCCACCGCGTCGCTGCTGGCGAGACTCACTTTGCGCGAGCCGAGCGCGCTGCGTCCACTGGAGGGGACTTCGTCCAGCCCGAGCGGTTTAGCCACACCTTTTTGTGTAATAAAGGCCGCGAAGGCATGTTCCGGGGTCAGCATGGCCGCGCCGACGAGGTCGCCGGTGCGCTCATCGACTTTGTGCGCGATGATGCCACCACCGCCGCGGCCCTGCAGGTTGAACTCGTCGATGCGGGTACGTTTGACGTAGCCGACGGAGGTAACGGTGAGCAACTCGCCGTCGGGCGCGACGGGCAGGGCGGCGATGACCTCGTCGCCGCGTTTGAGGTTGATACCGGCGACGCCGCGTGCGGAAGTACCCATCGCGCGCACTTTTTCTTCGGAGAAACGAATCGAACGGCCCATGCGGGTGACGAGCAGGATCTCGCCGTTGCCGGTGGAGATGAATGCGCGGGCCAGCCGGTCTTTGCCATTCACACTGATTACTTCCTGGGCGTCAAATGCAACCTGGGCAAAGTCGGCGAGGGCGATGCGCTTGACGGCGCCCTGGCGGGTGACGAGAAAGAGAAAGCCCTCGGCTGCGGCGTGCGGCAGCGCCAGCATGGAGGCGATGGTATCGCGGCGGCTGAAATCGGTCAGGTCGGCGAGGTGCCTGCGGCCTTCCTGTGGGAGCTCGTGGACGCCGAGGCGGTAGCAGCGCCCGCTGGCGGAGAAGATGAAGAGCTGGTCGCGGGTGTTGGCGGCGATAAGGGCCGCGGCCGCTCTTTGGGCTGCCTGGCGCAGGCCGGCGCGGTTGATGCCGTTGAAGTCCTGGCGCCGCAGGTCGCCTTTGGCACTGAGAGCCACCCAGACGCGGCGGTCGGGCAGCAGGTCGGTGGCGGTGAGGGTGCCCTGTGCGCGTTCGACGATCTGTGTGCGGCGGCGGTCGGCGTGCTGCTGGCGGAGGGCGAGCAGCTCTTCGCGGATGGCGCCGAGGATCTTGGCGTTGTCGGAGAGAAGGTCTTCGAGGTATGAGATTCGCTGCTGCAACTCCTTATGCTCGTCCTGGAGCTGTTTGCGTTCGAGTGCGGTCAGCCGTCTCAGCGGCATATCGAGGATGGCCTGGGCCTGGACTTCGGTGAAGCCAAAGGCGCGTATCAAGTTGTTGCGGGCGGTGTCGACGCGCTGGCTGCGGCGGATGGTCTGGATCACTTCGTCAAGGATGTCGAGCGCCTTGAGCAGGCCTTCGACGATGTGCGACCTGGCGCGGGCTTTGGCGAGGTCGAACTGGGAGCGGCGGCGGATGATCTCGTGACGGTGTTCGATAAAGAGCCGCAGGATGCGCTTGAGGGTGAGGGTGACGGGCTCGCCGTTGACGAGGGCCAGCAGAGACATGCCGAAAGTCTGCTGCATTGGGGTCAGTTTGAGCAGCCGGGCCAGGACGGTTTTGGGGTCGACGTTGCGTGTCAACTCGATGACAATGCGCATGCCGGTGCGGTCGCTCTCGTCGCGCAGGTCGATGATGCCGTGGATTTTGCCGTCGCGCACGAGGAGGGCGATGCGTTCGAGCAGGTTGGTCTTGTTGGTCTGATAGGGCAAGGCGGTCACGACGATGCGGCTGCGGCTGCGGCTCATCTCTTCGAAATGGGCCTTGGCCTGCATGATGAGCCGGGCGCGGCCGGTGGCGTAGCCCTGGGAGATGGCGTCGACCTCCTCGTCGCCCTTGGCGGCCTGGCGATAGCGAA
>JAPPKG010000682.1:0-4437 GCA_026914085.1 Caldilineaceae bacterium | reverse complement strand
ACATCCCGCTCCACCGCTACCACATGGGTTATGCGATCAGCAAGAATGTCGGCGGTATGGATGAATACGCGCTGGGGGGCATGCACGACTACCAGTGGTCGAAACTTAATGCCCATCTCTGGTACAAGATGGAAGAGTAGGTTCCTTGCCCCTTCATCCCGCTCTGCTTGTTTCCCGCAAGCAGAGTGGGATGCACCTTGGCGTCCGCCCGGCTTCCTCCTGAAACCCTACCATGACCAGATACGTCATTCGTCGCCTGCTGATCGCAATACCTGTACTGTGGGGCATCATCACCCTCACCTTCATAATGAGCGAAATCATGCCCGGCGACTATGTCGACGCCCTCGTCCCCCCTGGTCTCAGACTGGAACTGGGCGTAGATGAGGCCCAGCTCCAGCGGCTGCGCGAGTCATACGGGCTGGACAAACCGGTCGTCATACGCTATCTGATCTGGCTGCGTGAACTGATACTGCACGGCAATCTCGGCTATTCATTTGTCACTGGCCAGCCGGCGCTGCAGGAGATGGCCCAGGTGTTGCCTGCAACTTTGCAACTCTCCGTCGTAACGATTCTCTTTTCCCTCGTCGTCGGTACCTCTCTGGGTATCATCTCAGCCATTAAGCAGTATTCCGTTCTCGATCATCTTCTCACTCTGCAGGCCTTTGTCTGGATATCCACGCCCGGTTTTGTATTCGCCATCATTGCCCTCTACCTGTTCTCACTCAAGTTACCCCTTTTCCCGACCGGGGGCAGGGCGCCGCTCGACGGTCCCGACAATTTTCTCGTCCGTCTCCACTATCTGGCGCTGCCCGCTCTTGTTCTCGGCTTCGAGGGGCTGGCCGGCCATATGCGCTATGCGCGCGCCAGCCTGTTGGAGGCTCTTGGCGCCGACTACGTCCGCACCGCCCGTGCAAAAGGCCTGCCTGAACGCTCCGTCTATCTGGGCCACGCCTTTCGCAACTCGCTGCTGCCGGTCATCACCATCGTCGGCCTCTCCCTTCCGGGCATTATCGGCGGCTCATTCATAATCGAGACAATCTTCGTCTGGCCCGGCATGGGCAAACTGGGCATGGAGTCGATCTTCATGCGCAACCAGCCCATGATCATGGCCATGAACCTGATCGGTTCTTCGATGGTGCTGTTCGCCAATCTACTGGCCGACATCACCTATGCCTGGGCCGATCCCAGGATCCGCTACGAGTAAGGTGCGTAGTATGGTCGATTCCACAGCCGCGCCGGCAGACGGCGCACACGAGGCGCGGCAGCCGGCTTCATCGCAGATTTCGCCGGACGTATTGCAAGCCTTGCCCAAGGCTGAGAACCGCTCCCTGCAACGCTTTCGCCGCCACCGTCTGGCCGTCTTAGGCTTGGCAGCTCTGTCCCTCTTTGCCTTGGTCGCCATACTTGCGCCTTTTGTAACCTTCCACGATCCCAACGGCATCGACCTGACCGTGATGCGGCAGGCGCCCTCTCCGGCTCATGTACTGGGAACCGACCCGCTCGGTCGAGATGTTTGGACGCGCCTGGCGTATGGCACAAGAGTCTCGCTCGCGGTCGGCCTCGTCGCCGTCAGTATCTATACCACCATCGGCGTCGTCCTCGGAGGACTCGCCGGCTATTTCGGCGGCCGTATCGACATGGTTCTGAGTCGCTTTACCGATGTCATGATGTGCTTCCCCTCCTTTATGCTCATCGTCACCGTCGCCGTGATCCTGCCTCCCAACATCTTCAATATCATGGTTATCATCGGGATTTTCGGCTGGACCGGAATAATGCGCCATGTGCGCGCCCAGTTTCTTTCGCTGCGTGAGCGGGAATTCGTGCTCGCCGCCCGCTGTGTCGGCGTCAGCAGTGGCCGCATCGTCTTCCGTCACATCCTCCCCAATGCGATCGCTCCGGTGGTTGTGGCGGCCACCATGGGACTGGCCGGGGCCATCATGACCGAGTCCGCTTTGAGCTTCCTGGGCCTGGGCGTCCAGCCGCCTATGTCTAGTTGGGGAAGCATGCTGCAGGACGCCATGTCGCTGCCCATCCTGCAGACAATGCCGTGGCTATGGCTTCCCTCCGCGATTGCGATCGCTGTCACCACCCTGTCCGTCAACTTCATCGGCGATGCCCTGCGCGACGCCCTCGATCCCCACACGAGCAGCGATTGACGTATCAGAGGGTGACACGGCGTCCCAATACGTTGAAAGCGTTCCCTGTTTCGCCGTTGCCAGGCCGGAGTGTGACTTCCCTTACTGCCAGGAGAATCTCCTTTGAGTTTCCCTCCATGTGCCCCGTTTGAACCTGATGACCATACAATTGTGCTGTTCCACTTCGACGAGGGCGAAGGCAACCAGACCGCTGACGCATGCGGCGACACACAACTCACCCTCCGCGCCCATCGCCAGGCCCAGTGGGCCTCGCAACCGGGCTTCGGCGCCTGCGCCCGCTTCGACCGCCGCGCCGACGACGCCAACCTGCTGGTCGGGCCCGCCAACAACGACAAACTCCACCTCCGCCCCTGTACCGCGGAGTGGACGGTCGAAGCCTGGGTGCGCTACACCGGCACCGGCGGCCTCGAAGAAGGCCACACCTATGTCAACATCTGCGGGACCGAAGACGAAGGGCTCGGCCTCCCCATCGGTATGCGCGGCGGCTGGAACTTCTCCCTTCACAGCTTTACACGCCCCGGCACCTTGCAGGCTGGGCTTTTCCCCGCCGCCCGCTTCATGGGTTCCCCCCGCGGTCGCGATCCCAATCACGACACCAGCGGTCTCCTCCTCCAAAACGCCAAAGCCGGCGGCTGGACAAGCGCCGACCCACCCAGGATCAAAGACAACAACTGGCACCATGTTGCCTGGCAATTTCGCTATCTCGACCAGACGCACTTCTTCTTTCTGGACGGCCAGCTCATCCGCCGCGTCCAGCTCCCACTCCCCAACGATCTGCAGGGACGCGTTGTCAACGATGCCGAAAACGTCGGCGTCCCCTTCGTCGTTGGCGGTTTCATCCACTCCCAGGACCCGCCAAAACTCTTGGCGTACGGCAATTTCGAAGGCGAAATCGATGAGATCCGCATCTCCAGCATCATGCGCTACCCGGTAGCGGACCAGCTGTCAATCGTTCGCCGCGAACTGCCCCTGGCTACCTTCAAAGCCCCGTACTCAGTTCAATTCTCGACCGACGCCGACTGTGGCCCCGTCCACTGGGAGTTAGCAGAAGAACGGCTGCCCGCAGGGCTGACTCTGGACAGCAAAACTGGGGCAGTAAGCGGCAAGCCAACTCTGGCCTTAGAGAACCAGCCCCTCGGCCTGATTGCCTTCGACACAAGCGGCAGTACCGACAGCCACCTGTTCCACCTCAGCGTTCGCCAGGGGCAGATCGCTACTGGTTCACTGCCTCCGGCTTTCGCCGGAAACGAATATCGCGCCAGGATGCAGACCAGCCACATGGTCTCTCCGGTCGAATGGTCGCTTGCCAATGGCGCCCTCCCAACCGGACTCCATCTCGACCCGGTATCGGGTGAACTGGCAGGCACGCCTGCCAGCCCCTGCATCTCCCGCTTTCTCGTCAATGCAGTCGACGCCATCGGCCAGAGCCAGCAGGCGGAGCTTGCTCTCAAAGTGCTGCCCTCCGAACTTCTCGTCATCGGACCCGACGAACACACAGTCGTCCTCTATGACTGGCAGGGGCCGAACGGCCGCCTCATCCCCGACGTGATGGGCGACGAAGAACTCACCTTGACCTGGACCAACATAGGCGGCGACAGGCGCGTCTCCTGGCCCGGCCGCACCGGTCGCTTCCCACAGGATACCGGCCACGGCGAACACGGCTTCGTCGGACCCCAGCACAATGACAAACTGGACCTCCGAACCTGCAAACAGGCCTGGACCGTCGAAGCCTGGATCAGACGGGGCGGGCCCCTGCAGGCATATGGCGTAATTGCCGACGAGCACCACCAGCCCTTCACCTTCGGCCACATCTGCGGCACCTACGACAAAACCGAACGCGGCGTCTGGGAACTCTATCTCTCCGCCCACAACTCCCCCGATGGCAGCATGGCCCCCGGCGCACACTTCCTCGGCGCCGAGCCCGAACAGGAGCTGATGAATCTGCATCCCTGGACCCGCCCGGACGGCCTCGTGGTGGACAGCGCCAAAGCCGGCATTTACGATACCGAGTGGCACCATATTGCCTGGCAATACGAATCCGTCGAAGACTATCACCAGCTGTTTCTGGACGGCCTCCTGATCTGGCAAATGCAAAGCCCCGACGGCCGCACTCTGGTAAACAACCGCAGACACGACGCCCAGTTCAGCGTCTCTACCCGCCTAAAAGGATTCGCCCGCTACGGCGGCGCATTCGACTTCCTCGGCGAGGGCCACTTTTTCGGTCAGATCGGCGAGATTCGTATTTCCTCCATCAAGAGGTATTGACCCTTTCGAAAACCAA
>JAPPKG010000399.1:0-4450 GCA_026914085.1 Caldilineaceae bacterium | reverse complement strand
GCCGACTAGGCCCGACCGCCCAAAACTGCAGGGGCCAGGGGCTGGGGGCCAGGGGGTAGAGACGGCAGTTTCTCTGCCTCTGAGTTGATGGTGGACTGGACATGGCTCCGTTGCTACCCAAGGTATAGGAAAGTTCATCCCCTTTTGGAATGTACCCCGCGCAGAAGCTGCATTGACTTTTCTGGTGTCGATTCTTATAATCATGGGACCGCATCCGCTGATCGACAGCGGATTTGTTTTCGCGGACCGAAACCGGCAATGACAGATCAAAGCTCCCATACCGGCGCCGATGACAACGGTTCTTCCCGCGCAACCAATCTGGCCGTCGTCGCGATTGGCGGCAACTCCCTGATTGCCGACAGCAGCCGGCCGGAGATCGTCCACCAGTGGGACGCGGTGCATGAGACGACCGGGCAGATTGCCGGGATGCTGGAGAGCGGCTGGCAGGGCGTTGTCGTCACGCACGGTAACGGGCCGCAGGTAGGGTTCATCCTGCGGCGCAATGAGTTGGCCCTCGGTGAAGTCCACACGATTCCCCTCACCCTGGTCGTCGCGGACACGCAGGGCAGCATCGGCTTCATGCTGCAGCAGGCGCTCAACAACGACTTCCGCGAGCGGCAGATCCGGCGTGAGACTACAACCATTATCACGCAGACGCGCGTGGACGAGAACGACCCGGCCTTCGACAGTCCATCGAAGCCGATCGGCAGTTTTCTGGATGAAGAGACGGCGCGCTCCTTTGAGAGCAGGGGCTGGCACGTTGTCGAGGATGCCGGGCGCGGCTGGCGGCGGGTTGTTTCCAGCCCGAGGCCGGTGGAAATCGTCGAGATCGAGGCGGTCCGCCAGGCGGTGGATATGGGCTGGGTGGTGGTGGCCTGCGGGGGAGGCGGCATACCGGTGGTGCGCGACGCCGACGGCACGCTGCGGGGCGTCTCCGCGGTGATCGACAAGGACATTGCCAGCAGTTTGCTGGCGGTGGACTTGGGGGCCGACCTGTTTCTGATCAGCACCGGCGTGGAAAAGGTGGCCCTGAACTTTGGCATGCCCGAACAGGTCGATCTGGACCGGCTCACCGTGGCCGAGGCCAAGCGGTACCGGGAGGAGGGGCACTTTGCCGCCGGCAGTATGCAACCCAAGATCGACGCCTGTATCGAATTTCTGGAAAAGAGCAGCAATCCCCACGCCCACTGCCTGATCACGAATCCGCAGAATCTGGGACGAGCGCTGGCAGGGGAGACGGGAACGAGGATAAGTTTATAGTTTTTAGTTGTTAGTTTTTCGTTTTCAGTGGCGCTGCGCGAACGAGTGGAGTTGCAGTTACTGAAAGCCGGGTATGAGAACCCTAACATAATAATCAGGAGTAGGCTTGTATGCAAACCGATTTGCGCGGTCGCGATTTTATCAGTGATATGGACTTCTCGAAGGAGGAGATCGAGACGGTCCTGGACGTTGCTCTCACGCTCAAACGGGAGCGTGCGCTGGGGATCGGTCATCCGCTCTTACGCGACAAAGCGCTGGCCATGCTCTTCTTCTTCACCAGCACGCGCACCCGCTCCAGCTTCGAGGCCGGTATGGCCCAGCTGGGAGGGCATGCGGCGTTCATCGACCATGAGACGACACAGATCAGCCACGGCGACACCGGCAAGGAGATCGGTGAAATCTTTGGGCGTTACTATGACGGCATCGCCATCCGCCAGTGCGACTGGAAGATCGGCAACGGCTACATCAACAGCGTGGCGGACGCCAGCCGGGCGCCGGTGCTGAACATGCAGTGCGACATTTACCATCCGTTCCAGATCCTGGCCGATCTGATGACGATCGTGGAGAAGGTCGGCGATCCCAGGGGCAAAACGATTAACGTCAGTTGGGCTTACGCGAGCAGCTACCAGAAGCCGATCTCGGTGCCGCAGAGTCTGGTCCTGCAGATGACCCGCTTCGGCATGAACGTGCGGCTGACGCATCCGCCGGAATACAAGCTGATGCCGGACATCGTCCAGCAGGCCCAGGACAACGTGGCGCAGCACGGCGGCAGCTTCGAGATTCTCGACGATTTCGACGCCGGGTTCAAGGGCGCCGACATCCTCTATCCCAAAAGCTGGGGCGCGCTGCTGACGACCGATGACGACGAGGAGAGCGCCCGCATCGGCAGCCAGTACACTGACTGGATCACCGACGCCCGCCGCATGGCCCTGGCCAACGACAATGCCATGTACATGCACTGTCTGCCGGCCGACCGCAACATCGAAGTCACCGACGAGGTTATCGACGGGCCCCAGTCGATCGTCTACGATGAGGCGGAGAACCGGATGCACGCCCAGAAGGCGGTCATGGCGCTGACGATGCGTTAACTGCAGTGGTCAGTAACAGCAGGGACGACCAACTTATGGCCATTGCGGCAAAAGAACGAGAAATTTTGAGATGAACGGAAATGAGAGAGGCCCGGCCCGGCGCGTGGTTGTTACCGGGATTGGGATGGTGACGCCGCTGGGGCACGATTTGGAAAGCTCGTGGGCCGGGTTGATGGCGGGGAAATCGGGCACCGGCCCTATTCTTCATTGGGACGCGACCGATTTTCCAACGCAGATCACCGCCAGGGTCAACGATTGGGAGCCGCGCGACTACATGGACCGCAAGGACGTGCGGCGCACCAGCCGCGGCACGCAGCTGGCGTGGAAGGCGACGCAGGAGGCGTTGGACCGCTCCGGTCTGGACCTTTCGCAGGAGGACCGCTCCCGCGTCGGCGTGGAGATGGGGCTGGCATTCGGCGGCTGGGATATTGTTGAGGAGGAGGGCCGCAAGCTCGAGGAAAACGGCCCCAAGCGTTTCAATCCGGCCAGCGCGACCGCCGCGCTGATCAGCAGCGCGCCGACATTTATCGCCATCAAGTACGGTATCACCGGACCCACCAATAGCCAGGTAACAGCGTGCGCGACCGGTATCACCAGCATCGGGGAAGCCGCGCGGCGCCTCCAGCGCGGGGAGGCGGATGTGATGCTGACGGGCGGGGCGGAGGGGTACCTGACCAAGATGGCGATCTCCACGTTCAGCCGCCTGGGCGCGGCCAGCACACGCAACGACGAGCCGGAAAGCGCCTGCCGCCCGTTCAGCGGCGACAGGGACGGTATGGTCGTGGGCGAGGGTGCGGCTGCGTTTGTGCTGGAAACGCTGGAACATGCGCAGGCGCGCGGCGCGCAGATCCTGGCCGAGTTCGCCGGCTACGGGCTTAGTGAAGACGCCTTCGATATGGTGGCGCCGGAACCGGGCGGGCATGGCGCAACCGAATGTATGCGCATCGCGCTGGCGGAGAGCGGCCTCGGCACCGATGAGATCGACTGGATCGTCGCGCACGGCACAGGCACAATTCTGAACGACAGATCGGAGACCGCGGCCATCAAACGGATCTTCGGCGAGGACGCCTACAACATTCCGGTCACCAGCCTCAAGAGCAGTATCGGCCACGCGATGGGCGCAGCCGGCGCGCAGAGCGCGGCCGCGCTGGTGCAGGCGATGCAGACGCAGCGCATTGCGCCGACGATCAACTACAATGAGCGGGACCCGGACTGCGACCTGGACTACGTGCCCAACGTCAGCCGCGCCTGCCGGGTCAATGCCGGCCTTTGCAACGGATTCGGTCTCGGCGGGCAGAACGCCTCCTTGGTTCTCAAGCGTTTTACTGCAGTGGATAGTGATTAGGGGCTCGTGGTCTGCAACTGCGACTGCGGGGGAGTGGGACGGCGTTTCCTTTCACTGTCCGCTATATGGAGATGAAATAATGCGTATCGAAAATCCTTTTCGCAAGGTCGAACGGCTTAAACGGGTCAAGAATCTACCTGCCAATCCCCGCGAAGAGCGGGTGCCGCCGGGCCAGTTTGTGACCGAACGATTTCCGGTGTTGACCTATGGCCCGACGTATCATTACGCTTCGCTGGATGGTTGGGATCTGGGCGTTTTCGGACTTGCACAGGAAAAGAGCTTCACGTGGGAGGCGTTGACGGCCCTGCCGGCCAAGACCCAGACGGTTGACATCCACTGCGTCACCCGCTGGAGCAAACTGGACACGACGTGGACGGGTGTGCCCTGGCGTGAATTTCTGCGCCACATTGAAGTCGACCCGGCTGCCACGCACGTGATGGCCCATTGCGACGGCGACTATACGACAAACATCGCCCTGGATGTGCTTGACGACGACGACACGATGCTCGCCTATCTCTACCAGGGCAAGCCGATCGAACCGGACCACGGCTATCCCCTGCGTTTGCTGGTGCCAAAGAAATATTTCTGGAAGAGCGCCAAATGGCTGCGCGGGTTGGAGTTCATGCGCGGCGACCGGCCCGGCTTCTGGGAACGCTACGGCTACCACATGGAGGGGGACCCCTGGCTGGAGGAGCGGTTCAGCTAATGTAAGTTCAATTTGATACCAAGAGTTTTTCGTACTCTGGGTCGAGTTCAA
>JAPPKG010000618.1:0-4460 GCA_026914085.1 Caldilineaceae bacterium | reverse complement strand
CGATCCAGGGGTCAAGGTTTTCCAGCACGCCCTCGGAGGCATAGCTCACGATGGGTGAGAGGAAGAGGACATCGGGGACGACGGAGGAGTCACCGCTGGCCCAGAGGGTTTGGATCTTGGTGAAGTAGTCACCCCAGGGCTCGGCCAGGATCTCGATGACGATGTCGTCCTGTTCTTCCATAAAAGCATCGGCCACAGACTGATGGGTGGCGACCTCTGCGGGGCTACCCCACATGGCCCACGTGATGGTTACCGGGCCTTCGTCGGCCATTTCCATGCCGCTATCAGCTGCCGGTGCTATGGGGGCGCAGGCAGAGAGCAGCAGGGCGGCCAGCGCCAGGACGATCAACGCCCTGAAGCTGAAACGGTTCTGCCATTGTCGGAATTGCATCATTTTCCTCCCTGAAAACATCTGAAGCTGCGAGTGAGTGTTCTAGGGCGCTCCTACTCGAAAGGAGCGCAAATGGGTTGTGTCGACTGCTAAATTAGCGCGAGATTCGCGGTGTGGTTATTGTACAGGATTCTGTATTGCAATTCAAGCGCGAAAAATCTTTTTTCGGGCTCCCGGTGGAGCCAGAAACGCAGTGTGCGGCGACGATCCGGTCCCTGCCGGAGAGGTTTTCCTCCGGGGGTAAACGGGTTAGCGAATTGCGTTCAAGACGACCGGCGGCGCAGGCGGGCCAGTTCGGCTTCGAGTGACCGCAGCCGCTCTTCGGCCTGCTGGCGGGCGGCTGTTTCGGCGTCGACTCGTTGTTCGGCTTGCTGGCGGGCGGTTGCTTCGGATTCGGCCCGTTGCTCGGCTTGCTGGCGGGCGGTTGCTTCGGCTCCGGCCCGTTGTTCGGCCTGCTGGCGGGCGGTTGCTTCGGCTCCGGCCCGTTGTTCGGCCTGCTGGCGGGCGGTTGCTTCGGTTTCGGCACGTTGCTCGGCCTGCCGGCGGGCGGTCTCGGATTCCTGGTATTTGGGAAGCACAAACCCTTGATATACGTCGTCGAGCGCGAGCTCCTCAAGCGCCGTCAGTTCGTAAAGATCGCTGTGCCGGAATTGGAAGCCGGGCAGCAGTTGGGAGCGAATCACTCCGGCGACATCGGGTTGGATCTCTTCATATTGGCGGTCCGGAGTCAGGTGGAAGAAGTGCATGTGCTCGCCGGTGGGGTCGAGAATGTAGTACTCCTGTACGCCGGCCAGCGCGTAGTCGCGCCTTTTCTCTTGGGTATCGCGCCGGACTTCGACCTGCGTGGAATCGGAGATGAATTCGACGACGCCGTCGCAGACCCCGGCAAATGAGCGCTGGTCCACGCGTCCCCAGGGGACAGGGTTGCTGTTCAGAATGATGCCGATGTCCGGCTTGCGGACGGCTTTGCGGATCCCTGACGGCTCGGTTACGTCCTCCATGGTGAGGACAAAGCCGGTCTCCAGATTGATCAGCTGTGCGATGTCATGCGAGTAGAGATACTGACCGAGCAGGAAAAGGAACCAGAATCCAAGTTCGATTTGGGGGGCATTGGCCAATGGTTTTGCCTCCAGAATGCCATTGTTCCATTCGTAGCTGACGTCGATGTCCGGGTAGGGGTTCTCGTACCATTTTTCCCAGTATTCTTCGAGGGAGACACGACGTCCTTCATCCGGCGCGAGGGGATTGACCGGCGGAGTACTAGCCCTGGTCTGCTCTGTCTGTTCCTTTTGCAGATCGTGCAGTGCTTCTGCAGATCCCATGTTTTCTCCTATCGCTCTGACAGGTCTGACTTTATCCCATGTGCGGCGGTCGGCTCTGTGCGGATTCTTACACAGTTCGTGTGACCGTATCCGGTAACCGGCAGGGCATGTTGTGCGGCCGGCTACTTTTTGCTTGCGGCCAGCGTGCGGCGGATCTGATCCAAGTGGGCTTCGCCGTGTTGGACGTAGAGTTCGAGCTGTCTGGCCAGGGTGACGGGGCCGCTTTCGGGGTGCTGGCCGGTGCGCTGCCAGGCGTCTTCGGGCAGGTTTTCCCAGAACCGGGCCCAGCGGGCGTGGAGGGCCTTCAGGAGGGCCAAGGAGTCGGAGAGGTCGGGGCTGCTGCCGTCGGTAAGGAGGGCCCACGCGCCCTCGTCGTAGGGTTTGAGGGTTGGATTGTCTTCGGTTGCCATGAGCTTGCAGCGCACATAGCTGTTAATGTGGGAATCGGCGATGTGGTGGACGTTCTGGGCCACGGTCCATTCATTGGGCAGCGGTTTTGCGGTCAGCTGTTGCGGTGAAAGCCCGGATATCAGCTCTTCGAGCTGTTGCGGCAGGCGGCGGATCTTCTCAATGGCTTCTGTGCGGGGGGCAGATGCTGGCATATTTGTTATTCCTCATCGATATGGCTGGTGTCTTCGACAGATAGGTTGCAAGCGGCCACGCTTTACTCCTGCCCCAGATCTGTTCTGACAACGGTTATCCGCTGTCCCGGGGCGGGGCTGGAGACGGTAGACCACTGGCCATCGGGCCAGCGGACCAGGAGGAGGCGGGGCTGGGTATCGGCGGGAAAGCCGAAGTGGAGCTGGCCGGGGTCGCTGGAGAGGTAGCCGCGGGTTACGCGCACGTCGCGTCGCAGGCTGCCTGCGGGCGTTTCGAGAATGGCTGTGGCGCCGATGGCTGCGGGGTTGGCGCTGCCGGGCTGGCGCAGTTGCACCTGTAATGAGGCGCCGCCGCAGAGGCGGTTTTCGAAGAGCTGGGCGTTGCCGCGCAGGTTGTTGACGACGATATCGAGGTCGCCGTCACCGTCGAGGTCGCCCTGGGCGGCGCCGCGTCCGCCGCGCTCGCTGCCGAGGCCCCAATCGGGCATGCGTTCGAAGCGGCCGCCGGTGTTGCGCAGGGCCTGATTGCGCTCGACCAGTTCGTGGTCTTCCATGTGGGCGAAGGTGGTGGACTCGGCGAAGCCGTTGACGATGTAGAGATCGAGCTGTCCGTCCTGGTCGAGGTCGCCGAAGAGGCTGGCCCAGCTCCATCCGGTGGCGTCGAGCTGGCGGTCACGACCGAAATTTTGAAAGGCACCGTCCTGGTCGGCGACGAGGAGCATATTTTCCATGCGCTGAGGGTCGCCTTCCGGCAGGGGAGGGTGTTCGGCCTCCATGAGCGGCGCCCAGGCGCGCATGGTTTCGGGGTTCATGTCGGGCGGTTTCATGTCGCTGGCGAAGAGGGCGGTGCGGCCGGAGTTATCGACGTCGGCGAGGTCGAAGCTCATGGTGCTGTGTGTGGTTTCAGGGAAGATTGAGGCGAGCTGCCAGCCGTCGGCGTGGTTGCGCCAGAACTGATCGGGCAGGGCGAAGTCGTTGCCGACGAGGAGATCGAGGCGTCCGTCGCCGTCCTGGTCCCAGAGGGCGATGGCAAGGGCCTGGGCCTCATCGGCGAGGCGCTGGGCGCGGAAGCGACCGGGTTCATTCCAGTGGATATAGACGCCGGCTTCATCTCTGAGCAGGTATTCGTTGCCCAGCTCGGTGAGGAGGCCGATATCGTAGGAGGCGGTGACGGCGTCGAGGTCACCGTCGGCGTCGAGGTCGGCCCAGTCGATGGCGTAGGCGGGCTTGGCAAGGCCGTTAACGAACTCCTGTACGAAGCGACCGGGCTCGTCCGGGGCCAGGTCGGGGCCGCGGTTGCGCCAGAAATTGATAGCGCCGCCGACACGAGTCAGCGCGAGGTCGGTCCAACCATCGCCGTCGACATCGACAGCGGTTACGGCGCGGGTGCGGCCGACGGGCATCTGCTCGCGGCGGAAGTTGAGGCCGCCCTGGTTCCAGAAGATGGAGTTGGGGTTGTCGTAGTTGCCGAGGACGAGGTCGAGGTCGCCGTCATTGTCGAGATCGTTGATGGCAACGCCGGCGCCGTTGGCCTCGTACATGCGGATGATGCCGTCGGCGGTGTTGGTGTTGTGGGGGAGGTCGTGGGTGATGAACTGGTCGACACAGGGACCGGTTTCGGGGCTAAATTGCTCGACCTGGACCGAAGCGGGAACGGTCAGGTTGAGTAGATCGTAGTTGGATGCACAGCCGCTGAGTGCGAGACAGAGCAGGGCAAACAGAAGAATGGCAGGCAGCATCCTGGGGCCCGTGGTGAAATCAAGGGCTGTCCGTTGACGGCCGGCATCGACAGTCTGGCTATGCGGGAGCATCGGAGAAACCGATTTCTCATTGCGATGTGTATTCACGGATCTGTCTCCCCGTTGCATTTCAGGTGAGGGGTAGGAAAGTGTGTTCAGTATAAGTTGAAGGGCGGCGGCTGTCAACGGATAGCGAGATCGAGTTAGGAACCGATTTTGGTGGCACTGCAGTGGTCAGTGGTTAATGGCTAGTGGTTTGAGATGGGGTGAGGGAGGAGGAAGCACGGTTGGACAGGCACGATGGTGGGGGGAGGAAGCACGGTTGGGTAGGCTGGTGTAGGGGGGGCGTTGGGGGGGGGGGGCCCCCCCAAAAGGGGGGGGGGGCGGGGGGCGGCCGCCCCCCCGGGGG
>JAPPKG010000529.1:0-4475 GCA_026914085.1 Caldilineaceae bacterium | reverse complement strand
CCCCCCCTGGGGGGGGGGCCCCCCCCCCCCCAACGCCCCCCCCAACAACATGCCTACTCGACCTGGTGCCGTCCAGCCAGCAGGTGCCATTGCGACCTGACAAGACCCGCCAGCGCTCCGGACTTGGCCGGCGTCCGGCTTTTCCCACGAGGATAGCCCCAATCAGGCGCTTCAGACGTCGCCGAGTCCATCGCGGGCCGCTACAGGAGTCCCCACCATCCGGCAATCCCCAGTCCAAACCCGCCGATTTGGAAAACGGCTCAAGAGTCTCTCTCCAGCGAAAAAGGGGCCGCCGAGATCCGAACGTCCCTCTCGCGGACTTGCACGTCTGTTGGAGCTTTTTATTCAAGGGGAGTGCTGCATGGAAGAGATGTGTTTACCAGAATGCAGCAAGTGCGGCCTGCGCACAGCACAACGCTCTCAACGGCAGCCGCCGATTACAACGATAAACTCGCCCAGCAACTTCCTGTCCGCGACCGCCTCCAACAGGGAACCAACTGTTCCCCGCTGCACACGCTCGTGCAGCTTCGTCAAATCGTTCGCCACAGCGGCCGGCCGGTCCCCGTACACCGCCAGTGCATCCGCCAGAAATGCCCCCAGCCGGTGCTGGCTCTCGTAAAAGACCAGTGTGTGCGGCGAGTCGACGTCCACCTCCAGAAACCGTCGCCGCGCCGCCGTCTTCCGCGGTGCGAAGCCCCGAAACGTAAAACTGTGCAACGGCAGCCCTGAGAGAATCAGTGCCGTAATCAGACCCGTCGGCCCCGGAATTGCCGAAACCGGCAGCCCCTCCTCTACTGCCCGCCGCACCGCCGTAAAGCCCGGATCGGAGATGCCCGGCGTCCCCGCATTCGTCACAACCGCCACCGAACGCCCGCCCCGCAGCGCGCCCACGATCCGCTCGACCGCCTGCTGTTCATTGTGTTCGTGGTATGAAAACTGGGGCGTGTCGATGTCGTGATGCTTCAGCAACCGACCGGTCTTGCGCGTGTCCTCCGCCGCAATCAGATCCACCGAACGCAGCGTTTCCAGCGCTCGCAGCGAAATATCACCGAGGTTTCCAATGGGCGTGGCGACCAGATAGAGCATATCGGCACCTTAGCCGCCCGGCCGGCAAACTCCTCCGACCAGGACCTTATCCCTGGCAACTGGGCCGCAGCGGTTCCGGCTCGCCCTGTCAAGGAGATCTGTCTTCACCGCTCTGCCCCGCCCGCAAACGCCTCGATCGCCGCAAAAAGTCGCTCCAGGTCCGAAGGCCACACCTCGCCCATATGCCCGATTCGGAACGCCTTGCCCCTGTACGGACCATATCCATTGGCGACCTGCATCTCTTGGCTTCCCAGGAACCCGCTGAGCTTGCCGATATCCAGTCCTCTGCCGTTTTCAACAGTCGTCACCGTGTCCGATTCGTATCCGCTCTCCGCCATCAGCCCGAACCCGTTCGCCACCGCCCACTCGCGGCTCATCTGCCCGCAGAATGCATGACGGGCATAGCGCGCATCCAGCCCCTCGGCAAAGATCCGGTCAAGCTGCACGCTCAGCGCACGCATCAGAGAGATGGCCGGCGTGGCCGGAGTCGTGCTTCGTTGCCGGTACTTGTCCAGCTGCAAGAAATCGAAATACCAGCCGCGATGGGGAACCGTAGCCGCACGCGCCATCAACCGGTCGCTCACCGCCGCAAACGCCAGCCCCGGCGGCACCGCCAGCGCCTTCTGCGAAGAGGTCAGCAGCAAATCCAGCCCCCACTCGTCAAAAGGCAGCTTCACCCCGCTGAACGAAGACACCGCATCCACCAGCACAAGCGTCTCCGGGCTGACTCCCCGCACACTCGCCGCGATCGCATCGATCGGGCTCGCCGCGCCCGTGCTCGTCTCATTGTGAACGACCGTGATCGCGTCCACCGGGCCGTCCCCAAGCGCCCCCCGCAGCGCCTCCTCAACCTGCTCCGGCTTGACCGCCGTGCACCACGGCACTTCGACCGCGATCGCCTCCTTGCCGCATCCAACCGAAACGTCATGCCACCGCTGACTGAACGCCCCATTGACAAAATTGATCACCCGACCGCCCACAGCGTTCCGGATAGCCGCCTCCTGCAGCCCGGAGCCCGACGCCGCAACCGTAAAGACCCGCGCCTCCGTACAATACAACGCCTGCAGTTGCTCGCTGCACTTCCCGAAAAGCGATTCCAACTCCTCGCTGCGGTGACCGATCATCGGCGCACCCTGCGCCGCCAGCGTCGCCGGATGCACGTCGGTCGGCCCAGGCACAAACAGCCTCTGCGGCGGCTTATCCGCCGGCGTCACAAAATCTGCCCTCTCCCACCCAGCCTTCGACGTGCCGTCAAGGGCTTCACTATTTCGAACTGTCGCAGTCATCGATTTCAGTTTCCTCTGGAGTAGTGGACTCGCCACAACGGAATTGGTAGACCGGCCGGGAACTGTCCGTCGCCCGCCCTCAAACGCATGCCAGTAGGTAAAGGGACCTGCCTTACGCCTCCACCGGCTCCACGCAGCCCGGCTCGTCATTGCGCGGGTTGTTTACCGTCCTGCTCACTGCCACCGCCTTCATGTCCTCGCCCTCGTATGGCCGCATCAGGTGTAGCAGCGTATCCGCCTTCTGCACACTCGCATCCAGCCACACGTCGTAGTCCTCCCGGTCGAGAATGACCGGCATGCGGTGATGAAGCGGCCCCATGAACGCATTCGCATCCGTCGTCAGCAGAGTACACGACTCGATCACCGAGCCGTCCTGCTCCCAGTGTTCCCACAACCCCGCAATCCCGAACGCCTCGCCCGACGCCAGACCGATCAGATAAGGCTGCTTGCCGCCCTGCACCTTCTTCCACTCATAGAACCCATCCGTCGGCACAATACAGCGCCGGTACTTGTAAGCCGCCCGGAACGAGGGCTTCTCCGCCGCCGTCTCCGACCGCGCGTTGATCATCCTGCTCCCGATCTTCGGGTCCTTCGCCCAAAACGGAATCAGTCCCCAATTCAGGTACGTCGCCTCCCTCGCGCCTCCATGCGGATTCGTCCGCACCGCCAGCACCGGCTGAGTCGGCGCAATATTGTACCGCGGCCCCGTCTTCGGCGCCTCATTCAGCTCAAACAACATCTGCAAATTCTGCGGCGAAGCCCGCAACACAAATCGTCCGCACATCGCTGCCTCCCATGTCAATCCACGCACAAACAGTGTTTGCCTATTCCCCTGTCGATCTTAGCCACAGCCCCCCTCCCCTGTCAACAAACACCCCCTCCAATCGCCCCCCGCCCTCCAATCCTGACGCCCCACTCCTCGCCACTAACCACTGACCACTGATCACTGACTACTGACCACTGCCCTTCCAGTTTGACGGTTCTCCATCCACCGGGTAGCATAGCGGGCAGTGTGCCGCAGACCATCTCCTGCGAATAAACCCGACACCCATGCGACTCGCCGTCCTCGCCGACATCCACGGAAACCTGCCCGCGCTGCAAGCCGTCCTCACCGAACTGGAAAGGCTTCAGCCCGATTTCGTCGTCCTCAACGGCGATCTCATCAACCCCATGCCCTTCAACAACGGCGTCGTAGACGTCGTCCGCGCCTCCGATTGGGCCGTCGTGCGCGGCAATCACGAATTCTACCTGCTCGACTTCGGCACCGAACGTGCCCCCCAGGGCGCCGACGACTCCGAAAGATGGGGCAGTCTCCACTGGCTTGTCAAACGGGTAGGTCCAAAACAGGCCAACTACCTCGCCGCGCTGCCCGATGAGCTGCGCCTGCAATTTCCCGGCGCCCAGCCCATCCGCGTGGCGCACGGTGTGCCAGGCCGCAATCGCGTCGGTTTCTACCAGAACATGCCCGACGAGAAAGTCATCGCCGAAATCGACCCGATCAAAGAGCGTAACGTCATCTCTGCCCATACCCACGTACAGGTAGACAGGCATCTCTACAAGCCGGATTCCGACGATCCCATGACCCACCCCCACGAGAGCGGCGCCAATTTTAGTGGGGCCGGCCCCTTCCAGCCCCCGCCCTCCGGCGGCGAAAACTGCCGCCACTGGCACCTCATGAATCCCGGCAGCATCGGTCTCCCCCTCAACGGCAACCCCGCCGCCCAGTTCGCCCTCATGGAATCTGTACCCGAAAGCAAGCAACCCGGCGGCTGGCGCGTACAGCACCACCGCGTACCCTACGACCGCCGCCCCGTCCTTGAGGCCTTCTCCACCGAAGGGCTGCTCGAAGCCGGCGGCGTTATCGCCCAGCTTTTCTACTGGGAGCTGGTCACCGCCGAACCCGAAATCATCAACTACTTCCGCTGGTGCTGGGCCAACGGACACGACCCCGATGCCGAAGACATCCGCCACTCCTTTATCGCCTACAGCCAAGCCACCGGACGTCAGCAGTACGTCGACGAACGCGACCCGCTAAAGGTGGCCCGGCCCACATGAACTCTACTCTGCGCCTCGCATTCCTGGGCGACATCCACGGCAATCTGC
>JAPPKG010000002.1:0-4477 GCA_026914085.1 Caldilineaceae bacterium | reverse complement strand
AAGGTGTCCAGCCAGACCACGTCCCGCCAGTCCCATCAGATCCCCTTACGTGCCGCCCTTGTACCTGCCCTCGCACCCTCCCCAACTGACGGACTCCACCGTACGACCAGGCCCAACGCCTGCACTGCGTCTCGCCCAAAGACGGTAAACAACGCCAGCCGCCTCTGGCACTGATTCCCCGCCAGACTGTTCCCACCCCATATCTGGGATGCACCCATATCGATTGACTTCAAGAAGCATGCCGACGGGTCGCATTGAAGGATCATTTCAGCAGCCTCGTCCCAATCCTATCGAATGCATTGAAAATGTAGTCATCTCCTCCAAGTTGAACGCGTTTGCGAAGGGTACGAACTTTCGCTATCAGAAATCGCTATGCTATACTTTCGCGGGAGTTTGTTAAATTCCACACAAACGGATTCTCGGCAATGCTCAGTCAATATTTCTTCATACTTGTTATGTCCGGCTTGGCGGTCGTGTTGCCTCTTGCCGCCATCGTGATGGGACATTTCCTTGGTCCCCGCCGGCCCGATGAGATCAAGAACGACATCTACGAGAGCGGCGTCGAAACCATAGGCGAGACTTGGGTGCAATTCCGGGCTCAATACTATCTGATTGGCCTGGTTTTCGTCGTGTTCGATGTTGAAGCCCTGTTCCTTTTCCCAATTGCAGTTGCATACCAGCAGCTGGAAATGTTTGCAGTGTTCGCGACAATCTTCTTTGTACTCCTGCTCGTGATTGGACTCATGTACGATTGGCGCAAGGGCGCCCTGGAGTGGCAGTAGGCCCCGCTTTCGTGCTGCCCTTTACATTTCAGAATGTGGCCCCGATAGGCCTTAATTTCTCAGCTGCCTGTTTGGAGGAGAAGCTATGCAGGTAACCCAATGGAGCGAAGCACTCTCCAGCTGGCTCATGGGGCTGGGACTTCCCGGCTGGGCGGCCATATTCCTGGTTTACGCCGTCGGGTCCTTTATACTTATCAACTACGGCATGTTGTCCGTCCTGCTCCTGATCTGGATAACGCGCAAAGCCATCAGCCGCATTCAGGACCGCATCGGCCCCAATCGCGTCGGCAAATACGGCCTCCTCCAGACCGTCGCCGATGCGGCCAAACTGCTCTCCAAAGAGGACATCACTCCCTACGAAGCGGATAAGATCGCTTACAATCTGTCTCCCGTGTTGTCAGTATTTGGTGTCCTGATGCTGCTGGCAGTCATACCGTTTGCGCCAGGCCTGACCGGCGTGGACCTGAACGTTGCCGCGCTCTATGTTGTTGCGCTCGGTTCAATAGGCATAATGGCCGCGCTGATGGCCGGCTGGGGCAGCAACAACAAGTACGCCCTGCTCGCCGGTTTCCGCGTGGTGGCACAGCTCCTGAGCTACGAAATCCCCCTGGTGCTGGCGATCCTGACGGTCGTGCTGCTCACCGGTTCGATGCGATTCGGCCAGATCGTAGAACTTCAATCTCTGCATATAGCTGGCTTCAATCTCGGCCTGGGTTGGCTGGGAATCGTCATGCCGGGTGCGCTGATCGTCTTCTTTGTCAGCTCTCTCGCCGAGGCTGAACTCACACCTTTCGACCTGTTGGAAGCGGAATCTGAACTGATCGCAGGATTCCACATCGAATATTCAGGCATGAAGTTCGCCATGTTCTTCCTGGCCCAGTTCCTCAACGCGTGGATACTGGCTGCCGTCGCCGTCACCCTGTTTCTTGGAGGCTGGCAAGGCCCAGGCGTCGGGCTGCCGGTCATCGGCCCATTATTGGGTCTCGGTTATTTCATGATCAAAGTGTACGGTATCTACGTCCTGCAGCAGTGGATTCGCGGTACCTTTCCGCGCATCCGCATCGATCAGATGATGTATTTTGCCTGGAAGGTACTCGTGCCGCTGATGATCGGGCTGATTGTCGCCCAGGCCATAATTCAGAAACTCCCGACGCCGGTTGCCGTTCAGTACGTGCTTATCTTCATTGCAAATGTCGGCGTTATGGCCGTCGTCGCTTACGTACTCCAGAAATACTTCCGTGAAGAGCAGATGCGGACGAAGCGCTCATTTGAACCAACCTCCCTGATCGGCTCAATGCAGGTCTCCGAAAAGGGCACGATGTATTGAGTCTTTTCTGACGAGATTCAGACAGAACAGGGCTTCGCCACAGTTCCAGGGCACTGGCATTCGTCAAGTCATTTCCCACCACGAAGGCAGGGATTCCCATGCAGTTACCGCTGGGCATTGAGGTACCGATTCCAACATTTGAACAATTCGTGTTCATCCAGGTGGCTTTGCTCACAGCCGTAGCCGGTCTGGCCGTTGTCATCAGCCGCAACCTCTTTCACAGCGCCCTGGCCCTGACGCTGACCTTTTTCGGCGTCGCCGGTGTCTACGTCTTTCTGGAAGCCGAATTTCTGGCGGTCAGCCAGGTACTTGTATACGTCGGCGCGATCGCCATGTTGATCGCGTTTGCCATCATGCTCACGCGCAGCATGATGTACGGACGCACCTCTCCTTTAAATAATCAGTGGGGAAAGTCGTCACTGTTTGCTTTTCTCTTTTTTGTCGCACTGCTTGCCTTTGCACGGGCAACGCCGTGGCCGGCCGCTGGCGAAGAAGTCGTTGCCGACGAAGCCCTGATTGGCGCGCTCGGAAGAGAGTTCGTAACGAACTACGTCATCGCTTTTGAAGTTCTGGGGCTGCTGCTGCTTGTGGCATTGGTCGGTGCCGTCCTGTTGGCGCGCGATCGCTAGGCCTCCTGCTCTACGAAATCGGTTCCTGCATTGAAACATGACCGGTTTCTTGCCACTGCATCTGTTTGGGGTTGATCTATGGTTCCGCTTAGCTGGTATCTGATGCTCGCCGCTTTCCTGTTTTCGTGCGGCCTGTACGGCGCGCTTGCGCGGCGCAACGCAATTGCCATGCTCATGGGCATCGAACTGATGCTCAACGCTGCCAACATCAACCTGGTGGCATTTTGGCGTCATGGTGTCGGTCCTATGGAGGATCTGACCGGGCAGGTCTTTGCGGTGTTGATCATCGGCCTCGCCGCAGCCGAGGCCGCCGTGGGCCTGGCGCTCATCATCGCTGTCTACCGAGAGCGGCGCACTATCGATGTTGACGAGTTGGACATACTTGCAGGGTGAGTCGCCCTGAACGGGTAGAACGGCGCCGTCGCTGGCGTCGTGTGCGGAGATAACCGGAACCAGGTGGCCAGGAAGCAGCTGACGGGAACACTTGAAGAACAGTGCAGCTTTCTCTACCAGCTCGCACAGGAAAAGATGGAGGACGGCAACTATACGGGTGCCGTCTATGCACTTAAAGAGATCGTTAGACATAAGCCCGATTACGGCGACGCAGCACAGCTGTTGGAGAAGGCCCGCCAGCACAAAAAAGCGCAATCGTTTCGACTGATCATCTCCCTTGCCGGGGCGGTCCTGTTTGCAGGCATCGGCTCGACGGCCGGAGTGCCTAACGATCTGTGGCTGTTCGTGCTGGCATTTGCCGGTCTGCTTGTCGGGTACGTGTTCGCCAATCTGATTCGACGTCAGGCTACGTTATAGGCCTGGCATTACTACTCTGAACTGATCACAGAAGACCGTCCGGTTTCCATTCTTACCTGAGGCTCTTTTATGGAAGGACTATTCAGCGTCACCTGGGTTGTGCCGATTCCCCCTTTCCTGGCATTCCTGGCGATCCTGCTCTTTCTGAACAAAAACAAGCGGGGCAGTGCACTGACCGCAATCGGCTCGGCTATTCTCAGTTGCATACTGGGCTGGGGGATCGCCTTTGCCTCATTCTTCAGTGATCACTTCGGCGAGCATCCGGTTGACGAGGCGATATACTCTATTCCCACAGGCGCAACGGAGTTCGTCATTGGCTACGCGGTGGATCCGTCCAATGCCCTGATGCTCTTCATGGTGCCCTTCCTGGTGTTGATGATTTTCATCTACTCCAGCGGCTACATGAGTTTCCCCCACCATCTAAGTGCAGAACAGTACCCGACCGCCTACGCACAGGGCAAAGACCCCCGCTACAGCCGCTTCATGGCCTACATCTGTCTGTTCGCGACCGGCATGCTCGGTTTGGTCGTTGCCAATAATCTGCTCCAGTTCTTTGTCTTCTGGGAAGTGATGGGGCTGTGCAGCTACCTCTTGATCGGTTTCTGGTACGAAAAGGCGTCGGCACGGGCAGCTGCGGTGAAGGCGTTCATCACCACCCGCATCGGCGATGCCCTGCTCATGATCGGCCTGATCCTGCTGTACGTCCGCAGCGAGCCGAGTAGCCTTCGCTTCAGCGAGCTGTTTACCGAGACGAACCTGGACCAGCTCGCCCAATCGCTGGTCAACATTCCCCTCTTCGGCGAAGTTCACTGGATTTCGCTCATCGGTGTGCTCATCTTCTGCGGCGCCATTGGCAAGAGTGCCCAGTTCCCGCTCCACATCTGGTTGCCTGATGCCATGGAAGGGCCGACACCGGTCAGCGCCATGAT
>JAPPKG010000391.1:0-4484 GCA_026914085.1 Caldilineaceae bacterium | reverse complement strand
CGGAATCGACGTGTACCCACAACCTGGATATTCATTCTTCCGTCCGCCTGCCGGTCAACCTTCACGATCCGAGCAGCCGTCCCCACCCGGCGCGGCTCCGCTTCGCCGCCTACTTCCCGGCCTTCCTTGATCAACACAACCCCGAACGCCAGGTTCTCGTCCAGGCAGCGGTTGATCATCTCCCGGTAGCGGGGCTCAAAGATATGCAGAGGTAGCGCCATACCCGGAAATAGCACAACGTTCAGAGGGAAAAGCGGCATTTCCATGATGGGACTCCGTTGCCTAAAGGAGAATTCCTTTTCGCTTTTGGGCTTTTCGTCGCGAACCGTTCAATTCCCGCTATCCTCGTCTGAACTGCTGTCTTCCACCGCCGCTTGAGCCAGTTGGTCGTCCGGTACTTTCATGAACTCTCGCAGCACCGTTGTCGCAAACGCCCCTTTCGGCAGCGAAAACGCCACAACAATGTCCGTCCCCTTCCGCGTAACCGACAGATCATTTAGCAGAATCCGACCCAGCCGCCGCGTACCCATCATCTTTGCCCTGGCTAGCGAAGCAATATCAAGGCCGCTCTCGGCCAAAACTCCCTGCTCCAGTTCACCTGCCTCAGCCTCCGCCTCCCACATCTTGGGTCCGTAAATGGGCGCTGTAAAGCTGATCTCCTTCCGTTCGAAACGGCTTTGCTCCACCGTCTGGTCGGCGACGACGAACAGGCCGCCCGTGTCATGCTTCTTGGCGATGTCTCCTGTCAGCAGTCTGTTGAACCGCCCCTGCTGCTGCCGCAGGGCCAGATAGCGGTTGCACAGGTAGCTCTGCACACTGGCAAGCAGGAGACTCCGCAGCCACCGGTTGGCTATGCGCTTCTCGCCCCGGAGCAATTCCCATCCCCGCCTCACATTGCTGCCGTTCTGTCCCAAGCGCTGCGGGCCATAGAAGTTAGGAAGCCCGCACCCCCGCAACTGTTCCGCGATGGCCTCGGCGCGCGCCATCGCTATCTCGCCATCGACCGAGGGCTGTGTAATCGTAATCGTGAAACGGTTGCCCAGCAGATGACCCTTCTTGATCTTGTTGCGATGCAGGCGCACCCAGTTCACCGTCACCGGCGTCTTCGCCCCGATGCGGTCCGGCGCCGCCTCCAAAAAACTCTCGTCTACGTGGCCCACCAACAAACTGAATGTCTGCGTTGCCCGCGCGTACTTGTCTTTCATGCCGGCAAACCCGACCGCCCTGTAAGGCAGGTCGAACGCCTCCGCCAGCCCCCGCTGTACCTCCCGCGTCGTCAACTCCTCTTTCGTTACGTTGACATAAAGATGCTGGCCCGCACCGCTGGCTTCGTATAGCGGTATCTCCTCAACAATAAATGTGTCGGGCGCGGCCCGTAGCTGTCCACCGACCCCCGGCAGTCCCTCAGTACTGTACGGCAGATTCAGATCCAGTTCCACGCCAACTCCACGCATGCGCGACCGTCCGGGTCGTTTCAGGAAATTATAACAGATCGGCGCCAGCTGAATAGGAAGAAATGTTCCAATGACAGAAAGCCGCCGCGGTTATTCGTCTTTAAAATAGAGTAAGCTGTAGCAAAATGGGGTGCCCCGCAGCCCGCCGTAGCGAAACCCTACCTCCTGCAACCACTGCCGCACCGTTCGCTGCAGCGCATACCCTGCGTGCGGCATCTCTTCACTGACGGCCAGACGCCCGCCCGGTTTTAGGACCCGCCGCACCTCTTCCAGGGCGAAAAGAGGCTGCGGCATCTCGGAGAGCGAGGCGATCGCAATGGCAACATCCACACTGTCCTTCTCCAGAGGCAGACTGTAGGCGCCGCAATGATGAAAACTGACGCGCGCGGCGAGGCCGGCGCCTTCCACCTTAGCGCGCGCCGCTTCGATCATTGACGCCTGAATATCCACCGCATGCACGCGCCCCTTGCTGCCCGCCTGACGCGCCATCTCCACACTGAAAGTGCCCGTGCCGCAACCCAAATCCAGCACACTGTCGCCAGGACCGATTCCGAACGGTCCCAGCGTCGCCACGGGATCCCGATATCGCATGCGCACCGGATGGTCCAGCAGGTCCCGCATCGGCGCAGGATACGGGCGCGGCCGGATCCGGTGCGCGATACGGGTGCCGATCTGAGCACCGACCGTGACGCCAATGCTTCGTATCAGAAGGTTTCCCAGTCCCATTCGTCAAAGTCCCGTGGCTGGCGAACAGTGCAGATATTCAGACATCTGACCGCCAGCTACTGGCTGCTACACGGAAAACGGATGCGCAGAGTCCCGCCGGCGAAGACCGCGCCGCTGGCATCCCGTTGCGCCAGGATTGCCGGAAGCAGATATTCACGCTTGAAGTTGCCGATCGAAATGAAAAGCTCGTCGCCCCGTTTCGTCAGCCGGATCTTGTCCAGCTCTATGTGGGGTAACGGCAGCTTCAGAATGAAGTCATCGCCCTGCTCCTCGATCTCCTGTGCCTGACCGACGAACATCACCTCGCCCGGGTCCCGCTGCCCGTACAGCTCATCCGCCAACGACCGCAGCGGGCCAAAGCCGACCACCTCCTCGCTGCGCCAGCTGCTATACAGAATCGGCAGCGGGTAGAAATCCCGCTCGATTTCAACCAGGTAGCGCGCCTGGTGCGCCTGAAGTTGGCGCAAATAGGGATCGCTGCTCGGCGCAAATACGGCCGCTCCCCTGGCCTTCTGACCCGTCTCCCCGTCCGCCGCGCTCCCACCATCCCCATGGGCCCGCACACCGGGCAGAATGCGGTTGACCACAACCGCATCCACCGGACATCCGAACAACGACAGATACGTCACCGCCCGCGCCCCCTCCTTGATCACCATCTTCTCAGGATTGATTACGACCCGGTAACTGGTGGTCTGAGGATCGCTCAGGACCTCCTGTAACGCCTTTACATCATCCACCAGTTTGGGCAGACTGGCCAGCGCGTCCTGCTCCGGCATCAGCCGCCGCAACAGCCCGCCGGTCAGGCGCATCGCCGTCTCCCCCCAGCCGAAGAAACGCTCGACATACCACTGGAAACTCTCCGGCATCGCCAACAACCGCATCGACTCGCCCGTCGGCGCAGCATCCACAATAACCCGGTCGAATTCACGCGTCTCCGCATAGCGGTAAATGTGCAACAGGCTGAAGATCTCCTCCATGCCCGGTATGATCGCCATCTCTTCGGCAACCGTCTTACTCATTCCCTGCTTACGCAGAATCTTGCCCATGTAGCCCTGCATCGCGCCCCAGTTCTTCCGTACTTCGTCCAGGACATTGATCTCCTGCGCAAACAGATTGGCAGTCACCTCCGTCGGGTCGCTCTTCAGCGGCCTGTCCAGGCTGTCCGCCAAGCTATGCGCGATATCGGTGCTCACCACAAGCGTACGGTAGCCCATCTGCGCGCAGCGCAGCGCCGTCGCCGCCGCAGTCGTCGTCTTGCCTACGCCCCCCTTGCCCAAATAGAGAAGGATGCGCACAGTCTCCACCTTTCGTCATTACACTATAACGGGTCATCTGAATGTTCGGTCGCCGCGGAGGTCAGGTCCGCCCCTTTGATCCCCAAACGCCACCGCCATCAGTGAAATCTCTGGCAGTGGTTAGCCTGTATCGACCGCTTTGACATCCGTCTTTCGGCGCTTCGTGCCTTTGCGTCGCAGTATCGCCGCGACCGCCAGCACAACCAGCAGCACCCCGGCCAGCACATAAAGCGCAGCCGTACGGCTCAGACCGAACCAGCCCCGTATCCGCCACCAGTACAGCGGCAACTGCGCCCAATAGCTCCATCGCAAATGCCAGCGATGGCCGATCGAGATCACATATTTGCCCATCCGGTTGTGCGGCGTCCAGACCACAAGATAACAGCGCCCGCCGACAAGTGTACGCGAGTCGATCAGAGGTCCGGGGAAGTAATGCACACGAGTCAGAACATCCTTGACCGGCTGCAAGAGCTCACTCGGCGGCGGCGCCACGATCGCACTGTAGCCATGCGGCAGCTCCAACGGCAGCTTCTCCGTGTCCGCACTGTATGGCAGGCTACGCGCTACGACCGCAAACGACGGCATAACCGAACCGCCGCGGGGAAGGACAGGAACGAACATCTGCGCCCGCAGACGGTCGCCCGCCTTGCAATCCACGCGGTATACATGCGTCTCACCAAGCCGTGTGAACGCCCCAAAAATGAGCCGCTTCCGGCTAAAATCGGCGAACGATTCGCCGTCTACCAGCTGGCTTCCCGGCCGGCTGCCGAACACCGGTACGCTGCCCGCAAGATCAACGCCGGGAACCGGCCGGGGGCCGCTCTCAGTGCCTACCTCAGTCACAACGCCTCCTGCTCAAAGATACGTATAGACAGGCCTGCTTGTTGCAGTCCAGGATCACGCGCAAGAGTCTATCACCCGCGCGCACGCCCCGTCAACCGAACGCCCGCTTCCGGTGCATCCCAAAAGGGGGGCGAACTCCCGTATTCCTCCGGCAATAGCCCGCCAA